>OMTG01000069.1 GCA_900313905.1 uncultured Actinomycetes bacterium | reverse complement strand
TGCAGCATGGGTCCGACAGGAATTCGTGGCCTTATGCTCTATGTGCCGAGCCATTTAGAGGGATTGAGACGGGGCCGTTTCGTCCGGACCTAAGGAATAGATCCTGCCCTCCCAGGTGCACCTTACCTATAGAGGGATTGAGACTGCCTTGCCATGATAGACAAGTTTCCTGCTACCAATCAGTGCACCTTACCTATAGAGGGATTGAGACCATACACGATGGGAAGATAGACATAGCTATCTCCTTTCCGGGTGCACCTTACCTATAGAGGGATTGAGACACTGCAAGGAGAGCGCCCTGGTAAGAATCAGCTTTCGCGTGTGCACCTTACCTATAGAGGGATTGAGACGAGCTCCTATGGTCTAAGCTGGTAGAGCACCCGTTGCGTTAGGTGGCACCACAGGGATCAAAGCTCGGCCCCTGCAAGCCCCCATCGGCCCCGATGCCTGCGGCATGCAGCCGATGCGTGGGGCTGGGATGCGCCATCGATGAAGTCATACCTGCCGCTTGGTCGACGGGCAGCATGCCGGCAGGCCCGTCTAGCCGATTGGAGCCATCGCATGTTCGTGGTCCTCTCATATGATGTGGGGAAGAGGCGCGTCAGGAAGGTGATGAAGACCTGCCGCAGATATCTCACCCACGTGCATGAGTCGGTCTTCCAGGGCAAGGTGACCGAGCGGGATCTCGACAATCTGAAGAAGGATCTTGCCGAAGTGATGGATGCACATGAGGATTCGGTCAGGATCTATGAGCTGGAATCGCCCCGCTACCTATATACGGAGGATCTCGGCCGGTGCCGCGATCTTTCTAACATCATCTAGCCCCAGCTAGTTGCATGCGAGCTCTTCAAGGAGAAACGACCATGCTCACTATCGAGGATGTCATATCAGCGGAGAACGTGCAGAAGGCGCTCAATCATTTCGCTGGCAAGCGTGACGGCGAGGGCCCTGATGGCATGCGGGTGTCTGACCTGCCCACCTATTGGAAGGCGAATGGGCAGCGCATCTGCCAGCAGCTCCGGAGCTGCGAATATCGCTTCGGCGTTGTGAGCAAATATGAGATTGTGAGCGCCAAGGGGAAACATAGGTTCATCTCGTCCATCGATGTGCTCGACCGCTTCGTGGAGCGGCTCCTGCAGCAGGTGCTGGCGCCTGAGCTTGATGCCCTCTGCCTGCCAAACAGCTTCGCCTTCCAGGAGGGGAAGGGTGCGCTCGATGCGGCAGTCGCTGCGAGGGATTTCGTGGGTGCAGGGTACGCATGGCTGTGCGAAGTGGACCTGAAGGACTATTTCGACTGGATTCCTCATGCCCCGCTTATGGCCCTCCTCCGTGAGCGTATTCAGGACCCTGCACTCCTGCACGTGCTTGAAAGCTGCATCAAGCGTGATGTGCTGCAGGCTGGCACTGTTTCGCAGCTGACAAGAGGCGTGCTGCAGGGGTGCGCTGTCAGCCCGATGCTTGCCAATCTGTACCTTCAGTCATTCGACCAGCTGTTGCAGGATGATGGATGGGCATGGCTTCGCTATGCTGACAACATCAATGTCTATACGAAGTCCGAAGAGGATGCATATCTCATCTATGAAGCGATGTCTGCAGTGCTGTGGCGTGACTACAGGCTTCACCTCAACATTAAGAAGAGCGGTGTGTACCCAGCCATATCGCGGCGGATCCTTGGCTATGACTTGGTGCGAGGTGAAGATGGCGCCATCAAGGTCAGACGCCATGACTATGACAGGATGCTGGAGTATGGTACTTGGCACAGGTCTGCGATAGCTGGATGGCAGGATCTGGGAGACATCCACATCGTGGAAGATGGAATCTTGAACCGCGATGATTTCTCGCTGGTGTTCCAAGGGGATGATGTGCGCAGGCCCATCCCCGCTGAGGCAACAGAGCAGCTGAACATCTATAGCAATGTCACGGTCACTCCTGCGGCTCTGGCTACTATCAACTTCCATAACATCCGGCTTGCCTACTGCGACAGGTATGGGAATCTGATAGGGACCTATGTTCCTGCAGGAAACGGCTCGCTTGCCACGACCTTCCTGAAGCAGGCACAGCTCTATTGCGATGACAGCAGGAGGCTCGAGGCTGGGCGTGCCTTGGAAGACGCAGGCATCTGCAATATGCGCTCAAACCTGCGTCATTACTGCTACAAGCTCAACCGACCTGCACTGAAAGATGCCATCGAGGATCTGGACTCCATCTTGAAGCTTGTCTCGCATGCAGGCTCGATAGGGGAGCTGCTGGTACTGGAAGCCCAGGCACGCAAGCGCTACTATGCGTGCTTCAGCGACATCCTGCTGGGCACGGATTTTGACTTCTCGAAGAGATCGCGCAGACCGCCGGAAGATCCGGCCAATGCGCTCATCAGCTTTGGCAACACGGTCCTGTACAACAAGTTCCTCCAGCTCATCTGGAAGACCTCGCTCGATCCGAGGATCGGAATTGTCCACGCGACCAACGATCGCATGTACAGCCTCAATCTCGACTTTGCCGATGTGTTCAAGCCGGTCGTGGTTGACAGGGTGATATTCTCCCTGGTCAACAGGATGGCCATCAGCAGCGAAAGGGACTTCTGCACAAGCGATGAGGGCGGGACCTACCTGAATGAGAGCGGCAAGCGGGTCTTCATCCAGGCGCTCCAAGGCAGGCTTGCATCCTATCATTCAGAAGGCGACCGCAGGGTATCCTATGGACAGCTGATGCAGGAGGATGTGCGCGGCTTCTGCGACTTCGTGATCAAGGGAACAGAGTTCCGGCCATACAGATGCCCAAAGGGGTGAGGCCTGCACCGAACCGGATGCATGTGCTGCTATCTCTGGTGCAGGTGATGGCGATCGATAACGAACATGCCGAACCCTTGGGCGTTCTTCGTTCCCAGCCCTGCGTAATAGAGGAGCTCCATCACCGATGGCTGGGCTTCCATAGCGAAAGATCCCATCCAGCCCGTGACATAGATTCCCTTGTAGGTCGTGACGTGCTTTTTCAGGGTGTCAGGGAAGGGGATGAGCTGGATGCTGCCTGATCCCGGAAAATGGCTCAGAACTTAGGGAATAGGCGGCCTCCTCGCGACATCAGCTTTCAAACTGCCGGCTGCAGGCCCGG
>OMTG01000019.1 GCA_900313905.1 uncultured Actinomycetes bacterium | reverse complement strand
AGCCTCCTCTTGGGCTGGCTGGCCACCGTCTCCGCGAGGGCGACACCCACATTGCCCCGCCGCGCGGCATGCCGGGCGGCACATCCCTATCAGTCGTTTCCCGCGGACCACCATCCTCCGGCAGCGACACCCCCCGGGCCTTCTGGAGAGGCAGGGGCAGGCGGCTGTCCGGAGGCGGCAGGCCAGCAGCCCCATTGGGGCCATCTACAAGGTTGGGGAGATCAATGACTTGCATTGTTGAAAACCCTACGGCTTGCAGATGAACTCAGGGCTAATGCTGACTGTAATGGGGCTGTCAATGGCTCTTTTGGTTAGCGTTCAGGTTTGTTGCGCAATCGGCGGCCGTGTGCACGAGTCTGAGGCCCATACAAAGCTGCAACCGAATAGAGGCGTGCGACATGCAAAACCAGAAGCTGCAGAGCTGCTGGCCTCACATGAGCAGCGCACGAATGAAGCCTCTGGTGTCACGAGAGACATCCAGAAGCTCCATGTGCCTGCAGGCTATTCGCTTTGGATTTAGTCTTACACGACCTGGAAGGTCAGGAAGTCGAGGTAGTGGGTCTCGGGGATGCCCCAGACGATGGGGTGGTCCGGTGCCTGCTGGCGAAGCTCTATCTGCTTCAGCTGGACATTGGCCTTGTGGGCTGCCTCGGCGATGGCCTCTTCCAGAAGCTCTGTGCTCATGAAGTGGGAGCAGCTGCAGGTGGCAAGATAGCCGCCTCTGGGCAGCAGATGGAGCGCTGCCTCATTGATCTCCTCGTAGCCCTTCTTCGCATGGGCGATGGCCTGCCTGCTCTTCGTGAAGGCGGGAGGATCGAGGACGATGAGGTCGAAGGGACCGCCTTCGGCCTTCAGCATCTCTTTGCTGTGGGAAAGCTCAGGCAGGTAGTCGACCACATCGGCACAGGTGAATCCCATGCGCTGGTTGCCGTTCTCATCCACATCGAGCTTGTTCAGTCGGGCATTCTCTTTTGCCAGGGCAAGGGCCGTATCCGAGATATCGACGCAGCGGACGAACTCGGCGCCTCCTGCTGCTGCGTTGAGGCCAAACGGCCCGACATGGCAGAAGCAGTCGAGGACGCGCTTGCCCTGGGCGAGCTCGCGGACAGCGCGGCGATTGTACTTCTGGTCCAGGAAGAAGCCGGTCTTCTGGCCGTTCTCGATATCGAGGTCGTAGATGATGCCATTCTCCTGCGCCATGACACGGGCGGAGGAAGGCATCTCCATGCCAGGCTCTGGCCACCAGCCCTTGTAGAAATCGAGGCCCTCGAGCCTTCTCGACGGGGAGTCGGCACGCTCGTAGATGCCCCGGATCTTTTGTCCATCGTTTCTGAGCACATCGAGGAGCAGGGGATAGATGACGGGGCGCAGACGTTCCATGCCGAAGGTGCCGACCTGGGCCACAAGAACGTCCTCGTAGCGGTCGACGATGAGGCCCGGGGTGCCGTCAGCCTCGCTGAAGAGGATGCGGCAGCAGTTGGTGTCTGGCTCGCATCCGGGAAGCGCACGCCTCCCCATCGTCGTCTTGCGCATCTCCCAGGCCCAGAGGATCCTTCTTCTCCAGAAGCCCTCGTCGATGCGGTCATTCGCGTTGCGGGTCAGAAGGCGGACGCGTATCTTGCTCTGCATCGAGATGAGGCCTGCCCCCTGCCAGGTGCCCTTCTCCTCGAAGAGATCGACGACCCCGCCATTTGCCACCTCGTTGCCCTCAGCATCAGGCTCGAGGCGGATGATTTCCCCTTCGAAGACCCAGGGATGGCCGGCCTGGAGGGACCGGGCAGCCTTCTTCGTGATGATGGCTTTGGGATAGGGCCGTGCCTGCTTCATTGAGTGGACTCCTTCATGATATGGATGCAGAAGGCATGCCGCAAGGCAGGCTCCTACACCTCGAACTTGTCGACCGTGCCGGGATGCGCATGGCGCTTGAGGTCTGCGACCGTTTCCGGGATGTCGGAGAGCCTATAGGGCGTCATCTGGTAGACCCAGTTCAGCCAGTTGCGGTAGAGGAGGTTCGCATGGGCCCTCCAGGTGAAGCGTGGCTGGTAGTTCGGGTCGTCTCCCGGGAAATAGTTGACCGGCAGCTTGATGGGCTTTCCGGCATTCGCATCGCGCCAGTACTCGTTGGCGAGGGTGTCCCTGCCATACTCGAAGTGGCCCGTGAGATAGATCTCGTGAAAATCCCTCGTGGCGATGATGGCCGGTCCGCTCGTAATGCCCTCGGAGAGCACCTGGAGCTCGGGGTGCTTCCGGAGCTCTGCCTCGTCGAGCATCGCATGGCGGGAATGGGGCATGTAGTGCAGGTCGTCGAACCCGTTCGTCAGGAAGTTGTACTCATCGCAGAGGCGCTGGGGGAAGACGCCGAAAAGCTTCTCGGGCAGGTCGATCTTGTTGATGCCGTACTTGTAGTAGAGCTTCGCCATCGCTCCCCAGCACAGGTGCATCGTGGAGAGCACCTGGGTATCGGCCCAATCGAAGATCTCGCAGAGCTCGTCCCAGTAGTCCACCTGCTCGAAAGCCAGATGCTCGACCGGAGCGCCCGTCACGATCAGCCCATCGTAGGTGTTGGAGCGCAGCGTATCGAAAGTCTCGTAGAACTTCACGAGATGGTCCTTCGAGTGCGTCGGCTCATGGCTGGAGACGCGCATGAAGTCGAGATTGACCTGGAGCGGGGACTTCGAGATGAGGCGCAGGATCTGCGTCTCGGTCTCGATCTTGGTCGGCATGAGGTTCAGCAGCACGACGCGCAGGGGCCTGATCTGCTGGGCAGAGGCCACCTCCTCCTCGAGGGCGAAGATGTGCTCGTCGTGCAGGATCTTCTTGGCAGGCAGGCCATCAGGAATGTTGATAGGCATGGAAATCGACTCCAGTTTCTCTCATGCAGGATTGCTGCAGACAGCAATCCGCTTCAGATGCTGCAGATGCTTGGGCTAGCAGCTGCACATTCGATATGAGAGCGTCTTCGGAAAGCTGCCCATGGAGAGGTTTCCCTTCTGGTGTCCTTTGCGGGCCTGGATCTTGCGTCCAGACATATCCTAGAGTAACACGGATGCAGGGAATCATGCTCCCTGGCTGGTGCCATTTCAACAGCGTCCATACGCCAAGACCATGTTTTTGGGTGCACGAGGCGGTGTGCGGAAGCCATCGGGACCCCTTGCAGCGCCGCTTATGCTAACGAAGCATTGCAGACAGCCTTTTCAGCAGGCCAAGTGGTCCGCCAATACGGTACCCTTACTGATTGCGTGCAGCTTCTCAAGACGAAGCGCACACATCCTTGAGGTTCCATAAGGGGAGGGGCCGTTTTGACTATTGTAGACATGCTGCGGCACAATGCCGCTGCATACCCCAACGAGATCGCTCTCGTCGAGGTGAATCCCGAGATCCAGGACAACCGCCATGTCACATGGCGCGAGTATGAGCTTGTGGAGACGACCGAAGACAATCCCTATCGCCGCGAGATGACCTGGAAGGTCTTCGAGGAGCAGTCGAACCGCTTCGCGAACCTCCTGCTCTCCCGTGGCGTGCACAAGGACGATAAGGTCGCCCTTTTGCTCTATAACTGCATCGAGTGGCTGCCGCTCTATTTCGGCGTCCTCAAGACCGGTGCCACGGTCGTGCCTTTGAACTTCCGCTATGCGTCGGATGAGATCGAGTACTGCCTCAAGAAGTCTGATGCCACGATCCTCGTCTTCGGGCCTGAATTCATCGGCCGCGTCGAGGAGATCGTGCCGAAGATCCAGAAGGGGCGCCTGCTCTTCTATGTCGGCGACGACTGCCCGACCTGGGCCGAGAGCGAGCGCGAGCTCTCGATGTTCTGCTCGAGCGACGATCCGATGATCCCGCTCTCCGAGGATGAGGATGCAGCCATCTACTACTCCTCGGGCACGACCGGCTTCCCGAAGGCCATCCTCCACCATCACCGCTCCCTCACCCAGGCAGCCGAGATGGAGGTCGTCCACCACAAGACGACGCACGACGATGTCTTCCTCTGCATCCCGCCGCTCTACCACACGGGCGCGATGATGCACTGGCTGGGCTCGCTCTGTGTCGGTGGCAGGGGCGTGCTGCTTCGTGGCGTCTCGCCGAAGTCGATCCTCTCCACGATCAGCTCCGAGCAATGCACGATCGTCTGGCTGCTCGTTCCCTGGGCGCAGGACATCCTCCTTGCGATCGAGAACGGCACGGTCAGCCTCAATGACTACAAGCTCGACCAGTGGCGCCTCATGCACATCGGTGCCCAGCCGGTCCCCAAGAGCCTGATCAAGCGCTGGAAGCAGGTCTTCCCGCATCACCAGTACGACACGAACTACGGCCTCTCCGAGTCGACGGGGCCAGGATGCGTGCATCTGGGTCTCGAGAACATCGACCATGTCGGAGCGATCGGCATCCCGGGCTACCGCTGGGAAGCGAAGATCGTGGACGAGCAGGGGAATGTGGTCGAGCAGGGCGCGGTCGGCGAGCTCTGCGTGAAGGGCCCTGGCCTCATGGAGTGCTACTACAAGGATCCCGAGGCCACGGCCGAGGCGCTGCAGGATGGCTGGCTCCACACCGGCGACATGGCGCGCCAGGACGAGGATGGGTTCTACTGGCTCGTGGACCGCAAGAAGGATGTCATCATCACTGGTGGCGAGAACCTCTATCCGGTCCAGATCGAGGACTTCATGTCCGCAGACCCTGACATCCAGGATGTCGCCGTCATCGGCCTTCCGGATGAGCGCCTGGGCGAGATCGCTGCCGCCATCGTGGAGCTGAAGCCGGGCTCGAAGGCGACCGAGCAGGATATCGCCGATTTCTGCCAGGGACTTCCGCGCTACAAGCGTCCGCGCAAGATCATCTTCGCCGATGTCCCGCGCAATGCGACCGGCAAGATCGAGAAGCCGCTGCTCCGCAAGCGCTATGGCGCTTCCGAGCTCGTGAATCATGAGAACCAGTCCTAGAGGACTGAAGTGAGAGGGAGAGAGAATGGCTAAGCAATTGCTCTCGGGCAACGAGGCAGTGGCCCAGGGCCTCTGGGAGGCAGGATGCGCCGTCGGCGTGGGATACCCCGGCACCCCTTCCACCGAGATGCTCGAGAACCTCGTGAAGAAGGAGGATGTCTACTGCGAGTGGGCGCCCAATGAGAAGGTGGCGCTCGAGGTGGGCATCGGCTCTGCGATGGGCGGTGTGCGCTCTGCCGCCGCGATGAAGCATGTCGGCCTCAATGTCGCAGCAGACCCCTTCATGTCCGTCGCCAATACCGGCGTGAATGGCGGTCTCGTGCTGCTCGTGGCAGACGACCCTTCCTGCTACAGCTCGCAGAACGAGCAGGACTCGAGGAACTATGCGGCCTTCGCCCGCATCCCCTGCCTCGATCCTTCGGACTCCGAGGAGGCCTACGAGTTCGCGAAGCGCTCCTTCGACATCTCCGAGAAGTTCGATACGCCCGTGATGCTCCATGAGACGATGCGCATCGCCCACACGAGGACGATGGTGGAGGTCGCAGGGGAGCGAACGGAAGTCGCTCCGCGCGCCTATGAGAGCCATCCCGAGAAGTACGTTATGATGCCGGCCATGGCGGTGAAGCGCCGTGCCGTCACTGATGAGCGCGAGGATGCCCTCAAGGCCTGGGCCGAAGACACCGACCTCAACCGCGTCGAGATGCATGATACGAAGATCGGCGTGATCGTCGCAGGTGCCCTCTACAACCATGTGAGGGAGGCGCTCCCCGAGGCGTCCATCCTGAAGCTCGGCGTCAGCTGGCCGCTGCCGCAGCACAAGATCGAGGACTTCGCGGCCTCGGTCGAGAAGCTCTATGTGGTCGAGGAGACCTGCACCTACTTTGCGGACCATGTCCGTGCCTTGGGCGTCGAGGTCTCCATCCCGCCTGCAGGCCCTCTGCCCCGTGGCGGCGAGATCATGCCGGCCCACATCCGCGCTGCCTTCGGCGTCGGCGAGCCGCCCCACCCTGCCCCTGCCCAGGGCCTTCCGGGCCGTCCCCCTGCATTCTGCGCAGGCTGCCCGCATCGCCTGGTCTACGTGGAGCTCCATCGCATGCATGCAATCGTGACCGGCGACATCGGCTGCTATACCTTGGGCGCGGTCGCCCCCTACAAGGCTGTTGACTCCGTGATCGATATGGGCGCCTCGCTTTCCATGGCCCATGGCATGGAGCTGGCAGGCGTCTCCGAACGCACGAAGCGTCCGGTCGTCGGCGTGATTGGCGACTCCACCTTCGCCCATTCGGGCATTACGAGCCTCTTGGGTACCATCTACAACGGCGGCAAGGGCACGCTCTGCATCCTCGACAACCGCACGACGGCGATGACGGGAGCGCAGGGCAACCCGGTGAACGGCGTGACGCTCACCGAGCAGTCCCAGGGCGTCTCCCCGCTTTCTGTCCCCGAAGGGAAGTACCTCGATCTCGAGGCCCTCTGCCGCGCCATGGGCGTGGACGAGGTGGAGACAATCGATGCCCAGGATGCTGCCTCGATCCGCAAGGCGCTCCGCACGGCGGTGAAGCACACGGACAAGCTCTCGGTCCTCATCTTCCGCTCCCCCTGCCGCCTGATCGATCGTTCGACCCACAAGGCACCGACCATCGAGGCATGCCGCAAGTGCGGCACCTGCATCCAGATTGGCTGTCCGGCGCTTGGCAAGGCCGCCGATGGCTCTGCCACGATCGACGTGAACCAGTGCATCGGCTGCAACCAGTGCGTGCAGTCCTGCCCCTTCGGCTGCATCAAGAGAGGTGAGTAGCATGCCACACGCAACAGCATCCGAGAAGAGCTCCTCTGTCGAGCTCACAGGCGAAAGGGTCCATCTCGAGGGCACCAAGACCGTCCTTCTGGTCGGCGTCGGCGGCCAGGGCACGATCCTCGCCGGCAACATCCTCGCTATGACAGCAGCTGAGGCAGGCCTCGACGTGAAGGTCTCCGAGATCCATGGCATGAGCCAGCGCGGTGGCTCCGTCTCGACCGTCATTCGCATGGGCGACCATGTGAACACGATGGTTGCCGATCCAGGATGTGCTGACGTGATCGTCGCCTTCGAGGCCATCGAGGCGCTCCGTGCCCAGCAGTACCTGAAGGAGGACGGCACGCTGATCGTGAACGATGAGACGATCGTGCCGGTCTCGGTTGCTATCGGTTCCTTCGCAATGCCGGAGGACGTGGAGGCACGCCTCGACGCCGTGCATGCAAAGAAGCTCCCCGCAGGCACGATCGCCCGTGCTGCAGGAAGCCCCAAGTCCACGAACGTGGTCCTGGTCGGCGCCCTCTCGACGGTCCTGCCGTTCTCGGTGGAGGCCTGGGAATCTGCCATCAGGCGCCGTGTCCCGCCCAAGACCATCGAAGCAAACATCGAAGCCTTCCGCAAGGGCCGCGAGGCTGTGCAGTAGCGCTCAGATAGACAATGCAAGATGAGGCCGGGACCGCTGTCCGAGAGGATGGCGGCCCCGGCTTTCTCTATGTCCTGCATTGGATGCAATGATCCGAGGTGCCCGCTACAAGGCCGTTGGCGTATCTGGACAATCTCCTGCAGGATAAGTGCTTTTACTGAAGTAACATATCTTTGGCTGGGCGGAAGACGCCTGGCTGCAGGTCTTGTGCGCTGAGGGAGCGCGGGTGGCCTGCTTCGATGCCCTGCAGCATCCTTTGGGGAAGGGGTGCGCAGGCAAGGCAGAAGACGTTGCCTTCTGCGCAAGAGAGAGGAGCCCAGCGTGGGGTATGTGCTGAGCGAGGAGGGGTTCGATCAGGTCATCCGGGAGCTGTCCCAGACATACCGGATCTTTGCCCCTGTCCTCAAGGTTGGAGAGGGACGGTTCACGGACACCGATGTCGTGCGGTATGACTATGTGGCATCAGGCTCCGAGATCGAGCTGGAAGCGAAATCCGACTATCCCTTCAAGGAGGTGCTGAGTCCGCTCTCGGAGACGCTCTTCTACTTCACGGAGGATTCCGTGAAGGAAGCGGATATGGATTCCCGCGACATCATTGTCTTCGTGCGTGCCTGCGACCTCAATGCCGTGAAGCGGCTCGATCAGATCTATCTTCATAACGGGCCATCTGAGGACTATTTCTACAAGCGCATCCGTGACCACGTGCGTTTCGCCCTGATCGGCTGCCCCCACACCTTCAAGAGCTGCTTCTGCGTGGATATGGGTTCGAACATCGCCCCTGAAGGCTGGCTCTTCTCGGCAGAGCCCACAGACGACGGGATTGCCTGCGCTGTCGCAGATGCCTCCTTCGACGCGCTCTTCGAGAAGGCAGCTGATGAGGTGCGCGAGGTGACGCCCTCCCATGTGGAGGAAAACGAGGTCCATGTCACCCGTCCCGAGACGGTGCCGAACGAGATCTACTCCTCCGATATGTGGAACGAGTATACGAACCGCTGCGTCACCTGTGGGCGCTGCAATATCGTCTGTCCGACCTGCACCTGCTACACGATGCAGGATGTCTATTACACGGACAATGGGCAGGTCGGCGAGCGCCGCCGTGTCCAGGCGAGCTGCATGATCAATGGCTACACCGATGTCGCAGGAGGCGGCTCCTACCGCAAGCAGGCGGGGGACCGCATGCGCTTCAAGGTCCTGCACAAGGTCTATGACTTCAGGCGCCGCTTTGGGTACGACATGTGCGTCGGCTGCGGCAGATGCGACGATGTGTGCCCGGAGTATATCAGCTTCGCGGCCTGCGTGAACAAGCTCAATGATGCCTGCAAGGCTTATGAGAAGGACGCTGAGGGAGAGGAGCGCAAGAATGCCTAGCCAGACCGTGACCTTCGACCGTGTGAACGATGCGAAGGTCAATCCCTACATCCCCTTCTCTTCCACGATTCTCGAGGTGGTCCGCCATACCCAGAAGGAGTACACCTTCCGGATGGCATACGAGGGACCGGTGAAGCCGGGACAGTTCTTCGAGGTATCGATGCCGAAGTTCGGCGAGGCGCCGATCTCGGTCTCGGGCATCGTGCCCGGCAAATCGGTAGACCTCACGATTCGCCGCGTCGGCAGGGTCACGAACGAGGTCTTCGAGACCTATGTCGGCCAGAAGCTCTTCCTGCGTGGGCCCTTCGGCAATGGCTTCGATGTGGGCCTCTACTGCGACGGCGAGTGCGTCGTCGTGGCAGGTGGCACCGGCGTCTCCCCGGTCCGCGGCGTGATCGATGCCCTCGCTGCATCTGCGACGCCCGAGGACAAGCACGTGATCGTCGGCTTCAAGAGCCCTTCCGACATGCTCTTCCGCGACGACCTCGCACGTTGGGACAAGAAGCTCGACCTCATCCTCACGGTCGATGGAGCGCCTGAAGGCTACGAGGGGAAGGTCGGCCTTGTCACGAAGTACATCCCCGATCTTGCCTTGAAGGATGTGAAGAGCGCCAAGGCAGTCGTCGTCGGGCCTCCTCCGATGATGAGATTCTCGATCAGGGGCCTGCTCGAGCTGGGCTTTGCCGAGGAGAACATCTGGGTGAGCCAGGAGCGGCGCATGTGCTGCGGGCTCGGCAAGTGCGGGCACTGTCGCATCGGCGACAAGTATGTCTGCCTCGATGGGCCGGTCTTCAACTACACCGTCAGCAAAGACATGCTGGACTAGGGGAGGACGCAATGATCCAGGACGTGAATGTCAAGGCCCTCAAGAAGAACGCCTTCCGATACAGCAAGGTCCGCGGCGAGACCGCAAGCCGTGTCCGTGTGCCGGGTGGCCTCATCTCCGCCAGGAGCATGGCCCGCATCGTCGAGATTGCGGAGGAATTCGGCACAGGAGAGATCTTCCTCACGAACCGCCAGGGCGTGGAGATCCCGGGCATCAAGCTCGAGGACATGCCGAAGGTGAACGAGAAGCTCCAGCTCATCATCGAGGACACGAAGATCAACCAGAAAGATACGTCAGACGGCTATCTGGCAAGCGGCACCCGTAATATCGTCGCCTGCCCTGGCAAGCGCCTCTGCCCCTTCGGCTGCTATGACACGACTGCCTTCGCCCAGCGCATGGACCGCGAGATCTTCCCGAACAATCGCCATGTGAAGGTCGCCTTCACGGGCTGCTCGAATGATTGCGCCCATGTGGCCCTGAACGACTTCGGCGTGATAGGGATGACGGAGCCGCAGTACGACCCAGCGCGGTGCATCGGCTGCGGCCAGTGTGTCGAGTGGTGCCGCCGCCGCTCCGTGAAGGCGCTCGAGATGGTGAACGGCAAGGTCGTCCGCAATGAGGATCGCTGCATCGGCTGCGGCGTCTGCGTGGTCTACTGTCCCACGAGGGCCTGGACCAGGAGCTCAGAGCACTACTTCAGGCTCAAGATCCTGGGCCGCACTGGCAAGCAGAATCCGCGTCTCGCCGAGGATTGGCTTCGCTGGGTGGATGAGGAATCGATCGTGAAGATCGTGAAGAACACCTATGCCTTCATCGAGGAGTACATCGACGAAGGGGCGCCGGAAGGCAAGGAGCACATCGGCTACATCGTGGACCGCGTCGGCTTCGACGAGTTCTGCAAGTGGGCTCTGAAGGACGTGGTGCTGCCCGAGAAGTGCCAGCGCGCGAGCCGCGTCTATTGGGGCGGCAAGCGCTATGACCGGGACAACGACCTGAGATAGGCGCCATCCCCGAGAAGGGCATCGCAGGCAGGGGCTGCTGGCCGCATGGCTGGCAGCCCCTGCTGCAGCTTCAGGTCACAGCAATGCTGGTGTCAGCGATCTGGGAGGGCGAACACCTGTCCATGCCCATCTATATTGAGAAGGTTTGTCCCAAAAATAATAATATTTGTCCTATACTGCTCTTGTTGGCCACCAGGATGGGACGGCTATGAAGAAGCGCGATGTCATTAACCTCATCAGATACCACATGGAGCATAACGAATCTGCATTCCGCAGCGAGGCGGCCGAGATTGCGCACGAATTCGATGCGAGCGGAGACTACCAGCTCGCCGAGTACATCATGGCGCTCATCTCGGACGCGAATGCCTTCGTGCCTCAGACGGATCAGGAAGGTGGCTACTTCCGCAAGATCGACCCGTCCTCGGCCCCTTTGCCGCTTCCCGAAGCGATATCGAATGATGTGACCGGCATATGCAACGCAATCGGCCACAATGCTGGCGTCAGCAAGTTTCTCTTCCAGGGGCCTCCGGGGACCGGCAAGACCGAGACTGCACGGCAGATTGCTAGGATCGTCGGCAGAGACCTCTATATGGTCGATTTCAACATGGTCATCGACAGCAGGCTCGGACAGACTGCCAAGAACATCGGAGATCTCTTCGCTGAGATCAATGCGCTGCGCTTCCCTGAGAAGGCGATAGTGCTCTTCGATGAGATCGATGCGCTTGCGCTCGATCGCATCGATGCCCATGACGTGAGGGAGATGGGCAGGGCAACCTCTGCGCTGCTCCGCGAGCTTGACGCAATGAATGATCAGGTCGTCCTCATAGCGACCACGAACCTCTATGAGTCTCTGGACAAAGCCCTGTCGAGGCGCTTCGACGCAATCATCGACTTCAGCCGCTATACGAGGGAGGACCTGCTTGATATCGCAGAGGCGCTCCTCAACGGCCTTCTGCCGAGATTCAAGGGCGCCGGAAGGGATATGCGTCTGTTCAGAAAGATCATGGAGCAGATGGAGGAGATTCCCTATCCGGGGGAGCTCCAGAACATGTTCAGGAGCGCACTGGCATTCAGCAGCCCGGATGACCCGTATGACTATCTCAGAAGGCTCTACAGGCAGGCATGCCCTGGGATGTCGCTGGAGAATCTCGCTGGCCTGCGGAGGCAGGGATTCACGATGCGGGAGATAGAGAAGCTTTCCGGCATACCAAGGAGCACCGTGTCGCGCGAGCTGCAGGCGGTGGCCGATGAATAGCCTTCTCGAGCTCAAAGGGCAGCTCCAGCACGGCAAGGCTGGCAGGCCCGGCGCTCCCCAGCTGCCGAAAGGGCAGAGCGTCACGTCGGAGAAGCTTCGCTCGCTTGCCAGCGACCTGGAGAGGATACGCGTCTACTGGGAAGGGCAGGGCGTCCCCTTCAGCCCGCTTGTGAGTGCCTGCTACCGGACCATCGTGGCGAAGAGCAACCGCATCCGCAGGATTCTGGGTGGCCACGGCAATGCGAGCGACCATATCGTCGGAGCGAGATTCGAAGGGTCGGGGCCGGCCACGCACCATGTGATCACCTATTGCGTTGGAATGGAGGCGCTGGAAGAGAGCGCCGATGCCCTCTTGGCATGCGCGGAGATTGTCGATGGGCGCTTCGGCGGGGCAATCGACGACGAGGCGCTGGCGAACCTCGGCGCGGGAGCGCTGAGGGGCAAGGCAGGAATCACCAGGAATGCCTTTGCCCAGATTGTCCGTGATGCCTTCTATGTGGCAAGGTTCGACGTGCAGACCTCTGCGAGAAAGATCGATGATTGGGCGGTCGTCAGCATCTACGACGTCGGCTACTCCGATCTCCGGTCATTCCTGCGGGATCTCGGCCTGCCGCTCACCCCTGACAGGGTGCTCGGCAATGCTGTGAGGCTCAATAACGAAGAATATGCAAAGCTTGTCTCGCGGTATCCCTATCTCGTGTCGATGGCAACATCGGATATTTCACTCCTCACGCCAGATGACTTCGCTATCGACAGTCCCGAGACTGCGAGCATCCCCGCTCCTGGCAACGAGCCGATAATCGGCGTCATCGACACGCCCTTCGACGACAGGGTGTACTTTGCCGGCTGGGTGGAGGCGCACAACCTGATTCCTGCGGCGATCGGGACAGAGCCAGCTGATATGGTCCATGGGACGGCGGTCACGTCCATCATCGTGGACGGGCCGAACATCGAACCTGACCTGGACGATGGGTGCGGACGTTTCCGTGTGAGGCACTTCGGCGTCGCCAAGGGCACACGCTCGAGCGCCTTCGGATTCATGAGGTCCGTGAGGGACATCGTGGAGCAGAACCGCGACATCAAGGTATGGAACATATCGCAGGGCTCCATGCTCGAGATCGAGCGCAACTCCGTGTCGCCGGAAGGGGCCATCCTCGACGAGCTTCAGGCGAGGTTCGACGATATCGTGTTCGTCGTCTCCGGAACGAACCAGACGCCAGACCGGCAGCAGGTCAGGATCGGCGCACCGGCTGACTCCATCAATTCGCTCGTCGTGAATGCGACGAGCTTCTCGGGCAAGACGGCAAGCTACTCGCGCCGAGGTCCGGTCCTCGATTTCTTCAAGAAGCCGGATGTCTGTGCGGTCGGCGGCGATGCCGACCGTCCCATGCACCTCTGCGTCGGGACGGGTGAGACCTTCCGCTCGGGGACATCATTCGCAGCCCCTTGGATTGCCCGCAAGATGGCCTATCTCATGCAGGTGATGGGACTCACGCGGGAGGTGGCGAAGGCGCTCCTTATCGATTCTGCTGCAGGCTGGAATTATGAGGCGGATCCATGGCGGGGATATGGCCAGGTCCCGAAGAGGATCGAGGATGTGGCAGAGGCGCAAAACGATGAGATACGGTTCTTCCTTACGGGGACCGCAGATGAATATCTCACCTACAACTACGGCATACCCGTGCCCATAGCGAAAGGGAAGTGCCCCTATGTGGCACGTGCGACGCTCTGCTACTTCCCGGAATGCGACAGGAGGCAAGGGGTCGACTACACCAGCACGGAGATGGATCTCCACCTCGGCCGCATCACTGACAAAGGGGAGCTGAAGCCGCTGGACAACAACCGCCAAGGCGAGGAAGGATACCTCACCACCGAGGGGGCTGCGCGCAGCAGCTACCGCAAGTGGGACAACGTCAAGCACATCGGAGAGGCATTCACGCAGAGAGTGCGCGAGCGGAAGGCCTATGGAAACGGCATGTGGGGCATCAAGATCCGGACAACAGAGCGAGGAGACGGGAAAGCAGGGCGTGGCATGAGGTTCGGTGCCGTCATCACGTTGAAGGAGATCAACGGTGTGAACCGGATCGATGACTTCATCCAGCGGTGCTCGCTGCGAGGCTGGATCGTCAACCGCGTCGAAATCCGGAACCGGGTCGATATCTACAATGCCGCAGAAGTCGAGATCGACTTCGATGAGTGATGACGCTCCCCGAAAGAAGGGCCCTATCCCCAAGGAAAGCAACTAAGGTTTACAGGAGCGTGATGCGGCTAAGACGGCAGCGGGAGTACCACGAAACAGCAGAAAGGCCGGCCTCAGGAGCAAGGGAATTCTAAACCCCAAGCCCCCATTCGGAAGTCCAGCTGCAATCCACCCAAGTCGGATCTCCGCATCTTCATCATCCTCCGTCGCGTGCCTGCGCTGTCTGGCCTGAAGTCGGGCAAAGGGTCCGGCAGCTCCCGTGGATATCGCAGCCTTTCGCTCCAAATCCCTTATGGGGTGCACTGCCTGCGGATATCACAAAAATGGAGTGAATAATCGGCTCATCCTCACAAAATCGGAGCGAGTAATCAAGCGATTCTCACAATTTCCGAGAGGAGCTTGCGCTAACTGAGCCGCTGCTCCTCAAGCTGCGGACTCATCTCTTTCAGATAGCGTCTGAGGAGAAATGCGCAGAAGCGTGGAAACGTATAGATGCCGTCCGAATATCCCAGATTTGTGCCAGCAAGCCTGATGCCGAACCTGATGTCCGGATACGCGGGGCTCGAGATGAGCTGACGGAGCGACTTCGACTTGCTGCTGGCAGCCTTGACTTCGATGGGTGCCAGGAGATTCGCAGTTCGCAGGAAGAAGCTCTCTTCGAGCGATGAGCTGTTCCTGTGCCAGTAGTAGAGATCGCAGCCGCTCTTGGTGAGCGCTTCTGCCACGGCGTTCTCTGCCAAGGCACCGTTCAGGATATCGAGGCTGCGGCTTGCCCTGAAGTCGTCCTGCACCTCGTTGTCGTACTGGGAAAGGAGAAGCCCGGTATCCGCATAGTAGAGCTTCAGGACCGTATCGCTTGCATTGCTTGCCTTTGAGCGGAAGGCGGCACTGCTCAAGGCAGCGGCATACATTCACGATGCCTGCCTCTTCGAGCCATTCGACGCAGCCACGATATTCCCGGAAGCGGGCTCTCTGTGCCACTTTGGATATCTAGAACTTCATGTTCTCGCGGGCAAGCTGCACAGGAACGGCTTTCAGGACATTGAGTATCCGTGCCTGATCGAGGCCTTCGGCATATTTGCGCACGTCCTCTTCGTAGTCGAGGACGAGCTGCCGCTGCAGGGCAAGCGATCCACTGAAGGTTCCGGTGTCTGCGTAGAGGCTGACGACGGCAGGCATGCCACCGAGCAGGCAGTAATCGAGATAGAGCGACTGGAGAAGATGGAGCTCCACTTCTGCGAAGGGACTCAGCTCCTGCATATGGGCGTAGGAGATATCGGCAAGCATCGATCTCCCAATGGCCCAGAGGAACTCTTCGAAGTCCATGCCATGCATCTCGTAGTCGAGCTTGTAGCCGATGCTCACGCTCTCGATCCTGCGGTAGCCGATGTCGAGAAGCGACCCTGAGCAGATGACATCGAAGCGCCCATCGAGGGAGAAGAATTTGAGCGATGTCGTAATGTCGGGGAAGTCCTGGATCCCATCGAAGAATATGAGCGTCTCGCCTGGGACAAACGAGAACCCAGGCTCCAAGAGGGAAATGTTGCGGATGATGGCATCTGCGCTGTAGCCATCGGCGCAGATGGCCTTGAACTTGGGGTCCGACACGAAGTTGATCTCGACGACGTGCTGGTAGTTCGCATGGGCAAAGCGCTCGATCGCTGCTGTCTTGCCGATCTGGCGGGCTCCCTTGATGATGAGGGGGCGGGTGGCACCCTCCTGCTTCCAGGACAGGAGGATATCGTCGATCTTGCGCCTCATATAGTTCATGCTGCCCACCACCTGCGGATATCACAAAAACAGAGCGAATAGGCTGATGCCTATCACATTTTATGGGCGAATAATCGGCTGGCTCTCACATTTATCGGAGGAAAGATGACAATCTGATCGCAGGGCAAATAAGGGATGCGTGTTGGGAATGGCATTTTCTGCAACGCATGGCTAGATGCAGCATCGGCTGAGGCATGCGTAAATGCCAGAATGGCTCCTGGCTGCTCACGAACAGCAATGGCTGGACATTCCACTGGTTGGGATGCGTCGGTCTGTCGGATACGGGTTTGGGGAGTCTGGCATGGCTGACTGGAGGAGCACCCAGGAAGTTTCAAGGGCGATGGACAGGATGGCTCAGCTGTTGCCCAGCCGGACTTTCCTGAGCCATGATCCTTGCATGCTTTGGAAAGGTGCTGCAAACAGGCTCTCTGTGCATGCTGCGGGTCACCTCGATGCTTGCCTAACATGGGCAGGGATAAGGTAATATTC
>OMTG01000082.1 GCA_900313905.1 uncultured Actinomycetes bacterium | reverse complement strand
GACGCCGCCCTCTCAAGGCGGAGATCAGCAGTTCGAATCTGCTACGGGCTACCAAGAATTTGCAGGCTAGGGCTTCGGCTCTGGCCTGTTTTGTTTTGGCTCTGTTCTTCGACGGACCTATGCACTCTAAGCCGTCCTTCTGAGTTTTGCTGCGTCCGTGACATCGACTGGTGCGAAAGGCAAGCCATCCCCTCTCTGCCGATATGCACACGCGATATCCGGCAGCGTGAATGCAGCAAGGAGCATGCAGCCATCCTCGAGAATGCACGGCAGCGAATCACCTCGCCGCCCTGATATACCCGAACCTGCCGTCCTCACGGATGTGGGCATAGAGCATGGCCCCATCGGAGCCGTTGGCACAAGCGCGTTCGGGTGTGCAGATGGTGAATATACGCGGCTGGGCGGGCGGGGCATCTCGCTGGCAGCAGGCTCACGCCTCATGCAACAGAGACATGGTATCTGCACCGCAGGGACTGCATCCCATTTCCGTGCCTGAGATACCCGTCATTCTCAAGCCTTCCCAGCACAATTCCTGGGTCGCGATCGATGCTACTTGCAAAAGCGACGATGGAAGAGGCAGTGAACTGCCCTCCGCTTGCGCGTACGAAGGAATGGTAGAGCTGTGGGTCGATCAGCTTGTTCTCTGCGTACTCGTCTGCCTTTCGCTCGGCGTCGCCATCGTCGTCATCAAACGAGATGCCGTAGTCTCCGTAGATGACATGGCCGGCCTCGTGCAGGAGCGTGAACCAGAACGAGTCTGCGTAGAGTCGCCGGTCGTTGACCATCATCATCACGCTCTCGCCTATCTTCTTTGTCGCGCCGTTTGTCTTGGAGCCCGGCAGGTTTGGCAGGATCACGAGGATGACGCCAGCTTCGAGGAACCTCTCTTTGATCAGCGGATAGAAGTCCGAGTGATTCGTCGTCTGGGTGAGGGCGAACTCGATGGCCTCTTCGAACTTCCTCTTATCGAATTTTGGAGCCTCGGTGGCAATGGCATTGTTGATGGCTATCTGGACCATAGCGTTGGCGCGGGCGACGCCAGCCTCGCTCATCTCGCCTGTGGACGACCTGAAGCTCACTGCCATGTCTCGTTTCGTGAGCACGGTGAGCGATGCGACGCCGAGGAAGGACCTGACCTGCTCGACCTGCTCGGCAAGCTGTCTGGGAAGATCGGGCAGCCCGAAGTTGTCACGGAAGTAGTCATAGCCCAGCGTCTTCAGGATGCTCTTCTCCTGCTCAAGCTCTTTTTCGGATGCAATCTGCGCAAGAGCGACATCGTAGGCATCCTGCAGGTTGAGCCAGTATTGCACAGTCGTTCCCAGCATCCTCGACAGCTTCATGGCAATGTCTACAGACAGCCTCTGCTTGCCTCTGATGAGCAAGCTCAGGTTCTTGGGGGTGGTTCCCAGCCTCTTTGCGAAGTCAGCCTGGGTGAGGCCGCTTTCATCGACAATCTCCTCAATGTAGTAGCCGGGATGGAATGCCAAGGTATTCTTGTACTCGATATAGTTACTCATAGTGCCTGCTCACCTCTTCTATCCTGACGATCTCCACGATTCCTGCTATCTCGTCTATGTTGCATGATGCGAACTGCTCGCCATTCTCGTCGAGCGGCCGCAAGATCACCCTCCACGGATCTCGCCTCGTCTTAACGTCGATGGCAAAGAGGCCTTCAAGATTCTTGCCATTCTTGTTCAGCAGCTTGTGGAAATGGAATGGCGGCTGGACGATGATGTCCTTGAGGACGACAGCCTGCTTGAGGGCGTTGATCCGAGCGATGAGGCTTACCGCCAGCTTGTCATTTCCCGAGAACAGCTTCTTTGCCACCTTGGGATCAGTGCATTGCTTTTCGACCTTCTTCGATGCGTAAACAACTTTCAAGCTTGTCCTGCCTTAAAGTTAGATTACCCAAAGGGTAATCTATTATATCATCGCATTCAGCGAGATTCAATTGCACGACCTGCTGGCCACCGGAGCATCCGACGGTCTTACGTGCATCTGTTGACAAGGCAGAGCCATACGGAACCCCCGACCTGGGAAGGTCTCTCAGGGACCCCGCCAAGGAGATCTCTGGTTTCCTCTTCAGGCGGAGATCAGCAGTTCGAATCTGCTACGGGCTACCAGATGATTGAAGGCCAGGACGCATGTCCTGGCCTTTTTGCTGTCTCGGGAGCCCTCTCCCCTGCTTTCTACCGCTTGCAGCGCTTCGCCACCTCGTTCGCCAGGGCATCTGCCTCATTCGGCAGCGTGCCGGCAAGCACGTCGGCAAAGAGCTCTTTCAGGACCTGGCCGACCTCTGGGCCGGGACCAAGGCCTCCTATCTCCATCACCTCGGCGCCTGCAATCGCTAGCTCCTGGATCCTGAGCGGCGCCCGCTCCGCGATAAGGAGACGGGCATGGGAGCGGATGACATCAAAGGCGGCACGATCCGTCCCCGGGAAGGGGCCTTTCTCTCCCACAGCCTCCGCTGCACAGATCTCTGCCTGTCCGAGCGTCGCGAGGCCAAAGATGAGGGAGCGCCCCTCATGCGGCACTTTCTGCTCGAGGCGGGCCAGAAGGGCATGGACGGCGCCTTCATCCCAAGCGGCAGGATGCCCCTTCCTCAGCTCTGCCAGCTCCCCGAGAAGGACTGCCACCTGCCCGGCAAGCTCGGTCCCTCTTGCCATCTTCCGCATTGCCTTCGCAGCCGCCTTCGGCGCCACCGCAGAGAAGAGCGCAGCCCACAGCAGGGGATCTGATGCCATGCCCCCTGAGAGGGCCTCTGCGCTCTCGAGCGTGCATGCACTTGCCCGCCACTGCCTCTGGCTCAAGGAGGCAAGCTCGGGCACGGCAGCCGCAAGAACAGAAGGCTCTGCCTCAAGGGCCCATCCGGCCCTTCCCGAATCGAGGATGCCCTGGAGCTCCTGCCCGATGCGCTCGCGGGCGATATGGGCAAGCTCGGGAGCGCACGAAGCAAGCGCAGCCTCCGTTGCAGGCTCGGTCGCAAAGCCGAAGCGTGCAGCGAAGCGGATGGCCCGCAGGATCCTGAGCGCATCCTCGCCGAAGCGCCTCTTGGGGTCTCCGACGCAGCGCACGATGCCTGCTGCAAGGTCGGATGACCCTCCGAAGGGATCGAGAAGGCCACGTGTGGGGTGCCATGCCATCGCATTGATCGTGAAGTCGCGGCGGGCAAGGTCCTCGCGGACGTCAGTCACGAAGGCGACGGAATCAGGGTGGCGGAAATCGGAATAGGCGCCCTCCACACGATAGGTCGTGCATTCGATCGGCTTGCCTGAGACGACAGCCGTGACGGTCCCATGCGCGGTCCCCGTCTCGTGGACCTCGATGCCGGCAGCCTCGAGCACCCGCTCGGTCGTCTGCCAGGGAGCTATGGTCGTGATATCCACATCGTGGGCAGGATCTCCACGAAGCGCATCGCGCACCCAGCCGCCGACGATCCATGCCTCGAAGCCTGCCTCTTCGAGGGCAGAGAGCACAGCCTTGGCATAGGCAGGAAGCGATGCGGGGTCGATGGATGAAGGCATGGAGGATCCTTCCTGGTCGGTATCTCATCCTCATCAGTGTAGCTGCTCTGAGGCATCTCCCTCGCGGCCATTGCCTGCGCCAACTCTGATATGCTCAGAGGGTGCCATTTTTGGAAAGGATGATTGTACATGGATAGCATGCGCTGCGTCACAGCAGACGACATCAGCCACTCAAGCGAGGTCTTCGCCGGCGAGCGTGCGAACCTGATCGCGAAGAATGCCGTGAGCTCGAACGGCATCCGCGCCGCCGCCCGCACCCCGGAAGGCGTCGCCGCCAACACAATGACGTTCGATATCGAGGTCAAGCAGGGAGACCGCACGAACCAGAAGCGCTCAGGCCGCTGCTGGATGTTCGCAAGCCTCAACACGATGCGCTACCGCATCATCAAGAAGTACGACCTCAAGACCTTCGAGCTCTCCCAGTGCTACCCGCTCTTCTGGGACAAGCTCGAGAAGTCCAACTGGTTCCTCGAGAACATCCTCAATACCCTGGATGAGCCCCTCAAGGGCCGCCTCGTGAGCTACCTGCTCCAGGACCCGATCGGCGACGGTGGCCAGTGGGACATGTTCAAGTCCCTCGTTAAGAAGTACGGCGTCGTGCCGAAGGAGGCCATGCCGGAGACGGCCTGCTCCTCCAACACCCACGAGATGGACTCCTATCTGACAAGGTACCTGCGTGGCGCTGCCAAGCGCCTGCGCGAGTCCTATGCAGCCGGCGTCGGCGCAGACGACCTCAGATCGATGAAGAAGGAGATGCTCGACGACGTCTACCACCTGCTCGTGACCTGCCTCGGCGAGCCGCCCCGCGAATTCGACGTGCGCCTGCGCAACAAGGATGGCGAGCTTGCGCTCTCAGGGCACTTCACCCCGCAGGAGTTCTTCTCTGAGGCTGTGGGGATGGAGCTCGATGACTACATCTCCCTCATCAGCGCCCCCACGGAGGACAAGCCCTTCATGCACACCTATACCGTGAGCCGCCTCGGCAACGTGGTCGAGGATGGCGGGGTCCGCTACCTCAACCTGCCGCCCGATGAGCTCAAGCGTGTCGCTATCGCCCAGCTGAAGGACGACCTGCCGGTCTGGTTCGGCTGCGACGTCGCCCAGAGCTATCTCCGCGATGAGGGCATCATGGATACCCGTGCCCTCGATGTGGACACGCTCTTCGGCTTCCCCATCGAGACCTGCATGGACAAGGCCGAGCGCCTCGAGTACGGCGAGAGCCTCATGACCCATGCCATGGTGCTCGAGGGCGTGAACCTCGACGCCGAGGGAAGGCCGACCCTGTGGAAGGTCGAGAACTCCTGGGGCAAGGACCACGGCCGCGAGGGCTTCGATACCCTCTCCGACCCCTGGTTCGATGAATACGTCTACCAGGTTGTGGTAGATAAGAAGTATCTGACGGACAGCGAACGCGACATCTACGACCACGAGGAGCCGACGGTCCTCGAGCCGTGGGATCCCATGGGATCGCTCGCACGCACCCGCTAGGAACGATGGCGGCCTCCCACCCGGGGAGGCCGCTTCCAACAAGAAAGAGGATGTGGTTTTTCTTCTATGGGCAAAGCAATAGACCCCGACTGGGCTGCGCAGGAGAGCGCTGACTTCATCGCAAGCCGTGCCAACCGCATAGCGCGCAACGCCGTGACCGCCACTGACGTTATGCAGGCGGCCCGCGATACGTCGGTCATGCGCACCTACCATGACACCTACGGGATCTCCGTCCCCAAGACGGCCAAGATCACCAACCAGCGCCAGAGCGGCCGCTGCTGGATGTTCAGCGCCTTCAATGTGGCCCGCCATGCCACGATGCAGTACCTGGACGTCGACACCTTCGAGTTCAGCCAGGCCTTCGGCATGTTCTACGACAAGCTCGAGAAGGCCAACGCGATGCTCGAGCGCATCATCGCTACCCGCGACCTCCCCTTCGATTCCCGCGAGGTCTGCTACATCCTCGAGGAGGGGATGGGCGACGGCGGCTACTACCCCTTCGCGATGAACCTGATCCAGAAGTATGGCCTGGTCCCGAAGGATGCGATGCCCGAGACTGCCTGCTCGAAGAGCTCTGCCGAGATGGACGCCCAGCTCGAGCGCCTGCTGCACCGCGACGCTTCGGTGCTTCGCAAGGCTGCCGTTGACGGCGTCGACGAGGAGCTGCTCCGCGCCCAGAAGGACGAGATGCTCGACGAGATCTACCGCGTCCTCGCCATCTGCCTCGGCGAGCCGCCCCAGACCTTCGATCTCGAGGTCGCTGTCGGCCCGAAGTGCCAGGCCGAGGAGAGCAAGATCTCCGAGGTCACGCCTGCACCGAAGGAGGCTGGCCAGAAGGACGATGAGGAGAAGGAGGCAAAGCCGGTCCGGATCCTCCGCGACCATGCCATCACGCCACGCGAGTTCGCAGCGCACTATGTGCCCTTCGATCCTGCCGACTATGTGAACCTCATCTCGATGCCAGGTGCGACCCGCCCCTTTGGCCACGTCTACCACCTGACCCTCACGGACTCCGTGATCGACGGCACGCCGAACCGCCTGCTCAATGTCGCGCCGGAGGTCCTCGACGAGGCCGCCATCAGGAGCCTCAAGGAGGGCGTGCCCGTCAGCATGTCCTGCGATGTCATGCAGAACTTCCCGCGCCATATCGAGGACTTCAAGTATGTCCTCTCGACCGATGGTGTCGATATGGACAGCCTCTTCGACGTCGAGTTCGATATGGACCGCGCCTCGATGCTCGATATGCGCGAGACGAGCCTCACGCACGCGATGACATTCCAAGGAGTGGAGCTCGAGGAGGACGGCACCCCGAAGGCCTGGAGGATCGAGAACTCCTGGGGCAAGGACCAGGGCAAGGATGGCTACCTCATCGCCTCTGCCGACTGGTTCCACCTCTACGGCGGCGAGGTCATCGTCCGCCGCGAGTTCGTGGACGACGAGACGCTGAAGATGTGGGACGAGCTCCCCGCCGAAGATGTCACGCCGTGGAGCGGCCTGGCTGCTGGCTTCAGCAAGAAGCGCATCTAGCACAGATCTCCATAAAGCAGGGAGCGGGCTCCAGCACACAGCTGGGGTCCGCTCCTTCTGCATCGAGCCATCTTCATCTGCTGTCTGCCGCCAGTCCGCTGCCCGTCAAGCTTCATCTGGGCAGGCGCATTGGTATACAGTGGACATGCGCAATGAGGCACGTGGACTGCATCAGGAAAGGATCTGGCATGATCGAGAATGTGGTGTTCGACCTCGGCGGTGTCCTCATGCATTTCGATGCCCTGGGCTTCTCCCGCATGTTCACGGAGAGCGAGGAGGATGCGCAGGCCTTGAATGCCGCCCTCTTCTCGAGCCTCGAATGGGCCTATCTGGATGCCGGCGCCATCTCGGAAGAGGCCGCCCTCCTGATCGCCCAGTCGAAGCTGCCAGATCGCCTCGGTCCCGCAGCCGAGAAGGCCCTTGCCGAATGGGACCTGAAGCGCACGCCGATCCAGGAGACGAACGACCTTGCCTGCCGCCTCCACGAGGCCGGCTACGGCGTCTACGTCCTCTCGAATGCCGGCGTCCGCTTTCCCCGCATCATGAGCCGCATCCCCTGCCGCAAGGCAGTCGACGGCTGGATGGCATCTGCCTTCGAGCATCTGGTGAAGCCCGATCCTGCCATCTACACCCGTTTCTGCGAGCGCTTCTGGCTCGACCTGGCAGCCTGCGCCTTCACGGACGACAACAAAGACAATATCGTGGGCGCCACGGCAGCGGGCATGCATGCCCATCTCTTCGTAGGCGCAGACGAGCTTGAGTCCTGGCTCAAGGGACAGGGCCTCTCCTTCTAGCTCAGAGCCTCCCGCGCTGCTGCAGCCAGAAATCACAGGCACGGTCGAGCCAGCCCTCGGCGACGGTGCCGGTGCCGAGCCCGAATCCATGGTGGAGGCCCGGGAAGACCTCTATCTCGGCGGGCGTCCCGAGCTTCCTGAGCGCCTTCATGCGCCTGTCCATCGTTCTCCAGTTGGCAATCCCATCCTGCGTGCCGACACAGCTATAGGTGGCAGGATCTGTCGTGCGCACCTCGGAGTAGCCGGTGTACTGCATGATGACAGCGGCAGGACGGGGCAGTGCCTTCTCCCCGAAGGCAGCAGTGCCAAGGCTTCCCACCCAGGCAGCCATGCGGGCCCCCGCAGAGCCGCCCCAGAGCGAGTAGCCCTCCACCGAGATGCCGAGCCCCCCTGCATGGCCAAAGAGGAATGCCAAGGCCCGTGAGAGGTCCTCGCAGGCGGTCTGGGCACCGGGGCGGTAGATCAGGGCAAAGGCATTGATGCCGCGCTCCGAGAGCGTGAGCGCATGCGGCATCGCGTCGTGTATGGCCGCGACATAGGCAAAGCCGCCACCGGCGCAGCAGACAGCCGTCGGAGCTCCCGCCTTCCCGCGGAAGAAGAGGCCACAGCCCCGCTTGTCCGGATCTTCTACCATCTCTTCTGTGCTGTATATCGGGTAAAAGATCGTGCGTCCCAAGAGCGCCTCGTCGTGGAGGTAGTTGCATATCTCCACCGTCATCTCCGGCCGGATGCAGCTGTACCAGGCAAGGTCGAGTGTGCCCAGCGTATCTCCCTGCACATGCCACGAGTCACGGGGGAAGATGGAGGCGCCCACGCCCCTGAAGACAGGGTCTTCGTTCACCTCGCGGATCCTGGTCCTGGCAGTGTATGCCATAGCGCTCACTCCTTCTGTGCGGGGAAGATCCACGCAAGATTCGCTATCACATATCCGAAGGCAGCACCCATCTCATGCGTCCTGCTCACACCATAGCGGAAGAAGACATTCGTGCCGAGCTTGAACTGCTCCGGCCACCTCTCTGCAAGCATGGCCACCTCCGAGGCGAAGGCATAGGCCGCAAAGTCATCGGTGCCGGTTGTCGCGAGGATCGTGAAGTCCTCCTTTCCCATGCCATTGGCTTCGACTGCCCTCCTGGCCCAGCCAACACCGCTTCCCCGGTTGCCGCTCATCGGCAGGAACCAGCGGACAAAGTCCAGGCAATGCTCGAAGATGTGCCAGCAGGCGACCGACCCCATCGAGAAGCCTGCGAAGGCCCGGTGATTGCGCGATGCCCTGAGGTCGCTCTCGAATCCCGTGCGTGCATAGGTCGCATAGCGCGACTCTACAGCCGGCATCAGGCACTGCACGAATTCCCGATGCCAGAGCCCCACGAGCTGGCTTGCCAGCGAGAAGTCGGCGCTGTCGCACTTCGAGCGGTTGCAGCAGGTCGGGCAGACCACGATCAGGGGACGGCAGCGCCGCTCCTCGATCAGATGGTCCAAGGCATCCTTGAACCAGCGGGGCGGGACGCCTCCAAACGGCGCCCTGGTCGGTCCCGGGCCTCCCAGAAGCCAGGTCCGCCCATCGCTCCATCCCCCATGCATCAGATAGAGGACATCGTAGGCGCCCTTCGGGTCATAGCCGAAAGGCAGATATACGAGGGCACGCTTCTGCAGCCTGTGCCCAGGATTGCCCCAGAAGAACGTGTCATAGCTGCTGTAGGTGAGGACCTGGACACGCCCCTGCTCCCGGGCAGGGAGCACATAGGTGGGATCGAGCGCCTCGATTGTCTCGGGCAGGGACGCAAGGGATGTGCCTGCCTCCGCCCCTTCAGGATGCCTTTCCCGCTCACTGCTGGACATCTGTGGCCTTCTTTCCTCCAAGAGGCATGCCCTCTTCGCTCAGGAAGATGAGCACGGCAAAGACGCCACACAAGACGATCATCGCGAGCATCAGGGCCTGCGCCGCATCGATGGCGGCAAGCCGCATCCAGGCTCGCGACAGAGCCTGAGACAGCGGCCAGGCCCACAGCAGCACCAATCTGGTGGAAGACATTCACGACGCCCGAAGCGGCGCCTGCGATATCCTCCGTGGTGCCAGCGACCCCTGCCACCGTGAGCGGGCTCACGATCAGCGCCTGGCCCGCACCGATGAGGACCATCGGGAAGGCGACGCCGAGCGCATAGCCCGAGGCGAGCCCCATCCGCCAGCCGAGGGCGAGCCCAGCCGCATCGAGCACGCAGCCTGCCACGAGCACCCGGGCATTCGAGAAGCGCTTCGTGAGGGCAGAGACCGAAAGCGACACCGCGAACTGGGTGAGGGTGAGCGGCAGGAAGGCGATGGCCGAGACGAGCGGCGTGAAGTCGGAGATCTCCTGCATCGCGGTCGGCATCAGGAAGAAGTACGATATCGAGGCCCCCATCATAAGGAAGCGTCCGAGATAGGCAGAGGTGCGCTCAGCACTCGCAAAGAGGCGGAGCGGCATGAGCGGCAGCTTGGCGCGCAGCTCGACGATCACGAGGAGCGCCAGCGCAGCTACAGCGAGGGCAAGCGCAGCCTCGCGGAAGGCCACTCCGTTGATAGCGTAGACCAGGCCGCCGAAGGCGATGATGGAAAGGGTGGCACCAAGCCAGTCGATAGAGCCGCTCTTCTGGGGGCCTTCAGGCACGAAGCGCAGCGTCAGAACGATCAGGAGGATGCCGAGGGGAAGATCGATGTAGAAGCCGTAGCGCCAGGAGGCATAGGCCGCGATGATGCCGCCTGCGACCATGCTGAAGGAGGAGCCGATGCCAGCGACGGCACCGTAATAGGCAATGGCGCGGTTGCGCTGCTGCCCTTCATAGGGGTCGATCAGGAGCGCCAGCGTCGAGGGCGCGAGCATCGAGGAGCCGATGCCCTGGATGACACGCATGCCGATGATCATTGGCCCTGAGACCGACGATCCGACGAGCGTCGAGGCAATCGTGAAGATGGCAAGCCCGGCGAGGAATATCCTCTTCCTGCCCAGAAGGTCGCCCAAGCGGCCTCCCAGGAGCAGGAAGCTTCCGAAGGTCAGCGAATAGGTCGTCGAGACCCACGAGATGCTGACCGAGTCCATCCCCAGCTCGCGCGCAATGCTGAGCGAGCTCGAGAAGACGATCGAGCTGTCCATCAGGATCAGGAAGAAGATCTATGGGCAATATGGCGCCGAAGCGCTCTCCCCTTTCATGGGACATGGCATGCCTCTCATTCACTCATGCTATGGAACCATTGTGTCTGGTATCCATTTTTGCAGGTGAAATGAGGCATATACCATAGCAACCTGGCAACTCACTATTCAGTTAAAGCATAGCTATGCTAAGTGGCAAGGCCCCTAAAGCGCATCGAAGCGCGGCTCGAGCGCACGGGCGAGCTTCTGCCCGTTCGCATATTCCTCGAGGGCGTCCATGAAGGGAATCTCGTCACCACTCCGGAAGAAGGCCGTGACCTGCACGTCTTCAGCGAAGACCGTATCCTTCACGGTGCCATGGAAGTCCTGGAGCATCCGCGTGATGCGGTCATAGGCGCTATAGGGAAGCCCGATCACGACCGGCACCACGAGCGTCATCTCGACGATCAGGGAACGCTCTTCCGCATCGGCAAGCGCTGCCTGCGTGGCTTGCGCATAGGCCCGCACAAGCCCGCCCGGGCCCAGGAGCGTGCCACCGAAATAGCGCGTCACGACGCAGCACACATCGCGCAGGTCTGCCCCCTCGAGCACCTCGAGCGTCGGCATCCCTGCGGTCCGCTGCGGCTCCCCGTCATCCGAGCAGCGCTTCCTGCCATCGGCGAAGATCCAGGCAGGCACATGGTGGCGGGCATCGTAGTATCTCCCCTTCACCTCGGCGATGAAGGCCTGGGCCTCCGCCTCGGAGCCAACGGGGCGAATCTCTGCCAGAAAGCGGCTCTTCCGGTCGACGAACTCGCCTGTGGCGGAAGATCCCGCCTTCAGGGTATGGTAGCTCTCCACGTGCGCTCCTCAGATTCTTGGCAAAAAGCAGGGCCGATGCATCTGCACCGGCCCTGCCATTCTACGCTTCCAGCTGCTGCTATGCGTTCGGCTCGATCCAGCTGTTCGGATCCTTGCCCTCGGCCGCAAGGCGGTCGGAGAGGCGGCCCTTCGGGCTTGCGGACCAGATCGGGGCAGAAGCCTTGGCCCAGCGCTCAGCGGCAGCCTTCGTCTTGCTCTCGAGCTCGTCCACGTCCTCAGGATGCGTGTAGTCGGTCGACTTCGCGCCGGTCTCGTGCACCATCTCGGAGAGGGCTCCGGGGTTGTCGAGGAGCGGGCAGGGGCGCAGCATGTTGCTGTTGAACGGCTGATGCTCCTGGTAGCTCTTGAACAGCGGGCTCTTGTAGCACTCGAGCAGGGACTTCTCGCGGATGTTGGAGTCGGAGTAGTGGATGAAGGCGCAGGGCTCTGCGTCGCCGCCAGCGTTGATGTGGAAGTAGCGGCGGGCGCCAGCGATGCAGCCGCCCGTGTACTCGCCGTCGTTCCAGAAGTCGGCGAAGAAGATGGGCACATTCTTGCGCCAGTCGTCGCGCACCTTGTGGTACATGCCCTCACGCTGCTCAGCCGTGGCGAGGAGCTCGACAGGAGCGCCGAGGCCAACCGGCATGTAGGTGAAGATCCAGGCGAAGAGCACGCCCTTGTCGACGAGGAACTGGACGTACTCGTCAGAGGTCACGGAGTCATAGTTCTGGCTCGTGTAGCAGATCGAGGCGCCGAACGGGAGCCTGCGCTCGCGCAGCAGGTCCATCGCGTGGACGACCTTGTCGTAGGTGCCCTGGCCACGGCGGGAATCGGTTGCCTCGCGGTTGCCCTCGATCGAGAAGGCCGGCATGAAGTTCTTGACGCGGAGCAGCTCGTCGGCAAACTCCTCGTCCACGAGCGTGCCATTCGTGAAGGCGCTGAAGTAGCAGTCAGGATGCTTCTCGCAGAGCTTGATGATGTCCTTCTTGCGCAGCGTCGGCTCGCCGCCCGTGAAGAGGTAGACATAGGTGCCGAGGTCGACGCCCTGGGTGATCACCGAGTCGAGCTCCTCGAAGGTGAGGCTCTTCTGCTTGGAGTCGGTGTAGTTCGCAGCCCAGCAGCCGTTGCAGTGGAGGTTGCAGGCCGTGGTCGGATCCATCAGGATGGCCCACGGGCAGTTGCAGCCCTCCTTCTGGTTGATCTCGCGCTGGCGATAGCCGCCGATCGTGACGGAGTTCACGAAGAAGTTGTTTACGAAGGTGCGGGCAACCTCCTTGTCGACGTTGGTGATAACGTTGTCGACGAGACGGCGCCAGTTGTTGTCCGGGTCCTTCATGAAGCCCATGACCATGTTGAAGAGGCGGAGCTGGGCATCGTTGATGTTGTCGCCCGAGCCCACGAACTTGTTGATCATGCCCTCGACCTTGGGGAGATTCCCATCAAAGTCGTCGTAGAGCATATCGAATGCCTTGTTGACCGCTACGCCAATGGCCTTCGCCTTGATGGTGTCGATCATTCCCATAGATGCTCTCCCTTGTCCATCAGAGACTTTTCCAACCAAATATTCGCTTATTGTACGCTTAACGGTCCCATTTACGGGAAGTTTGGCCCATACGAGCCTGTCTCCATGAATTCGACGGCAATCGCACACGGTCCGTCCAAAGAACGCGGAAAATGCGAAGCGGACCTATGAGCCGGGTTCTGTCGTGGACAATCATTTATCTACTGACGCCGTTGCCGACGCCCTCTAGCGCGCAACCCGAGCGCGGTGCGGGCCACACCATGGCGCTCCTATTTGCGTTTGCTCCGGAAGGGGCTTGCCAAGCCGCCGTGTTGCCACGACGCTGGTGGTCTCTTGCACCACCGTTTCAGCTTTTCTCTCACCTCTGAAGAGGCAGCGGGAGTCTTCTTTTCTGCGGCGCTTTCCGTCGGGTC
>OMTG01000029.1 GCA_900313905.1 uncultured Actinomycetes bacterium | reverse complement strand
CGCATCTCCCTCTCCATGAAGGCTGCGGCCGAGACCCTGGGCACCGAGGTCGAGGTCAAGCCGCTGGAGAAGCCGGAGGAGTCTGAGGAGGCTGCTCCTGAGGCACCGGCTGCCGAGTAGGCGCTCGTTCCATAGCTGAATGAAGACGGCGGATGGTTTTTGCGGACCATCCGCCGTTTCTCATATAGAGGGGCAGTCCGAGCCATGAGGAAAGCATCTGATGAGCGCTGGCTCAATGCATAGTTAAGATACATGTCGTGCAGAATCTGATACCAATGTAACAGCTAGCGAAACGTGCCAGATGTGGCGTTTCAATGGCTGGGCGTCTATGCTATCCTCCCATGCTTAGCTGAACAGGCTGCATTCAGGCTGAATACAGCGCACTGATGCCTGCCTGCCAACATACGGGGGAGACAAGAAAGGGTTTGTCTATGAAGAACGTCACACGCCGCAATTTCATCAAGGGCACTGCCGCAGCAGGCGCAAGTGCCGCCGCACTGGGCCTCGCTGCCTGTGGTGGCTCGGGAAGCTCCGAGAACTCGGATGGCACCACCAAGAAGATCCTGCGCTTCGGCCAGTCGAACGCCAAGGAGGGCCTGGACATGCAGAAGTCCACGAACTCCCTGGAGTCAGCCATCTCCGAGTCCGTCTGCGAGGCTCCGCTCCGCTGGACCGAGGACAACGAGCTTGTGCCGTGCCTGCTCGAGGAGATTCCGACCTTCGAATCTGACGGCGTGACGCTGCACTGCAAGCTCAAGGAGGGCGTCAAGTTCCACGACGGCTCCGACCTCACCTCTGCCGATGTGAAGTACACCTTCGAGCGCATGATGAATCCGGCCACGGGCGCCAAGTCCACCTATATGTACGACCTGATCGTCGGTGCCAAGGAGATGCTCGCTGGCGAGCGCGACAACCTCGACGAGGGCATCACCTGCGAGGATGACTACAACTTCACGTTCCATTTGACCTCGCCGATGGTCACCTTCATCAACAACCTCGGCATCTCCTATGCACAGATCTTTCCGCATGAGGCCTGCGAGGCAGCTGGCGACGCCTGGGGCACCGGCACGAACTTCATCGGTACCGGCAAGTACAAGATCGTCTCGAACGATGACACGACCGAGGTCGTCATGGAGCGCTTCGACGACTACCACGACGGCACGCCTGCCCTCGATGAGCTGCACTACGTCTTCTACGACGACAACAACACCAAGCTCATGGCCTTCAAGAACGGCGACATCGACTACTGCGACCTGTCTGCAGAGCTGCTCACGCAGTACCAGCAGGACTCCGAGGTCGCGCCGCTGATCACCCAGTACGAGACGCTTGGCGTCCAGTTCGTGAACCTGAACCTGTCCGATGGCATGGGCCTCACCGATGTCCGTGTCCGCCAGGCACTCTCCCTCGGCATCGACCGCGACTCCATCGTCGACAATGTCGTCTCCGGCGCCGGCACCGTCGCCACGGGCTGGCTTGCTCCCCAGACCCCGGGCCACGATGACTCCGCTCCTGCCTTCGAGTACAACCCGGACAAAGCCAAGGAGCTCCTCTCCGAGGCAGGCGCCTCCAACCTCACCCTCACCGCAAAGGTCAGGAATGGCGTCAACCAGCGCCAGCTCGTCGCAATCCAGGACATGTGGAGCCAGATTGGCGTCACGCTCGACGTCCAGGTCGAGGACAATGGCGTCTGGTCTTCTGACTGGGCTGCCGGCTCCCTCCAGATCACGGCGCTCGGCTGGTTCCCGCTCTACGCTGATGCCGACAACCACATGTACACCTACTTCTACAGCGCCAACGCTGCCAAGAAGTCCTCGTTCTACAACAACGCGACCTTCGACGACCTCGTGAGCCGTGCCCGCGTCTCCCAGGATTCTGCAGAGCGTGCCGATCTCTACAAGCAGGCAGACGACCTGCTGACCCGCCAGGACTACGCAACGCTGCCGCTGTACTGGCCGAAGAACGCGTTCGTCGCCAAGGACTACGTGAAGAACGCAAAGGTCGGCAACCTGATCTACCACATGTTCGATGTGGATATCGATACGACGAAGGATGACTACAACCCTGAGGCGTAGCGTGGCTGCATGTGCGTGCTCGTTGCCCCATGTGGCAACGAGATAGAAACTCTCATTGGCTATGCTAGACGGGAGAATGCTTGCGCAAGGCATTCTCCCGCTGGCGTTTAGAAAGAGCGATGCGCGGCCCCGAAAACAGGAACAGCCGAAGGCGGCTCCTCTTTTCATGGATACGCATTGCGTGATTGCATTGGAAGGAGCGGCGATGAAGGGCTATCTCCTGAAGAGGGTCCTGCAGGCGCTGGGCGTCATACTCTGCATCTCGGCCATCACCTTTTTCATCCTCAACATCGTGCCGGGCGACCCGGTCCGCATCATGATGGGTGATATGGCTGACGAGAACACCGTCCAGCAGGTCCGCCATTCGATGGGCCTGGACCGTCCGGTCTGGGAGCAGTATGTAAGCTGGATCACGAACATGCTCCAAGGCGACTTCGGCACGTCCTACACCCAGAAGAAGTCGGTGACGGTGCTGATGGGCAATGCCTTCGGCGTCACGGCACGCCTGGCAGGCTTTGCCTATCTCTTTGCCCTGGCGCTTGGCCTCATCTTCGGCGTCTTGGCTGCCGTGAACCACGGCAAGGCGCTTGACCGCATCCTCATGGGCCTCGCAATCTTCGGCATCTCGGCACCGGCCTTCTGGGTGGCCATCATCCTCCAGATCGTCTTCGCCCTGAACCTCAAATGGTTCCCGCTGTCGGGCACGAAGAGCACTGCTGCCTTCGTCCTCCCCACGATAGCCCTGGGCGTGCGCTACGCCGCATCGATTGCCCGTGTCACGAGGACATCGATGCTCGAAGTCCTGAACCAGGACTATATGCGGACGGCCGAGGCCAAGGGCCTGAAGAAGTGGGCCGTGATCTTGGGCCATGGCTTCCGCAACGCCCTGATCCCGATCATCACGATCGCCGGCACCCAGCTCGGCGACATCTTCACGGGCTCCATCCTGATTGAGTCCATCTTCGCGCTGCCAGGCATGGGCAAGCTCCTGCTTGATGCCATCAATGCGCGCGACCTGCCGCTGATCCAGGGCGGCGTCATGTACATTGCCGCCATATGCGTCGTGGTCTACCTGGTTGTCGACATCCTGTATGCCGTGGTCGATCCGCGCATCCGTCTCGGAGGGGAGGCTGCTGAATAATGGCACTCTTGAACAGCGACAAGAACGATAAGCGCACGCAGAATGCGGAGCGCATTGCCGATGGCATCGCCGAGGGCAATCTCAAGGCTGCCGAGAAGGCAGGATCCTCGAAGGCAGCGTCGAAACGTGCCTCCACGTACTGGTCGGTGTCCTGGCAGATCCTGAAGAAGAACAAGCTGGGCATGGTCTGCCTTGGCATCGTGGTCGTCCTCATCGCTATCGCGATCCTGGCACCCTTGATCTCGCCCTACGATCCTGATGCCCAGACCCTTTCCAACATGCTCAAGCCCCCTTCGGCAGAGCATCCCTTCGGCACGGATGAGTATGGCCGCGACATCCTGTCGCGTGTCATCTATGGCTGCCGCATCTCGCTCTCCGTCGGCGTGGTCTCCCAGCTCATCGCGACCCTCATCGGCTTCTTCGCCGGTGTCTGTGCCGGCTACTTCGGCGGCTGGGTCGATGCCGTGATCTCCTTCATCATCCAGGTCTTCTCGAGCTTCCCGTTCCTCCTCTTCGCCATTGTCGTCATGTACGTGATGGGGCCGGGCTTGGCGAACCTCTATGTGGCATTGGGCCTCTTGATGTGGACCTCGACCGCACGCCTCGTCCGTGGCGACGTGCTGCGCCTCAAGGGCTCTGAGTATATCCAGTCATGCATCCTCTCCGGCGGCTCCCGCTGGCGCATCATCATCCGCCACCTGCTGCCGAACTGCGTCTCCACGCTGATCGTGACCGCCACACTCGGCATCCCCTCTGCCATCATGAGCGAGGCATCCCTTTCCTTCCTCGGCCTGGGCGTCCAGCCGCCCATGGCGAGCTGGGGCCAGATGATCTCTGCCTCGCAGCCCTATATCCAGTCCAACACCTACTACTCCGTGATCCCTGGCATTGCCATCATCATCACGGTCATGGCCTTCAACCTCTTTGGCGATGCACTCCGCGATGCACTCGATCCGAAGATGCGCTCGTAGGGGAGGAGCATAATGACTGATACCGTACATGCTGTCACCGAAGCCGAGCGCCGCTATGCGGAGGAGCTCGAGCGGCAGCAGAAGGAAAGCAAGAAGAAGGATGTCCTCCTCGATGTCCAGGATCTATGCGTCACGCTCTTCACCGAAGACGGCGCCCTTCCCGCCATCCAGGACCTCAGCTTCATCATGCGCAAGGGCGAGACGCTTGCAGTGGTCGGCGAGTCCGGCTGCGGCAAGTCGATGACGGCACTCACGATCATGGGCCTCCTGCCGCAGCCGCCGGCAAAGGTCACGGGTGGCTCCATCATGCTCGAGGGCGAGGACCTCACGAAGGTCTCCGAGGACAAGATGCGCCAGTACCGTGGCTCGAAGGTCGGCATGATCTTCCAGGAGCCCATGACGTCACTGAACCCGGTCATGACGGCAGGGAAGCAGATCCGCGAAGGCATCCTCGTCCACAATCCGGGGATGTCAAAGGAAGAGGCAGACAAGCGCGCCCTCGATATGATCAAGCTTGTTGGCATCCCTGCTCCTGAGAAGGTCTTCAAGAGCTATCCGCATGAGCTTTCGGGCGGCATGCGCCAGCGCATCATGATCGCCATCGCACTCGCCTGCCAGCCGTCGCTCCTGATCTGCGACGAGCCGACGACGGCCCTCGACGTGACGATCCAGGCGCAGATCCTCCAGCTGATCGACCGCATGAAGACCGAGCTCGGCACTGCCGTCATGCTGATCACCCACGATATGGGCGTCGTCTCCGAGATGGCTGACTGGGTCATCGTTATGTATGCGGGACACCTCGTGGAATACACGATGGCAGCGACGCTCTTCACGGACCCGAAGCATCCCTATACGGTCGGCCTCATCAACTCGATCCCCTCGCTCGATAACGACGTCGACACGCTCTATGCCATCCCCGGCAACGTCCCCATGCTGAACGACCTGCCGGAAGGCTGCGCCTTCAATCCCCGCTGCCCCTATGCGAAGGATATCTGCCGCAAGAAGTGCCCGAAGCTCGAGGCCATCGACGGCGATGAGTACCACAAGGCTGCCTGCTGGATGTTCAGCAAGGAATGGGGTGAGTAGGCCATGGGAAAAGACGCTCAGATGAATGAGACCATTCTTTCGGTCGAGCATCTCACGAAGCGCTACCCGATCAAGAATGGCGTCTTCGGACGTTCGGACAAGGTGGTCCATGCCCTGGAGGATGTCTCCTTCGAGCTCCATCGCGGAGAGACCTTCGCGATCGTCGGCGAGTCCGGCTGCGGCAAGTCCACGACCGGCAAGTGCATCCTGCGCCTGACCGAGCCGACCTCCGGCAAGGTCATCCTCGACGGGGAGGACTTCACCTCCCTCAAGGGCGATGCCCTGACGCAGGCCCGCAAGAAGATGAAGCTCATCTTCCAGGACCCCTACAGCTCGCTCAACCCGCGCATGACAGTCGCTGACATCATCGCCGAGCCGATCGATATCGCTCATACCTACAAGACGAAGAAGGAGCGCGATGCGCGCGTCGAGGAGGTCATGCAGGAGGTCGGCCTCGACCTGGCCTTCAAGTACCGCTATCCGCATGAGTTCTCCGGCGGCCAGCGCCAGCGCATCGGCATCGCCCGTGCCATCATCCTGGAGCCCGAGATCGTCGTCTGCGACGAGCCGGTATCGGCCCTCGATGTCTCGGTCCAGGCCAAGGTCATCAACCTGCTCGAGCAGCTCCAGCACGAGATGGGCCTCTCCTATATCTTCATCAGCCATGACCTGTCGGTCGTGAAGCACAT
>OMTG01000152.1 GCA_900313905.1 uncultured Actinomycetes bacterium | reverse complement strand
ACAAGCTGGAGAAGACCGCCATGGTGCTGGACCGGGCAATGCGCTTCCCGAAAACGCTCAGATACCGCGACTTCTACAACGTGAGCCGCAGGTCAGAGGCAGGCGACTGCTGAAAGATAGCCGCTCACTGCAAGGGGGGATTTATTGGCTGATAAGATTCTCGAGGCTGAGCAGCGAGGCCCGCTGCGCCAGCGCGATATAGACCATCTGCTGGTACTGCGTCAGGAATGGATTGGTAAGAAAAGGCGGCATGCCATTCGACAGACACATGAAGGAGTACTCGCTCGAGACATTGATGGTCCCATAATCTATCCAGCGTGCATAGACATGCTTCTGGAGCATGTCCTTGAGCATCACACGATTCTTGCAGCTGCAGTCCCCATGCTCATCGACGAATCCGAAGGCATAGAGGTCCTCCATCACATCATGGAGCGTCAGATATGCGTAGTTTCCCGAGCCCTGCGTCTCATAGCCTTTGACGCGGTCGGAGAAGCTCTTGTCCCCCAGGTAGCACATCGTGAACATACGGTCATCGATGATGGGTTCTATAGCGTAGTGGGTCTTGCCATCGGCTTTGTTGACCCTGTCATCCAGCTTGCCATCGCTATCGAACACATCGGCCGTATAGATTTTCCCCTGATAGCTGCCAGTCAGGAAGTAGCTGATGAAATCAGGGACAAGAGGCTCGTAGGAGCCCTTCCGCTCTTGGCGCAGGTCAATCTTGCTGAAGGTGTTATTCTCGCTGGGTACCTTATCGCGGAAGTAGTCCCACGATTCGCCGCGGTCCCACACAAAACCTACCGCGTCAGCGGAGAGCCCATTGCCTTCATCGCTGTTATTTGCAACCTCGGTCAGAAACGGAGGGAACACACGCCTTCCGCGCTCATTGATGACACTCACGTCTTCGAAGGAGATATCCTTCTTCTGCTGGGCGGAATCCTCTGCCTTCAGGCTCATGCATTTGGGATACTTGATCCTCTTGTGGCCCCAGTATTCCAGCTCGAATATCAGAAGCCCGATTCCCATATCGAAGAGCTTGACCCAGATTGCGCGTACTGGGAGGAAGTACTCTGTCTCCTTGGTGCAAGCCTCATCCTTGTCCTTGGCGCAATCGTCCTGGCCGTTCTTGCTGCAGTGGTCTTCCATCTTCTTGATGCAGCGGATGTAATAGCTGAGCTTGCCCTCGCCCTCAGGCGGATCGAACCGGTAGTTCCACACCGCATCGTCCCCGGAGCCTATCTTGCCATTCTCACCATGGGCTTTTGACGAATCACAGGTGATGAGGCGCTTGGCAGCACTATTGAAGTACTGGTATACGGCATATCCCTGATCCCAGTTGCTGTCTGCATCATTGCCGTCGCAGTCCAGCCAGGTGGTGTCGACCATCTTGAAGCGGTTGTTGAGGCACCTTGCAAACTCGCCTCTGGTATCCAGTCTGGAGCTTTGGTCAGAAGCGGCCTTCTTGTTGCCATCCGCTTCGCTCTGGTCCTCCTTCGGAATCCAGCGAAAGGGAAAGACGAAGGTGTGATAGCTGACGCGTTCGTCTTGCGGGTCAAATTCCTCGACGTTCTTCTCGATTCCCAATCCGACATCTCCAATTCTGAACCATGGCTGGGCTTGACTGCTTCGTGCGACCGCGTCATCTCAGCCATGCAACTGATAAAGCTCTGCGTTGATCAACAGCCAGCCGGCCATAGCCCGTGCTGGTCTTGGCTCCCACGCCTGTGAACAGTAGGGCTTCCTTGAGGAATGCCAGCAATGCTTTTTGGTCGAGTGTGGCCTCGGAAGGGAGTTTCACGCTGTCCGGCAGGACGAAGCGGAACTCGAATGGCACGCCTGCACGCACCTTCAGCATCTGGAGCGGCACAGGATCAGCAAGGACATCCATATCCTCGTCCCCATGATGAGGGGTTATGTAATCAAGCGCCAGAATCGGCTTCTCGTCAGCCGGGCAATTCTCGTCAGCCGGGCAAGGAAATGCATCCAAGAACGTTGCTCCATAATCAAACAGGGCACGTCTCAGCTCAAGCACGTCTTTGTCACCGATAGCGAGCTTGACATCAGATGCCTTTGCCAGCAACGCTCCGACCAAGGTGCACTTGTTCGAGAAGAGCGAATCTGTGGCCCCTGAATCGCCTGAAGGAAACAGCGACCTGATCGTGCCCTTCACCGATGAGCCAGGAAGATACGGAAGCCCCGTTGTGTAATCAAACGAGAAGCCGAGCTTTATCTCATCACGAAATGCGGAATCCTGGGAGCTCTGACTATCCTTCGCCTTGTCCTTGGTACCATGGGCGTGAAGATAGCCCGTCCCCATTATCAATCCCTGATAGGTGGTCTTGAGCGTGAAGGCTCCATAGCCAGGAAGCGCATTGAGCAGATCCTCATGAACTGCGGCAGCCGCAAGGCTCTTCTGAATATTGCTTCCACATTCTGGCAAGCTGAGATTGCGGCCCTTGATGGCCGCACCGTCTGCGCTGTTCGCCAGCCAGGTGCCATCCTCATCCTGGTAATACTCGGAGTAGTACGCCCATGAAAGATTCTTCGTTTTGAACGTCAGAGGCTTGACGGGGGCATTCTTGTTCCCATTATTATTGCGGGGTCCATCACGATGGACGTCATTCGGAACCCTCTGACCACCTTGAGGGACTCTGGCCGTCGTCTCAGGCGCGTCATTGGTATGGTTGTCATTTGCAGCGCTTTGGCTGCTCTGGATATTCCTGTCCCCTGCTGCATTGCTACCATTCGAGGCCTTCTGACCGCCCTGGGAGCTATTATTGCCACCTTTCTTGGGTGTGTTGCTGCTATAGCTGTTGTTTGGAGTTCCTTTCTTGCTTTTGTTCTTATGCCTGCTCATGAGCGACTCGCTTCCTTCTCATCGTCCGAAGCCGCTCCTTCTCCGCTATCCAGATCGACGAGCTTGAAGTAGTTCAGGGAAAGCTTGATAGCGATGGCAGCATCGATGACAGCCTCGCGGAGCTGCGATGCGCTGATCTTGTCTGTCCCGCCATCACCTGCAGGAGCCGGATTGCACACCTCCGTGCAGAACTCAAGAAGCGGATTGCTCTCGTGCTTCTTGGCTGCATCGCCCAGAGGGCCATCTTCCTTCTGCAGGACCAGCATGATGGCTTTCATGAGCTTGGAGCGGTCGACCTCTGCTTTGCCCTGGTCGCTGAAGAACGCGACTGCAGGCAGAAGGGACCCCATGGTGATGGCGGCTCCAAATGAGGAGATCTGCCCGCGGAAAGCCTTCTTCACGACGCCATTGCTGGAGATTCCCGCATTGATGACAGCATCCCGTGCGGCCGGAATCATCCTCTCGATCCTTGCGTTTGACATGGCTGCCCCCTAGTTCTTCTTTTCGAAGGGAACAACAAAGCACAGGCCACGACCTATCGTGGCATTGCCCCCGATCTGCACGATATGACCGGCCACGACCTTGTCGAAGTCCGCCAGGTCCTCCTTGGGACCAAGGACGGCAAACCAGAAGACGCTCTCATGGGGCACGTACTCCTCATACCAGAGGTTCTTGCTGATGCCGTTGTCCAGCTGGTTGCGTGCGATGACAGGAAGCGGGATGGCACGGTTGTCGTCCTCGCTGAGGAGCACCGCCCCACTCGTGAGGCTCCTCGAGGCAGCGTCTGGCGCAGCATCGGAGAGAAGGCCATTGATGCATGCATCGAGCTTCTCATGCCCTGTGGCATGGGGCGCTGCAAAGCCTTCCACCTCCACATCCTGGGGGCTGGCCCCGACGTAGCATGTACGCAGCTCGGGAGCGGCCCCTTCAAGAGCTGCCTGCATGGCCTGATCGTGGGCGATCTCGACACGTGCGCGGGCAAGCGTCTGCAGCGCCGTCAGGGTGGTGCACTGGTAGCATGCATAGGCGCCCTTCGATGCCCTCACCGGACGGAACAGGAGCTGGCCTGAGATGAACTTGATCGAGCCCGGCTTGATGGAACCCGAACCCGAAGGGGGCCCGAAGAGCGCATCCACAAGCTCACGTCCCGTGCCTTCCGCAAAATACTTCCGGAAGGCCCCCTTGAGGCCAGAGGACGGGATGATGGGATATCCCGTTATGGAATCGCGCTCGACCTCGCGGTCGATGATCCCGAAGCTATCGGCGCCGTTGCCGACGTGAAGATTCGTAAGGCAGCTCAGATAATAGAACTTGCTCTCCATGGTCGTCACTCCTCCACGTTTACAGGAAGCAGCTCGTTCATGCCGACAATGGCACAGCGCTCTTTCCTGTCCTCTTTCACCAATCGGGGTTCCCGATAGAACACGGATCCTCCGCGCACGATGCGATAGAGGCCCGATTTGGACAGCCCCTGCTTGAAGTTGCTGCGCTTCTCGTAATGGGTGCCCAGATGACGGAAATAGTCCGTCTCCGCAATGAAGAAGCCTTCAGGGCTCTGCTCCACCAGCGCATCACCCAGCGCATACCAGAACTGGGTGGGCATGCCTTCCTCATGGCATTTGCTGAAAGCGCTCTGAAGCAGCCCAGATACGCTCTCCTTCAGCGCCTCGTAGACCTTCTCGGAGCAGGGGGCAAACTCCACCGCGAACGTGGACTTGTCCTGCCCCATGAATACGGTGCTCCTTTTGCCATCAAGGGTCTCCGGGCCAGAATCCAGATCCGGAACGGCCTTGAGGTCGATATCGGCAAAGCAAGCGAACCCGCCACCATGCTCCTGCAGCAACGGGGAGAGCTCCTTGCATTCCTTCTTGAAGAAGGCATCATCCTGGTCATCGGTACGGGTGGTGTCGATGCCGACACGGGTGACGCTCTCGAAGAGCTCCCGGGAGCCATGCACTTGGCCGGTGGACAGGCTGAGCCAGCCGGTGCAGGGGCCGTTCTTAACGTCGTAGTCAGCTGCATAGAGCTGACCGCCACTCAGATGCACTCCCTCAGGCGGTGCTTCTACCTTGAGAAGCCCCGCGAGCTTTCCCTCATCGTCGAGCACGGCATTCATCGGAG
>OMTG01000018.1 GCA_900313905.1 uncultured Actinomycetes bacterium | reverse complement strand
CTGAGCGGGTGGCTTTTTATGCCATGCTGCGCATGGCACAGGCTAAAGCCATGAAAAGAAGGATGGCCTGCAGCGCCGGCTGCAGGCCATCCTTGCCATCTGGCTCTTGATGCGTCCCTACTTGGCAGCGCGGTAGATCTCGACAATGTCGTCCTTCGAGAGCGGCACATAGGAGCCCTTGCAGCCATCTGATGCCTTCTGGGCCATTACGTCGAAATGCTCCTCGTCGGTGATGCCGACAGCGGAGAGCGTCGCCGGCATATGCATGGTCTCGGTGAAGAAGGCGCGGGTGCGGGCAATGGCCTCGCGGGCGACCGGCGCATCATCGGTGCCGGTGAGGCCCCAGACATTGCGGCCGTAGGTCGCGAACTGCTTCTCGGTCTTGTCGGAGAGCACATGCTCCATCCAGGCAGGCGTCAGGATCGCAAGGCCCTCGCCGTGGGTGATATCGTAGAAGGCAGAGAGCTCATGCTCCATCGGGTGCACGCACCAGGCAGGAGCGCAGCCCTCGCCGACGAGGCCATTGATTGCATGGCTTGCCGCCCACATCAGGTTGGCACGGGCATCGTAGTTGTCCGGCTCTGCAAGGGCAATCGGGCCGTAGTGGATCATGGTCTTGAGAAGGGCCTCAGCCATGCGCTTCTGCACGTAGGCCCCATCATCCATCGAGAAATAGTTCTCGAACGTATGGCTCATCATGTCGGCCGTGCCAGCTGCCGTCTGGCGGGCAGAGACCGTGAAGGTGTAGGTCGGATCCATCACGGACATGGTCGGCTTCAGGCACTCTGCAGCGGTGCCCCACTTCTCGTTCTTGGTCATGTCCGAAATCACGGCGAAGGCATCCATCTCGGAGCCCGTGGCAGAAAGCGTCAGGACCGAGAAGATCGGCAGCGCAGCCTGGATCTTCTCAGGATGGATCACGAGATCCCAGGCATCCCCGTCGTACTTCGCGCCAGCCGCGACGACCTTCGCGCAGTCGATCGTGGAGCCACCGCCGATTGCGAGGACCATATCGATTGCATTCTCGCGGCAGAGCTCGACGCCGCGGCGCACGGTCTGGATGCGGGGATTCGGCTCGACGCCTGCAAGCTCGAAGATCTCGATGCCGGCATCCTTCAGGATCTTCGTCGCCTCATCGTAGATGCCATTGCGCTTGATCGATCCTCCGCCGTAGCAGAGCAGCACCTTCTTGCCATATCCGGCAAGCTCGGAGAGATGGGAGATCTGGCCCTTGCCGAAATGGATTGTCGTCGGTACATGGAAGGTGAAATTGTACATAGCTACTCCTCACTGGCCAGCACGAAACTGGCCTTATGCCGAACTAAGGCCCCTTCTACCCCATGTCCCTGCTTCCGAATCGCCGCATCCCTGAGCGTCGCATGCTCATGCCAGGCGTAGCTGCGCTCCACCTGAGGGAAGGGGCTCAGTCCGCCAGCATGTGGTGGCGCAGGCCTGGACAAGCTCCCGGTCATGGGAGACAAGGATGAAGGCACCCGGGAAAGCGCAGAGCCACTGCTCCAGGGCTTCGATTGCGTGGATATCGAGATGGTTCGTCGGCTCATCGAGGATCAGGAGTTCTGGCTGGCTGAGCGCCATCTCAGCCAGGGCAAGCTTTCTGAGCTCCCCGGGTGAGGGATCGTCGCCCTCCCGGAAGCCCTTGGGCCTGCCATCGAGCTGGGCGACGGCAGAAAGGAGTCTCCCCTGCTCAGCGCGGTCGAGCCCCCGGATCTTGGCGAGCAGATGCTCCCTGCCAGAAGAGGATATCTCCTGCGGCAGATAGGCGCTCTTCACGCCGTCAGGAACGCCCCCGAGAAGCGCCCGCACCAACGTCGACTTGCCGCTTCCATTCGGGCCTGTCACCGCGATATGGTCATCCGGCCCGACGAAGAGCTCGGGCACCTGCAGCCCTTCGCCGCTCCCGCCGAAGGGAAGCGTCTGCCCTGCCAGATGCGCGACCAGGTTCCTGCGCGAGCGGGCACCTCCTTGGGGAAGGCCTCCCCCATAGCTTCGGGGAAGAGAGGACGTGGCATCCTGCTCGAGGCGTCCGATGCGCTGGTCGAGCTGGGAGATCTTCCGGGAAGCAATCCCATCCTTGCCGGAGACCCGGGCGCGCATGAGCTTCTCCCTGCCATCGTGGTCATGCACATCGAGGCGTTTCCCGCTCCCAAGCCATTCCTGGTGCGCCGCCTCTTCCTTGCGTGCCTGCCGCTCCCGTGAGAGCCGCCTGAGCTCCCCGCGGGCCTCTTCGCGGACCCGCAGGGCAGACTTCGCCTCGAGCTCCTGCTGCCCTTTCGCTGCCGCATAGCCGCCAGGCCGCATATGGAGCCCATCCGCCTCGAAGCAGAGACAGGACGTGGCCAGGACATCAAGCAGCGCCCGGTCATGGGATATGAGGAGGCCTATCCCCCTGAAGGAGGAAAGCCCTTCCTCGAGGATCTCCCTCGAGGAGGCATCGAGATGGTTCGTCGGCTCATCGAGGATCAGGACATCCGGACGTCTGGCCAAGGCGCAGGCAATCTGCACCCGCTTCTGCTGTCCCGAGGAGAGCGTATCGTAGCGCCAGAGCCAATCCTCGTCGATTGCGAGCATGCGGCGGGCATCCAAGGCATCAGGGCTCCAGTCCATCGCGAAGTCTGCAAGGCCCTCCGGCTCGGCGCTTGCATCCTGCGGGCAGAGCGCCACGACAAGCCTCGGCGCAATCGAGCCACAGGCGGGCTCAAGCTCGCCTGCAATGAGACGGGCAAGCGTCGTCTTGCCGCAGCCGTTATCTCCCACAAGGCCTGTCCAGCCTTGCGAGAACGTGATATCGATGTGATCGAAGAGCGCGTGCGCGCTCGAAGGATAGCTGAAGCTCAGCCGGGAAAGGGCAAGCTGCATATTGGACCTCGCAGACACAGGGACGTGAGCACAGAGGTGCTCCTGGATGCTTCCCATATGCTCAGAATCTGAGCAGTGTCTAGATGCGCAAGGCTCAATCCTTTCTTTCAGGCCCCACAACCAGGCCTCACGGCTTCACAGCATACGGCCATCTGCCGCCTCTGGCAAGCCTCAGCGCTCGTTCCCCATGTTCATGCCGGTGATGATGGTCGCCACCATGCAGATGACGGTAAGGCAAGCAAAATAGCGATGGAGCTTCATGGGGACCTCCTCGGAACGGAAACGACAGCGCCAGTGTAAGGGGAATCTCAACCTTTCCATGCCCAAAGAGCCGAAAAGCGCCATTTCGGAGCAGGCAGCGCTGCTGAAATGCCGACCGGCTTCGAATGCGCAACATGAAGGGTGGAGGCATTTTCAATGTGCGGCGGCATCGCACCTCGGGCAGCGCAGATTCTCCCAGCAGGGCCTCTGCCAGGCTGAAGTGCATCTCCCCGCGCTCGATCCAGCAGCATGGGCATCGCAGGAAGGGCATCGGTCGCGCGCAGGCCAGAAGCGAAGCCTCCTCGCCCCGGCAAAGATCTTGGAATGCTCGATAGAGGAACTCCTGAAGCCAGAGCAAGGCCAGCCGGTCCCATCCACATCGTTTCGTCTTTCATGCGTGCAAACGATGTTTCTTACACCAACTTTGAAGAACTGTGACACGAATGGGGTCCTGCGTCGAGTAGAATGCGGATGTAACTGGCGCTTGCCAGCTGAAACAAAGTCAAACACTCATCTCATAGGAAGGGTCATTGATGAAACCTCGACCTCACAGTCGATGACCCCTCGGCGCTCCTGGATGGCGGTGCCGTGGGGTACCCCCGAACAACCTTCTAGATCCAAGGAGCCCCTATGATCTATCTCACCCAACTCCTGGGCAATCCGGTCTTTGACGCAACAGGCGAGAACATCGGCCGCGTGAATGACCTCGGCATTGCCACGGGCGAAGTGTTCCCCCGCGTCACCTCGCTCGCAATCGAAGGCCCCAGCCGCACTCCGTTCATGCTCTCGTGGCGCAAGTATGTCGACACGTATAACGAGAACGAAGTGCGCCTGAAGGTCGTGAAGACCGACATCCGCTTCAGCTACCTCCAGCCTGATGAGGTGCTGATCGCACGCGACCTCCTGAACAAGCAGATCGTCGATACGCGTGGCGTCCGCGTCGTGCGCGTCAATGACCTCAAGCTCTCCGACACCAACTCGACACAGCTGCGCCTTCTGGGCGCAGAGGTCGGCATCCGCGGGCTGCTGCGCGCCCTCTCACCGCGCCTCGAGCGCTTCGTCCTCAAGGTCGCCAAGTCCATGGGCAAGACGATCCCCGAGAAGATCATCGCCTGGAACTATATGGACCTCCTGGACCGCGACCTCTCCGACGTGAAGCTCTCGGTCAGCCACAAGACCCTCGACGATATGCACCCTGCCGACATCGCCGACATCATCGAGCGCCTCGATCCGCGCCTGCGTGGCCAGGTCTTCGCCCAGCTCGATGCCGAACAAAAGGCCGGCACCATGGCAGAGTTCGACGACGACACGATCGCCGCCGACATCATGTCCACGATGAACGAGACCGACGCCTCCCAGATGCTCTCCGAGATGGACCCGGACGATGCAGCAGAGCTCGTCGGCGAGCTCGATTACGACAAGGCCGAGAAGCTCCTGCGCCTCATGGGCGTGAAGGAGCAGCGTGCTGTCCGCCAGCTCCTGGGCTACAAGGAGGACACGGCCGGCCGAATCATGACATCAGAGGTCGTTGAGCTCTTCGAGAATGCCACGGTCGCCGATGCGGTCGATGCACTCTCCAGCCTCGATGAGGACTTCGAGACCGTCCACTACATCTACATCAAGGATGCTGACGGCCGCCTCTCCGGCGTCGTCTCCCTGAACGCGCTCGTCCTCGCTGACAAGGACGACCACCTGAAGGAGATCGCGACCACCGAGGACATCAAGTGCGCAAGTCCGGACGACGACCAGGAGGATGTCGCAGAGGATATCGCGAAGTACAACCTGCTCGCGATGCCCGTCGTCGATGACCAAGGACACCTGCTCGGCAATGTCACGGTCGATGATGCCCTCGATGTCCTGAACGAGGAGCACGAGGAGGACCTCCAGATCGCAGGCGCCGGCCACAACGACACCTCGACCGAAGGCCGTACGACGGGAGACCTCGCCTGGCTCATGCGCAACGAGGCCTGGTTCTTCGTCTGGATGCTCGGCGTCGTGATCATGGTCATCGTCTTCCATAACACCCTCACCTGGTACGACATCGCGATCGCTGCCTTCTGCATGCCTGTTGCCGTGATTGCCGGAAACGATGCAGCGGCCTTCGTGGCGAAGTACTTCCTCGAGTACGATCCTGACGACGATGATGCCCCCTCCACCTTCGGCATGGTCCTCAAAGGCGTAGGCCTCGGCTTTGTCATCGCCGTCTTCGTGGCGCTGCTCTCAAGCTCCATCCTGACGAGCGTCCTCGACGCTCCGGCGCAGGTCACCCTGCAGGGTGTCGGCGCTGCTGCCCTGAGCGCCCTCGTCTGCTTTGCCACGACGCCCATCGCCCTCAAGATCGTGCGCAGGCGCGATGCCAAGAACCTCGAGACCTCCGGCACCACCTTGGCCGTGGTCTATATGCTCATAGCGCTTGCCCTGTTCCTGGCGATCACCATCTGCACCCTCGGGCTCTGAGGAGGGGACAATGACTGAGATCAAGCATCTTCTTGGCGCCTCAGCTCCAGCTGAGGCGCCCCGTCACCGGGGGCCAGAGTCCCCGAAGCCTGCAGCAGTACCGCAGGCCAGCGCCTCTTCGCAGGCAAAGGCTGGCAGCACGGCCTCTGCCCCGCAAGACAGGAAGAGCCACGATGTGGCGAAGAAGGCAGGGGCGCTTGCGATCCTCTCTGCCATGGGTCCCGGGCTCCTTACCGCCTTCGCCGGCAACGACGCCGGCGGCATCGCCACCTATTCGACGACCGGCGCGAGCTATGGCTTCGGCATGCTCTGGACCGTACCCCTGATGTGCATCCTCCTGATCGTCGTGCAGGAGACCGCCGCCCGCATGGGATGCGCGACCGGCAAGGGCTTCGCCTCCCTCATCCGCGAGCAGTTCGGCGTCCGCATCTCGGCTCTCGCGATGGTCGCCCTCATCATCTCGAACTTCGCGGTCACGCTCTCCGAGTTCGCCGGCATCGCCTCGGGCATGCAGCTCTTCGGCGTCCCGATCCTGGCCAGCGTGCCCGTCGCAGCGCTTGCCTGCTGGATGCTCACCATGAGCGGATCGTACCGCAGGATCGAGAAGATCCTGCTCGCCCTCTCCGCCGTGTTTTTGACCTACATCGTATCGGGCGTCCTCGCAAAGCCTGACTGGGGAGCAGCCCTTACGGCCACGGTCATCCCTCAGATCTCGAGCGATCCCGCCTATGTCTCGCTCCTCGTCGCGAACATCGGCACCACGATCTCGCCCTATATGATCTTCATGGTCTCGAGCAATGTCGTGGAGAAGAACCTCGATGCCACAGACATCCCCGCCCAGCGTGCCGACAACGTCTCAGGCGCTGTCGCAGCAGAGCTCGTCACCTGGTTCATCATCATGACCACAGGAGCTGTCCTCTATCCAGCGGGCATCAAGGTCGATACGGCAGCGGCCGCCGCCCAGGCCCTCGTGCCGCTCGCAGGGGAGTACGCATCCGCCCTCTTCGCAGTCGGCCTCGTCGGTGCATCCTTCCTGGCTGCCTGCGTGCTTCCGGGCATCACGGCAAGCGCCGTCTGCGAGGCCTTCGGCTGGGAGCGCGGAAGCGACCGCACCTGGCATGAGGCGCCCGTCTACCGCGGCATCATCACCGTCATCACCATTCTCTCCGCAGCCATCTGCTGCATTCCGGATGTGGACCTCTTTGGCATCATGATGGTCGCCCAGGTCATCAACGGCGTGATCCTGCCGATCCTCCTGGTCTGCATGGTGCTCATCGCCTCGAACCGCTACGTGATGGGAAAGCATGCGAACTCGAAGCTCTGGAACATCCTCACCTGGTTCATCGTGATCGTCGTGACGATCCTCACCGTGATCATGTTCGTCCTGCAGCTCATGGGCTACTGAGAAGTTCCAGACAGCACGCCCTGTCCCCAGATGCGCGGCATGTCCCTAACGAGCGGATGTGCCGCGCATCCCTATGAAGAAGACGGCGCAGCCCGGCAGGAGCACCAGGGCCGCCGCCTGGTTCCCATCGAGCGTTCCCTGCATCCCGAAGAGGGCAAGCGGGATGCCGAAGCAGACGAGCAGGAAGCAGAGCGTTGTCCAACCGCCTGCATCCATCCATCTGCCTGGCCCGAACATGATGCGCTGGGCAAGGAAGGGCAGGGCAGCCATAAGGACGATGCCGATCGTGCAGGCCACGGCGCGCTCTGGCGTCCCCAGCTGCTCGCATATCTGGAAGAGGATATCGACGCCGATGTAGAGGGCAAGGACCATGCCCAGAAGCCTCGCAATTTTCTCTTCCATCGCAGCCCTCCCCGATCTGCATGCTCCTTCTTGAGCGATATACCCGCTATCCTGCACGGATGCAGCCTCGCCACCATCAAAAGCCTCCCTTTTCCCGCTGGCGGCTCGCCTGCGCCGCAACAAAACGTTTACAAAACCCTGCTTGCATCTTTCTGGGGGTCGGGCTTATAGTGGGCGCATCAAGCAGCAGCCCACGAGGTGGGCACACGTGATTTCGAAAGGAGCGCCCAGAGATGACTCGCATCGCCCATACCGCAAACAACATGAGCATGAACTGGTGGTGGCGCGATGTGAATACGATCGGTCTATCGTGAGTCTCTCGCGCTCCATTGCATATGCGCACACACTGAAGAGGGCTCCGGTCAGACCGGGGCCCTCTTCTTGTTTTCAGTCCAGTCTCCAGACATCCCATCTTGCACCAGCAACCCGAAAGGAAGATCCATCATGGCAGCAGCAACCCAGCAGCAGGCACGTACCATCACCTCCGAAGATCATGGCAAGCTCGATATCCGCGCCCTCGTCCTTCTGGCCGTCCTCCTTGCAGCGGGCTTCATCCTGAACTTCACGGTCGGCAAGGCAATCTCCTCCGTCTCCGGCGGCATGATCTCCCCGGAGTTCATCATCTCCGCCTTCTGCCTCACGATCCTCGTCGTCCGTCCGAACGTCGGCCAGGCCCTGATCATCGGCCTCATCTCCGCTGCCGTCATCCAGATCACGACGACCGCCCCCTTCGTCGACTTCGCCGCTGAGGGCATCTCTGCAATGCTCATGTCCCTCATCGTCGCCGCCGGCATGAAGGGCAGCATCCGGAAGGCGACGCCGGCTGTCGGCACCTTCGTCACGACCGTCGTCTCTGGCGTCATCTTCATGCTCATCCGCATCGCGATGGTCGGTGCCGCCGCCCAGCTCGCCGCCGCCATGCTCCCCGTCGTCTTCGCGACCGCCGTCTTCAACGCGATCCTCGTCCAGGCCCTCTACTACCCGATCTGCAAGGCGCTGAAGGTTGCCGCCTAAGCGCAGAAATCCAGAACCGTCCGTCCCGCAAGACAAGCACAGGAACCATCAAGAGAAAGAGCTCATCATGGCAGAATCCAACTCCCAGGCACGTACCGTCACCGCATCCGGCCGCACCGGCGCCGATGTCACCTCCCTCATCCTTCTGGCCGTCCTTCTGGCCGCAGGCTTCATCCTGAACCTCACCGTCGGCAACTCGCTTGCAATGGTCGGCATCAAGCCCCAGTTCATCATCGCCTCCTATGCCCTTGCCATCCTCCTCACCCGTGCCAGCTTCGGCCAAGCAGCCATCTACGGCCTGATCTCCGCTGCCGTCATCCAGTTCACGACCTCCATCCCGGGCCTCAACTTCGCAACTGAGCTTGTCGCTGCCTTGGTGATGGCCGCCCTCATCCGTGCGGACATGAAGGTCGCCGGCAGGAACGTGACCCCGCTCGTCGCCACCTTCGTGACGACGCTCGTCTCCGGCCTTCTCTTTGCTGTTGCCGGCAACGTGATCATGGGCGCTGCCATCGCGACCGTGGTCGTGAAGATCCCGCTCGTGCTCGGCACCGCTGCCTTCAACGCAATCGTCGTCCAGGCGCTCTACTTCCCCCTGAAGAAGGCCCTGAAGCGCTAAGACGCACAGCAAGCCTTGGATGGGCCGCTGGCAGATGCCGGCGGCCCATCCTGCACGTCAGGCAGCGCCCAGCGCTGCATCTTATATATATGTAGGCTTCACAAGGAAGGGCAGCATGGCTCCCACGACAACATCTCAGCCCATCATCGATATCCAGGACGTCTCCTTCACCTATGACACAGGAAGCGCAGAGGAAGGGGCGCCAGCCCCCAAGCCGGCGCTCTCCCATATCACGGTCCAGATCGGCACCGGCGAGTTCGTCGGCATCATCGGGCCTTCCGGCGCAGGCAAGTCCACGCTTGCTGCCGTGATGTCAGGAGCCATCCCCCATCACTACAAGGGCACGCTCTATGGGGCGACGCTCGTCGATGGGAAGGATACCTGCGACGTGACCCTGACCGACATCTCCCAGATCGTCGGGTCGGTCCTCCAGGACATCGACACCCAGATGGTCGCCTCCGTCGTCGAGGATGAGATGCTTTTCGGCCTCGAGAACTTCGGCGTCCCCCACACAGAGATCGAAGGACGGCTGGAGGATGCCCTCGAGACGGTCGGCATCGCCGATCTGCGCTTCCGTGAGATTGCGACGCTCTCGGGCGGCCAGAAGCAGAAGGTCGCAATTGCGGCCATCCTCGCCCTGAAGCCCCGGGTGCTCGTCCTCGACGAGCCAACCGCCGCCCTCGACCCTGCCTCTTCGAACCTCGTCTTCGACACCCTCGAGGAGGTCCGCCGCCAGGGCGTCACAGTCGTCGTGATCGAACAGAAGGTGGCGCTGCTCTCCCGCTGCTGCGACCGCATCCTGGTGATGAATGAAGGCGAGCTCCTGCTCGATGGTACGCCGCGGGAGGTCTTTGCCCACGCAGGCGAGCTCCGCGCCATCGGCGTCGACTCTCCCCGTGTCGCCCGCGTCTACAACAGCCTCGCCCATGATGGGTATCTTCCTTCCGGCAAGCCCTGTCTCACAGTCGAAGAGGCTGCAGCGATCGAGGAACGCCTCATCGGCCGCTCTGCTGCAGAGCCCCTCTCACCCGAGAGCGCCCAGAGCTTCCGCCAGGGATCGAAGCACAAGGTCGCTCCCCGTCCCCATGCAGAAGGCTCCGAGCCCGTCGTGAGCCTGCGCGATGTGAGCTTCCGGTATCCGAATGGCGGAGCTGCCGTCGAAGGCCTCGAGATGCAGGTCTATCCCGGCGAGATGGTCGCTATCGTCGGCCAGAACGGTGCCGGCAAGACGACGCTCACGAAGCTTCTGAACGGCCTTCTGAAGCCTGCCTCAGGCGAGGTGCGCATCTCCGGCCTCAGCACGAAGGAGGTGCCGACCAGCCGCATCGCCGCGCACTGCGCCACCCTCTTCCAGAACCCCGACTACCAGCTCTGCAAGGACACCGTGCTCGACGAGGTCGCCTTTGGCCTCGAGCTCCAGGGGGTCGATAGCGAGGAGGCACGGCGCCGTGCCGCGCGGGTGATCGAGCGCTTCGGCCTTCCTGAGGATGAGGCGCCCTTCTCCCTCTCCCGAGGCCAGCGCCAGATTGTCGCTCTTGCCTCCGTCGTGGTGATGGAGCCTGATGTGGTGCTCCTCGATGAGCCGACCTCAGGCCTCGACTACCGTGAATGCATGACCGTGATGGACACGGTCAGCGAGATGGCGAACAGAGGCTGTGCCGTCATTATGGTCTGCCATGATATGGAGGTCGTCTCCGACTTCGCCGAGCGCCTCGTGGTGATGGCCAATGGACACATCCTCGACCGTGGCCCCACCTTGGACATGTTCCTGGATGCTCCCCTCATGAAGCGCGCCTTCATCGAGGCGCCGCAGATCGTGCAGCTCTCCCAGACCCTTGCCCAGACCGTGAGCCCCGATTTCCATGGCATAAGCCAGGTCTCGGGCATCGTCGACCTCACCGAGGAGATGGTCCGTCGTGGTTAATGTGATCGATTACGTGCCAGGAGACACCCTCCTCCACAAGCTCAACCCCGTCACGAAGCTCGCTATCGCTGCTGCCATCATCGTGGCGACCTTCCTGTCCGGCACCTATGTGATGCTCTTCTGCCTGCTTGCCCTGACCTTCTGCCTGGGCTTCTATGCCCATTCGGCAGGAAAGCTCCTCTCCCTCCTGAAGCTCCTCGTCCCCATCGCGATCGTGATGCTGCTCCTGCAGACTGCCTTCGTGCGCGAAGGGACGGTCGTGCTCTGGTGGATGACGGACACGGGCCTCATCACTGGCTCCAAGGCCTGCCTGCGCCTGCTCGGCGTGGCTTTGCCCTTGATCTTGATGCTCTCGGTCACGAAGCTGAACGATCTTGCCAATGCCTGCGTCGAGGTGCTCCATATCCCCTACCGCTATGCCTTCACCTTCACGACAGCCCTGCGCTTCGTGCCGGTCTTCAGCCAGGAGATGAACTCCATCATGGAGGCCCAGTGCGCCCGCGGCGTGGAATACGATACGAAGAATCCCATCCGCAAGCTCCAGCTGATGCTTCCGCTCTGCGTTCCCCTGCTCGTGAGCTCGGTCGGCAAGACCGATGCGACCGCCCTTGCAGCAGAGCAGCGTGGCTTCTATCTGAGGACCCGCGAGAGCAGCTACAAGCGCTATCCGATGGAAGGCGCAGACCGGATGGTCCTTGTCCTCTGCCTCGCCCTCATCGTCCTCGGCGTCCTCTTCTGATGGCTTCCGTCCGCGCTTGCCTACCTTTCTTTCAATTGCTGCCATATTGATGGGGAAGTAGTTTAAGCTTTGAAGAAAAGGTATATAGTGTAAATCCCATGCAGGTTTCTGCATGGGATTTTTCTGTCACCTGGAGCGTGGAGTGTCTTGGCACCCTGGCTGCGAGCGGAAGGACCTCCGATGGGATCTCTGCCTTTTACGGCAAGCATCGCAATCGTGCTTGCCCTTGTCCTCTATGACCTGGGCGTATTCTCTGAAAGGCGCACAGGCAGGCTCAGGTGGCGCCATGCCCTGCTCTTCTGGGGCAGCCTGCTCTCCAACATCGCCGGCGTCTTCCTCCTGATCCAGGCTGCCTGCGACATGGGGCAGGAAGGCCCCTCGCCGATGCATGTGCTGATCTCGGTCATCACGATTGCCGTATCAGCCTTCCATGCCATCTGGGCAACCGCTGCCCTGGCATTCCGGCGCAAGGATTCCCAGAGCATGCTCCATCAGCTGAGCATCCTCATCTGGCTGATCTGGCTGATCCCCTATCTGGCTGGCGCCTTCATGGATCTGCCCGGCATGCATCTGGAAGGCATACCCTCATTTGCCCTGAGCACCATGCTCGTGCTCGTCCTGGCCGTGCTGCTCCATCCCACGCATCTCCACGACCAGGAGCAGAACGCCTAGAGGGCCTTCCCTTCTGCGAGCTTCAAGAAGATGGACTGCGCCACCGGCAGGATCCGGTCATTGAAGTCATAGTCCGGCTGATGCGGGGCGGGCCATGCCTCCCCATTCCCGATATAGAAGAGCGCTCCGGGCATCGCCTTCGCATACCAGCCAAAATCCTCAGATGGCCGCCACGGGGAAGGCAGCGGCGCAAGCGGGATGCCGAGAGCCTGGGCAGCAGCGCGCACCCGTCCGGAGCAGCGGACATCATTCACCGTTGCAGGGAACGGATCCTCCTCGCTGAATGAGACCGCAAAGCCGCCTTCCTGACCAAGTTCCTGGGCTTTGTCCTTGAGGGTCTGCTCCATCCAGGCAAGGTCTTCCTCATCCCCTGCACGCAGCGTGAAGCAGATCTCGCCTGTGCCCGGAGAGATGCCGAAATCCCTTTGCCCCTCCTTGATCGAGACGATCGTGGAGAGCATGAGGCGGGAGGAACCTGCCGCATGCCCCATCTCTTCCGCAGCAAGCGCCATCCGGGCCAGGGCACCGGCAGGATTCCTGCCATTCTCTGGCGTCCCGGCATGGGCCTCGAGGCCGCAGAACCAGACAGCAAGCCCGACCGATGCAGGCTGCGTGAGGCCATCCCTCACGAGGATGGAGCCTTCCGGATGTCCGCTCAGGTTGTGGAAGGCATAGACCTCAGAGACGCCCCCATCTGCCAGGAACTCGGCGCAGGCCCTGCCTCCTTTGCCTGTCTCCTCCGCTGACTGGAAGACGAGACAGACCGGACGGCAGATCTTCTTGTCCTGCTCGAGATCCAGGGCAACTGCCGCCAGCGCTGCTGTGTGCCCATCATGGCCGCACTTGTGCGCCACACCTGGATGCTTGGAGCCATAGGGAAGATCGATGGTCTCTGGGATGGGCAGGGCATCCATATCCGCACGGAAGGCAATCGGTGGCTCCCCGCTTCCCTGCTCTGGCTCATAGCGGCAGGCAAACCAGCCTCCCTGGTCAATCACGTCCAACCCTGTCTCGGATGCGATCAGCTGCTCGAGCGTCTCCTTGGTCTTCGTCTCCCGGCCCGAGAGCTCAGGATGCGCATGCAGCCAATGCCTGAGCCCGATGATCCGCTCCCATCCCGCTGCATCCATCGCATCGCTCCTTCATGCTTGCCGTCGACCTCCATTATCACGACGGAGCCCGTCTGTGGCGCAGCTGGAAACCTGCCTGTAGGAATGGGCGTATGCAAAGCTGCCCCTCTGCCCATACAATGGATGAGAACGGCAATGCGGAAGAGGAGCGGAACATGGTCGAGACCATCAAGGTGCAGGCAGGCGAAGGGGCCTTTGCACTCGAGGCAGTCGCCGTCGCAATGCCCCGCGGCATCACGGTCACGGCCTATACCCCAGCCTATGCCCATCTCGGTGCCACGGCGCAGGCAATCCCCCGGCCCGAGCATGACCGGACGGCGACTGTGAGCATCCTGGCAGTCCCCTGCCATCGCGATGAGGTGCCCGCCCACGATATCGCTGCCGCCTTGGCCACGAAGTTCCGCGTGCCAGTCGCAGCCTCCTGCGGCTTCCATGTGGAGGCTGCCAGCACAGACGATATCGAGCATGTCCTCGCCACGACCCGCGATCTCATAGCCGCGCTCGAAGACAGGATCGCACAGATCCTGCCCGTGCCTGAAGACTGAGGCCTTCAGCAGAAGCGATGTCCTGCACTCGACGGCTGGCATCCACCCATAAGACAAGCGGGACTCCAGCAGGCTTTTGCCGGAGCCCCGCTCTTCAGGATGTGCCGCCTCTCTTATGCAGCTCCCTTCTCTGGATGCAGGAGCTTCTCGAGCCTCTCGCGGTTGATCCAGGCATGGGCCAGCGCACAGAGGATGAAGAGTGCCGAGCCGCACACATGCACGATGAAGGAAGGGGTTCCTGCCACCGCATCGAAATCCAGGCCTTCTGCCATGCGGGCATGCATGAGGGAGGCACCGCTCCAGAAGATGGTGACAAGGAGCACGACCATCGCAAGGCCCAGGCAGCAGTCGATGCGTGCCACCTTCCTCATCGAGCTCGAGGCCACCCGCTTGGTGGTCTGCACGATCTTCTGATGGCTGATGATTGCGTAGACAATGATGCAGACAAGGAAGAGCAGTCCGAGGGCGGCATGGAGATGCACATCGGCATGTCCCGTCATGAAGCTGGCAATAAGGAGGATCGCGAGGGCTGCATCGACAGCAATCTTCAGCCTGCGTTTCCGGCTTTCCACTGATGACCTCTTTTCACATACACTGGTACAGACCAGAGCATGTTAACCCATTATTACTTTCAGGAAAGAAGCCCTTTCTGTCAGAAAGCTTTTCTGAAAACGGCCGTTCCGGCCATTGCAGAACATGGCAAAGGATCCGAACTGCAGGAGGCATGGAGCAAGATTGGCTGTGGCGATACCATAAGGCGCAAACGGGCTGAGGGAGGCTCTTCCATGAATGACAACGCACGCCAGATGCTGCTGCATGATGTCACACTGATCGGGCTCTACCTGAAAAGGGCGCACCTAGCCCCAACGAGGGAACGCTCGAAGCCGATCCGTCCTTCGACAATGAGATGCTCGCATCACTTGCCGCCGAAGGCCTCATCCAAGACAGCGGCACGGACCACGGCACCATCCTTCTCACTCCAGAAGGGACGCATTCGGCAGCGGCGCTATCTGAGCTCTATGCGATGCTCGGCACAAGCATCCCGCATGCCCCGATCCAGACGCCCCAGACCATTGCAGAGACGCCAGCCTTCTGTCTGAAAGTGGATCTCGACCTTGGAGGATCCTCCTGCTCCCGCACCATCGCCGTCGCCCAAGGCATCACATTCGAAGAGCTCCACGAGGCGATGCAGGCGGCCTTCGTCTGGTGGGACTACCATGCCTTCAGCTTCCATCTCGTGCGGAATGGAGAGAGCATCACCGTTGCAGAGGAGCCAGGCACCGATGCCTCTGACGGCACAATCGAGGATGCCTCCACCTTCGAGCTCGATGAGGAGTGCTTCGCAGCAGGCCCTATCATCTACGAGTACGACGGATGGAAGCACACAATCGAGCTTCTCGGCACCGACGAGAGCTGGGAAGGCGATCTTCCCTGCTGCATCGAGGGTGTGGGCGATGCCCCTCCCGAGGATGTGGGAGGCCCTGCCGGCTTCCAGCATTTCCTCGCCGCCCTCTCCAACCCAGAGGACCCCAACCATGCTGCGATGAAGAGATGGGGAAAGAGCCAGGGGTATGCACCTTTCAGCTTGGAGGCGGCAGACCGGCGGATGCGCAGCTGGCCTGAAGGCGAAGAAGAGGATGGAGATGCCATCCTCGGAAGCGGCTTTGCTGCTGGAGACGAAGGCACTGTGCTCAATCTGCCATTCCTGGAGCCGTAGCACACCCATGCCTATGCCAGGAACGTTGCCATGCTCTGCACAGCGCCCTCCACTTTATCGCATGGTCTTTGGCATCAGTTTCAGCCCCACGCGGATGCGCATTATTCCAAGCATTCACAAGGCATGCCTTTGGTTATCGGCTATATCCGATAAGAATCCGGTTGTTTATCGGATATGAACGATACGGATCCGGATTTTCATCGGCTATGATCGACGGCCCTCATTCTGTACGGCACGAGAGCGTGCCATGCTTCCCTTTCGCAGATAGCAGCCTCTTGGATTTTCTCCTCTACGATAAGCATCGCCGCTACCAGAAAACATCGTGACAGTGAAGATTCCTGCTCGCCCCTAGACGAACACCATGCACATGGCAGGGTCTCCGACAGCACTGCCGGAGCCCCTGTTTGTCTGATATAAAGACCTTTGCCTCTTTAGCCTGGCTGCTGGAGCGAAGGCAGGATGCAGAGATCCGCCCTCAAGACGAGGCTATTCCTCGTGTGGGATGCCCTCGATCGGCGCCCATTTGACGCCCGGCAGGCTTCTTGTCATCCCCTCGACCTTCTTCTGGGTGCCTTCCGGATCCTCGACCCAGCTGCGATAGAACTCGAACGGGCACTCCGGCGCGCCAAAGCGCTCCTCCCCCGAATTGATCGTGCCGGTATAGCCACGATGCAGGAGCTTGTAGAGATGGTTCTGGGACTGCCAGTTCGCACGGGCATCGCGGATGGCAGAGACGGAGAGCTGTGCATACTGGTAGCTGTAATCCTCGGTGCCAGTGATCCCAAGGATGTGGCCATCGAAGCCGCAGATCGAGCTGTGGCCGAAGTAGGAGTAGACCCCATCGAAGCCCGACGCATTGGCGACGGCAGCATAGACGTTGTTGCACCATGCCATGACAGGAACGACGTTGACCTCCTCCTGGTTCGCCGGATACATGTAGCCCTGGCATCGGATCACAAGCTCGGCTCCGCGCATCGCGCAGTCGCGCCAGATCTCCGGATAGTTGCCATCGTCGCAGATGATGAGAGAAATCTTGAGGCCCTTGGGACCTTCGCTCACGTAGGTGCGGTCTCCTGGATACCAGCCCTCGATGGGCGTCCAGGGGATGATCTTGCGGTACTTCTGGACGATCTCGCCTTTGTCGTTGATGAGGATCAAGGTGTTGTAGGGGACCTTCTTCGGATGCTCCTCGTGGCGCTCGCCCGTGAGCGAGAAGACGCCCCAGACATGGTTCTCGATGCAGGCCTTCTTGAAGATGGCAACCTCGGGACCATCGACCGTCGTCGCGTTCGCCATCATCTCGTCGAAGTCATACATGATGCCGTGAGTGGAGTACTCAGGGAAGACCACGAGGTCGAGGCCCGGAAGGCCGGTCTTCAGGCCCTTGATGTAGGAAGCGATATGCTCGCAGTTCTCGAGGATGCCCTTCTGATCATGGAGCCGTGGCATCTTCCAGTTCACGACTGCAACGCCGACGCAATCCGCGCTTGAAGAGATATCTCCGTGGTTCATCGCATGCCTCTTTCCGTTGGACCTCCAGCCTCATCTGCTGGCATGCGCCCATTCTCGGAGGAGGCCGTTAGAAGCTTGATGCACAATCATGTAATCAATGTTGCAACCTGGCACTTTATTTGTTTCGTCACTTATTCATCTCGGACCCAGGCTCCATCTTTCTTTGCCTCTGTCATCGGGCTAGCATAGGCTGCAGCACTGACGCAGCTCAGGATGGGAGCGCCCTATGGACTGGATCGAGGCACGGCTGCATGAGCTTGCCGACAAGGATGACAAGTATCGCATCTTCAACACCTGCATCGTGGCCACGGCCGATCCTGCGACCGTGCTTGGCGTGCGGGTGCCGAAGCTCCGGAAGCTTGCAAAGGAGATCCTGAAGTCCCCTGACAGCGCTGCCTTCCTGAACGAGCTCCCCCACCGCTTCTATGAGGAATACCTGCTCCATGCCTTCGTGCTGAACGAGGAGAAGGACGTTGCCCACGTCGTCGAGGAGCTCGACCGCCTCCTGCCCTATGTGGACAACTGGTGCGTCTGCGATGCGCTCGTGCCCAAGGCATTGAAGGGCGCAGATCCGGGCATGCTCTCCGCGCTTGCGCAGCGCTATATGGCATCAGACCATGAATACACGCGGCGCTATGGCATCTCGATCCTGATGCGGGACCTCCTGCCCGAGCATTTCGCGCCCGAGCAGCTCTCATGGGCTGCTGCGGCCGATGATGGGCGCTACTACGTGCAGATGATGGTTGGCTGGTATCTGGCGGAGGCCCTGGTGACGCAGGAGGAGTCCGTCTTCCCCTTCATTGCAGAAGGCCCGCTTTCGCCCCAGGTCAGGAAAATCGCGATACAGAAGGCCATCGAGAGCTTCAGGATCTCTGATGAGATGAAGGAGCGGCTCCGTGCGCTCAGGAAGCGTCCGCACGCTCCCTCGGCATGAAAATGCCCCGGCGAGAGAAAGGAGGAAGACGCCGGGGCAAGGCTGTTCTCAGAGGGGGGCTGAGAGGCCTTATGGAGATACCGCTTTGATGCATGCTCTGCATCTGCTTCATCTATACCCCCTGTAGACGCCATCCCAGCTCGGACCCCTGCATGTTGGGTCCATCTCCACGCTTGGGACACGCTTCCACAACATCGCGCACACACCTGTGCACGAGCTGTGAAGAGACTTCAGGAAGCACCCTCTCAGGCGTGGGCGTAGGCCAGACGCTCCTCCCCATTGCGGTGAATATGGACGATGCCGCAGTAGCTGAAGCCCCGGCTCAATATCAGGCTCTGCATCGGCTTGTTGTCGCGATGCGTATCGATGCGGAGCGGCTTTCCCTCCGCAGCAGCCCGGGCAAGCGCCCAGTCCATCATCGCGCCGCCAATGCCTCGGTGCTGCTGGGCTGTCGCAACGCGATGCACCACATCGTAGGGTTCATCGTCGGGCCAGGCCCCTTCGAAGATCTCGTCGTAGTCATGCTCCGGTCCCGGCAGGAAAGCGAAGCAGCCCTGTGCCACGTCCTCTCCGTCGACCCAGAGCATCATATGGCCTTCCTCGATATCATGCTCGATCATGCTCCGGTACGGAAAGCCTGGCTGCCACTGGTTCGGATTCCCTGTCTTCACCATGAACTGCTGGGCGAGAGCATAGACCTCCATCGCACGGTCGAGATCTTCCATGGTCGCAGGACGAATGGTTCCCATAGGCGGGCCTCCTGACACGCAAAACAGGAGGCAGCGCCTGCTGCCTCCTGCATCATCTGCTGGTGTGCCGCAATGGTAGCGCTTGTATGTTGCCCCTCTATTGCATCATCTTTGCAGCAAAGGATTTCGCCTCTGCGAGCTGTGCGGCATCCGCCTTGTTCTTCACATAGAAGGTCTCTGCGGCCACCGGAATGCCCTTCGCCTCGAGCTCCTTTCGCATCAGGTCGAAGGAGTGCTTCGAGAGCCAGGTCGTCGAGAAAAGCACGGCCTTCTTCACCTTCGAGGCATCGAGGCTGCGGAACCAGGAGCTCAGATGCTTGTCGAGGCCATAGGCATAGAGGGCACCGCCGGCAAAGAGCACATCGACATCCTCCTCGAGGCCTGCATCTGCCGCATCGACCGAGACGGCAGGGACGCCGAGCTCCTCTGCGATAGCATCGGCGACCAGGCGGGTATTGCCGGAACGGGAGTAATAACGCACTGCGCTCTTCATGAGGAAAGCTCCTAACGGATGGACATCTCTTTGACGGGGTATACCGTACCCCCCTCCGTTATGGGCGATGCCGGAATCCCGGTTTTATATTGCACACAATGTATTTTCTCCACAACTGCTGGAAATATGGAACCAGCTGTGTAGCATTTGCTGCAGACGGGAATAGAGAGAACAGTGACCACAACAAGGAAACGAGGTTTGACCCATGTCCCAGAATCTCGAGCTTTACATCAAGAACTCCTGCCCCTTCTGCCACAAGGTCCTCTCCTTCATGGAGGAGAACGATATCACCCTGCCGCTCCACAACATCGACGAGTCCGATGAGGACCGTGAGCACCTGATCGAGGTCGGCGGCAAGCGTCAGGTCCCCTGCCTCTTCATTGACGGCAAAGCCCTCTACGAGTCCGGCGACATCATTGATTACCTGAAGGAGCATGTCGTGGAAGGCGAGGCTGCAGAGCCTGCCGAAGACAGCGCCCCTGAGATGCCCGAAGGCGCCCACTGCACCATCGGTGGCGGCTGCACCTTCTGATGTGCCTGTCATAGCAAGAGCTTTTTTGAAGCCCCGGGCTCATGCAGAGACCGCGGCATTTTCATTGTCTCTGAAAGCCTGACGCAAAGAGAGGGAGGGCTTACGCCCTCCCTCAGCTGCAACTCTATGCTCTTCTGTCCTCATGCTCCGATGAGCTCAAGGATATGCGAGAGGTCCTTCTTGCCGAAGGTGACCTGCTCCTTGCCTCCGTCGTCGATTACAAGGCAGGGGACGGACATAACGTCGTAGGCCTGCCTGAGCTCCGGGAAGCGGTTCACATTGAAGACATCGGCCGTGACCTGCTTGTTGCCGGCAGCGATGCGCTGCGTGGCCACGACGACCTCCGGGCACATCGTGCAGGAGAGGCCGACCAGGACCTTGAGGCTGACGGGACGCCCGATCTTCCCGATGGCCTCCCTGTCGCTCTCTGCGATGGGCTGACCTGGGCCCGCGGCATTGTAGAGCCCGAGGACGAATGAGGTGAACTCATGGCCGCCCGGCACGCCGTGGAAGGCGATGCCGCAGGGCTTGCCGTCCTTAACGACTGAGACGTACGGAAGCATGGCCGGATCGTCTGCCGACGTATCTGAAATCTCGACCGTGAGCTTGTCGGTCTCTGCAGCCAGGGCTTCCATATAGCCACGGAGCTCCTGCGAGACGTCTCCCCCATCGAGATGGAGCTCGAGGACGAGCGGGGAAGCCATGCGGGAGAAGACCGTCTGGAGCTGTGCGCGCATCGCATCGTCGAAGGGCCCTTGCGGCTGTGGGGCAGCAGCTTCCGGCTTCTGGCTGGCAGCAGGTGTCTTCACCCGGCTTGCTGGCTGCATGGGATGGATTCCCGTGCGTTCCTGGGCTGCCTTGAGATAGCGCTCCATCTCGGTCGCCGTGGCAGCACCCTCCCCCACCGCCGTCGCGACCTGGCGCAGGCGCTTCTGGCAGACATCGCCTGCTGCAAAGAGGCCATCAGCTGTTGTCATCTGGTGCTCATCCGTGATCACATAGCCCTGGGAATCGAGCTCGCAGAGGTCCTGCACCAACCCTGTCGCCGGAGCGTAGCCGACGAACACGAAGACGCCGATGGGTCCGCCGTCTTGAGATGCGACCTTGTGGATCTCATCGGTCGCCCGCTCCTTCCAGGTGAGGCCACGCACGACGGAATCGCCTTCGACCGAGACGAGCTCCGATCCGGTGATAACGGTGATGCTGGGATCGGCACGCGTGGCATCCGCTGTCGCCTTCGCGCAGCTGAAGTCATCCCCACGAACCAGCACGGTGACATGCGAGGCATAGCGGGTGAGGAAGACCGCCTCCTCTGCCGCTGCGAATCCGCCACCGACCACATAGACCTCGCGTCCCGAGAAGAACTCGCCGTCGCAGGTCACGCAGTAGGCGACACCGTGGCCTCGGAACTCCTCTTCGCCCGCAAAGCCGGCACGGCGTGGTGCGGCACCCGTCGCCAGGAGCACAGCCAGAGCCGATATCGTGCCCTTGCTCGTGCGGACCTTCTTCACGTCGCCGGAGAGGTCGATATCGAGCACTTCAGCGAGCAGCATCTCTGCTCCGAAGGTCTCTGCCTGCCGGCGCATCGTATCGGTCAGGCTCGTGCCGGATGCCGAGAGCACGCCCGGATAGTTCACCACTTCGGATGTGATCGTGATCTGCCCTCCGAAGTGCTCGCGCTCGACGACCAGCACCCTATAGCGGGCGCGTGCCAGATAGAGCGCTGCCGTCAATCCTGCAGGGCCGCCACCGACGATCACCGCATCATAGATCTCCTCTGTTCCCATGGCATGCCTCCTTCGCATCCATATTTCGTGCCTCAAAGAAGGGCCAGCGACTGCTGGCCCTTCCGGATCGTTCTCTCCTACAGCTGGCCCACCAGATCGAGGGACGGCTTCAGGGTCTCGGCGCCTGGCTGCCATTTCGCAGGGCAGACCTGGTCGCCGTGCTCGCGGACGAACTTCGCTGCCTGCACAAGGCGCAGGAGCTCCTTCGCATTGCGGCCGATGCCGCCAGCCGTCACCTCGTAGACCTGGATCTTGCCATCCGGATCCACGATGAAGGCGCCACGCTCGGCGAGGCCGTCGCCCTCGATCAGGACCTCGAAGTCGCGGGCAAGCACATGGGCGGGATCTGCGAGCATCGGGTAGGTGACCTTGCTGATGCGCTCGGACTCGTCGTGCCATGCCTTGTGGACGAAGTGGGTGTCGCAGGACACGGAGTAGACCTCGCACCCTTCCTTCTGGAAGTCTGCATAGTTCTCTGCGAGCTCCTCGAGCTCGGTCGGGCAGACGAAGGTGAAGTCTGCCGGATAGAAGAAGAACAGGGCCCACTTGCCAAGAACGTCCTGCTTGGTGACGGTCTTGAACTCCCCTGCCTGATACGCCTGGACGCTGAAGTCGGAGATTTCCTTGTTGATGAGAGACATGCCCCATCTCCTTTCGTTGTGCAGCTGCGCTGCGTCTTTCGTTTCGAACTGATATTCATTATCAATAACTATTCTCGTTAGTCAATATCTATTGAGAATTATTTTTATTTAGTCTAAACAGAGCATCCGTCTCTCCGGATCTATCCCTATGAAAAGAGGCGCACCTCCCCAGAGGGAAGTGCGCCCCAGCCGATGCCGCGCCAGAAACCTGATGCCCTCTTGCTGTCACGCGCTGTGGCACTCGCCAGCGAACATCTGCTCCGCGTCCACGAGGAGAAGGTCCATGCGGGACTCCGCTTTCTTTGCCGTAGCTGCGCTCACGCTCCTCTTCGTGAACAGCGCATAGCGCTTCTGGGCATCTCCTGCGATGATGGTGCTGCGCCTTTCAATCGTGCGCAGTGCCTGGGTCTCGTCGAAGCTGCCACGCCACTTGCATTCGCCGAGCAGGAGATGCCTCTTTTCCGCGTCAGCTGCGACAATATCGATATCGGCCTGCTCATGGACGATGGGGTCGGTGCCCCACCATTTGCCGTACACTGCCGGTGCGAAGCCAAGCTCCCCTCTTGCTCCCATGCGCTGCACCCACTGCATTGCCACGTCTTCGAATCGATCCCCGACATAGGTGTCGAATGCCTGGCTTCCGACAAGCTGTCCTGCAGCAGCCCTGCCCGAGCCTGTCTCAATCGCAGCGATATATGGGCTCACGAAGCGATACCAGAACGCGAAGAATGGATCCTTGATACGGTAGATGCCCTTTCTGGAATGTGCCAGACTTTCTCCAAAAGGAACCCTGCGTTCGATGAGCATGAGCGATTCCAGCGTCTTGAGATATCTGCCGACAGACTGCCTCGCCACGCCCGACCGCTCGGAAATCGCCTGCGGCTTCGTTGCCCCTGATGCAATCGCATCAAGCACGGACATATAGAGCGCAGGCTCCATGAGCTCCTGGCGCATGAGCATCTGCGGCTCTGCATAGAGCAGGCCCGATGGATCGAAGAAGAGCCGCGCCACATTTTCGGCGTAGCTTTCGTCTGGCCGAATCTGCGCCAGATAGTACGGAGTACCCCCGAAGGTCGCATAGAAGGTGACTGCCTGTTCCGCATCGGCTGAGGGAAGCATGAGGTGGGCATCGAAGCAGTCAAAGGGATGGAGCTCGATCTGCGCCGTACGACGCCCATAGAGCGGGCTAGACTCCCCCAGCACCTCGCTTTCCATGAAACCCTGATTGCTCCCGCAGAGGATGAGCGTCATATCAGCATCAGCCAGCCTGCGGTCAATAAGCTGCTGCAGCATCGAGGGAAGCGAAGGGTTCGCCTTCGCTGCATAAGGGAATTCATCAAAGATGAAGAGAAGCGGTTCTGATCCATCTCTGGCATGGTCAGCCACGAAACGGAGCGCATCCATCCAGGAGCTGAAGGTGATGCCCGGCAGTGCAAAGAACTCTGCAACCGCCCTCGAAAACTCCGCAAGATTGATTGTGTCGGACTTCTCGGTGGCTGTGAAGAAGAGGCAGCGCTTTCCTTTGGAGAATTCGGTAAGCAGCATGGTCTTTCCCAGGCGTCGCCTCCCATAGACAACAACCATCTCGAACCGGCCTGTAGCATAATGCTGCCTCAGCGCTGCAAGTTCCCTGGTCCTGCCGACAAATCTGCCCACGGTCCCTCGCTCCTCTCTCGATACCACAAAGAATGCATTTTAAGATACAAACTATTATCTTAATCGATTGTATCTTAATACTTTGTATCTTACAAACGTTTCCAGATGGGCACCTTCGCTCTCATCCAAGCACCTAGATCCTCGCAAAGAGTCTCTGTGCCCCTGTTCCAAGCACCTCATGGGACGGAAACAGCCTCCCAAGCACATGAACCCGCTCCCCTTCTCCCTTCCGCAGGAAGCGGCTTCACTTCGGGATGACCTCCGCATCCTGCTATCAGCATGCGGACGGCACGTCCGCCAAAGAGGAGAAGCCTTCCGTCTTATAGCCTGCTCCCCTCCAGCCCAGCAGGAAAGCGGAATGGACGATCACGAAGACCAAGCCAGCGTTGTGCACAAGCGCACCCACAACAGGACCCATGACGCCAGCCATTGCAAGCGCGACTGCCACGAAATTCAGGACCATCGAGAATGTCAGGTTCTCCTTGATGACACGCATCATATGGCGTGAAAGCGCGACCAAGAATGGAAGCTCCGAAAGCGCATCATGCACCAGTGCGATGTCTGCCGCCTCGACTGCGATATCGGAGCCGGCGGCCCCCATAGCGATGCCGACAGAGGCACGCCGGAGGGCCGGCGCATCGTTGATCCCATCGCCGATCATCGTGACGTGCCGGCCCTTGTCCTCGAAGCCTGCAATGCAGCCAAGCTTGTCCTCTGGCAGGCATCCAGCCACCACCTCAGCGATACCGAGACGGGTGGCGACGCTTCTGGCGGCAGGCTCCGCATCGCCCGTCAGAAGGACCGGCACCATCCCTTCATCCTCAAGGGCACGTATGCCTGCCGCCACATCAGGCCGCAGCTCATCTGCAAGAGCGACAAGCCCCGCCCAGCTGCCATCGAGCGCGACGAGCACCACCGTCTGGCCTGAGGCCTGCGAGCTTCCCATCAGCGCGTATGCTTCCTCGCCGAGCCCTACGCCTTCGCCTGCCAGCAGCTCCTCATTGCCAGCAAGGAGCCGGTGGCCAGCCATGCGTGCCTTTATGCCCCGGCCTGGCAGCATCTCGAACTCCTCTGGAGCAGAGATGCCCTCTGCGCTCTTGGCGATTGCACGTCCCAGCGGATGCTCGCTCAGGCTCTCGGCAGAGGCCACCAGTTCCAGAAGCTTCTCCTCCGAGAGCCTCTTCTGCCAGCTGGATGCCACCTTGACGGAGACGACCTCAGGCTTGCCGAAGGTCAGGGTCCCGGTCTTGTCGAAGCAGATGCAGCCGGTGCCTGCCAGGCGCTCGAGGGCATCCCCCTCCTTCACGAGGCAGCCATGCCGGGAGGCATTGCCGATTCCCGCCATGACGGCAGTGGGCGTCGCAAGCACGAGCGAGTAGGGGCAGAAGACGACGAGCACGGTGACCGCACGGATGATCTCTCCGGTAGCAAGCCAGGAGAGGGCCGCTGCGCTCAGCGCACCGATGACGATCCAGGTCGCCCAGCGGTCGGCCATGCGCACGATAGGCGCTTTCTGGGCATCGGCAGATGCCACGAGGCGTGCCATGTGCTCGATGGCGCGGTCGCTTCCGACGCCTTCCGCCACGATATCGATGGCGCCGAACTGGTTCAGCGTGCCTGAGAGCACGGCGTCGCCGACGCCCTTGTCGACCGGTACCGACTCTCCTGTCATGACGGACTGGTCGATCGAGGTGGTGCCGGAGACGATGCTCCCATCGACCGGGATGGTCTCGCCCGGAAGCACGCGCACCCGTTCGCCCTTCGAGACCTTCTCGGCCGGCACCATAAGCTCCCTGCCATCCACAATCACCCGTGCCTGCGAAGGCACGGTCTCGACCAGCTGGGAGAGGCCCTTCTGGGCACGGGCGACGGTGAGCTCTTCGAGGAGGCCGCCGAGCTGCATGATGAGGGCGACCTCGCCAGCAGCGAAGTACTCCCCGATGGCGACCGATGCGATGAGCGCCAAAGAAACCAGAAGGTCCGCCTTGATGTCGTGCTCCGTCACGAGGGCCACCGCTGCCTCCAGCATGATCGGGATGCCGCAGAGCACGATCGCTGCCCAGGCAGGATCGATTGCGAGATTCCCATCTGCCACCATGCTTGCCACAAGGGCTGCCGCAGAGACGGCAAGGCAGCTGATATCCCGGCGCATCCCTCCCCATGCCAGGAATGCCTCGATGCGCCCATCCCACGTCGTGCTGCTCTCCATAACCGAACCAATCTCTCGTTACTGTACTCATTGTTCGGTATAATCGACCGCCAGAGAAGATGACAGAGGCAGCTTCTCCCATCCGGCCATTACGGGACAGATTGCAGGAAGTGTACGGACATGGACCGCAGGCAGCGCAAGACACGGCAGGCCATCTACAGGGCCTTCGAGGACCTCATGGCATCCGAGCACTACGAAGATGTGACCGTCTCCCAGATCATCGAGCGGGCCGATATCGGGCGCTCGACCTTCTATGCCCACTTCGAGACGAAAGACGAGCTCCTCGACCAGATGTGCACCGAGATGTTCGACCATGTCTTCGAAGGGGTCGATGCACGCTGCGAGACGCACCGGGATCTGGATGACCAAGGGGCGGAAGGCAGGCTGGCGCATCTGCTCTACCATCTCCGGGACACCCACTCAGGCGTCTGCGGCAAGCTCCTCGCGCAGGGCGAGCCCCATTTCACGCAGGATTTCAGGAAGCGCCTCAGGATGCTCCTCGATGATTATGCGCCCGCTCCAGCTTCGGACCTGCCGAAGGACCTGCGCTACAGCGTGCAGACCGGGGCGTTCCTGGAAGTGGTCGGCTGGTGGTTCTCCCGCGGCTGCGCAGACGATCCCCGCACCGTCGCCTCATGGTATCTGGCCCTCACATCGGGCTGCCATGCCCAGACCGATATCCGCTGACCAGACGCCCGCGTCTGGGTCCCTGGCAGGCAACAGCCACATCCGATTACCGGCAGCTTGCCGCTGCCCGCTCCAGAAGAAGAGGCGCACCTCCCCAAAGGAAGATGCGCCCCAGCTGGTTCCTCACGGAGGGCCGTTTACAGGTCCTGCTTCGTCAGGATCTCCTGCGGGATGAGCTCGCAAGCTTCGACGACGGAGCGGGCATAGGCTGCCTCCTCGTCGCTCATGACCGAGCAGAGCACCTCGACGTCGTAGTCCTCGATGTTGATCTGCTTGGTGTTCTCGTTGTCGGAAGGATCCGGGAACCGCTCCATCGCCTTGTCCACCATGAGACGGTAGGCAGGGGCGAACGGCTTGATCTCGTAGCGGTCCTTCAGCTCGTCCGCGAGACGCTGCATGATGTTGAGGCCAGCGCGGTCGATATCGCCCCAGTAGAGCACCTCGACCGTATCGGCACCCAGGCTGTCGAGCAGTGCAGCCAGGCGGTTATGCTCGACGACCGGCATGCCGCCACCCAGGACCACCGCATGGATGCGTTCGCCCAGGATGGTCGACCGCCCATCCTCGTACATCAGGTCATGCACGTCGAGATAGGGATCGAGGTTCTCGGTCACGAGCACCCGCATGTGCTTCCTGCGCCGCGGCGCATGGAAGACCAGATCGGACTTCGGGAGCGGGCGATGGCGGATGATGTCCTCCATGCCGAGGGCACGGAGGAGACGGAATCCATCGGAGCCGTACTCGAAGAACTTCTCGTCGCCACCCATCTGGTAGGCGAGCTGGCGGCGGGTGATGTCGCCCGGAAGCATCCCGTCCTGCAGGATGTCGTTCATCGTGACGATCTCATGCTCGAAGAGCGTATAGGCCTTCGGATGCGAAAGCAGCCATCCGTTCATCCAGAAACGCTGGTCGAGCTGCACGATCTTCTGCCTGATCTCGGCGTCGTTCTCGCCGCCACGACGGACATACGGGATCTTGCGGAGATCGCGGGAATGGGCTGGCCGGGGCGGGACAATCTTGCGGACCGGCTCCTGCGGAGCCTCCGCTTCCTCATCTCCCCCATCGATTCCCAAGGCCTCATCCTCTTCGGCTTCTTCAGCCTGGGCATCCTCTGCCTCAGCGGCAGCCTCCTCCGGCTCTTCCTCTGCTGCAGGGGCATCTGCAGCAGGAGCTGCTGCATCGGCTTCGCTCACGCTTTCAGGAGCCTCTTCAGTGGGGGCTTCCTCTTCGTGGTCTGCCTTCGCCTTGCGCACGCGATGGCGGCGACGGCGCTTTGGCTTTGCCTCTGCATCTCCCTCGCCTGATTCGCTGTCCTCGGCAGGAGCTTCCGCTTCTGCGGCAGCAGGCGCTTCCTCCGGTGCAGGCTCGCTCGTATCTGCATCTTTGCGCTGCCTTCTCCTGCGACGCCTGGGCTTCGCCTCGGCATCTGCCTCAGGTTCGCCCTCCTCTGCAGGGGACTCCGCTTCGGCGGCAGCTGCCTCCTCGGGGGCAGGCTCGCTTGCAGCCGTATCCTTGCGCGACCTTCTCCGGCGGCGTTTGGGCTTTGCCTCCTCGGCAGGCACATCCTCAGCTGGCGCATCGGATGGGGAGGCTTCCTCCTCAGCAGGTGCATCGGATGCAGGCTGGATGTCTGCCTGCTCCTCCACATCGGAAGCCTCTGCCTCATCGGCTTCTGCTGCCTCGGCCTCGCTTGCACGCTTCGCCGCCTCATCGCAGAGCCAAGCGTTGATCGTGTAGCTGCCTTCTCCCTGCTGCTCGAGGACAGCCTTGGTGATCGCATCTGTGGCATCGGACTCATCCAGGCCATATTTGCCGAACAGCTCATCGAGATCGGATGCGGAGATCCTTCCATTCCCGAAACGAACCAGTGCGCTCGCAATGCCTGATGCAGCGCTCCTCTTGTCAGAAGGGATGACCGGCGAGATTCCATCACGCACAAGCTCCATCAGTGCATGCTCTTCTTCAGTAAGCTTTCTTGCCATTCTGACACCTCCTTTCCTATTGGCACCAACGAGAAAGGATACCCCGGAGCACCGTTATATGGACACCGCATCGGCAAAGTGTCCTGCGTTTCCCGAAAGAAAGCGCAGGACACAGCATCAATCATGCTGCTTATACCCCAGATCAGGCATAGATGAAGACCGAGGCGCGAAGGAGCGTCGGCTCATCCACCGAAAGGATCTGGAGCTCGTCGCCGTTGAGGCGCCGCCCCCGCTTCCAGCTCCCATCCTCGACCTTCCCCTCCTCGAGGGCAAGCACATCGATGCAGGGCCGCACCTCCTCTGCCGATGCAAAGGAGAGGCTGGCGCCTGATGCCAGGATCAGCGCATTGGCGACTCTCTGCTCCTTGTCCCAGCCGAGTGTCAGCACTGCCACAGCGCCGGGCACCTTCTCTCCGAACTGTATCTTCAGGACCGCATCGCCGAAGCGAAGCTCCTGCGCAAGCCCCTGCTCGGAGATGACCGCGTCGAGCATCCCTCCACCACAAATCCGCTGCGCTTCGAGCATGCCAGAGAGGCACTCCATTGTCTTGCGGTAGGCTGCGCATGGCTGCGGCGTGGAGAGCGCCGGGTCGGTCACATCCATGCCGAAGAGGAAGCCTTGGGTCGCCGTGAAGGGCTCGCCCATCTCCTCGAAGCCGAAAGACGCAAAGACCGGGGCATGGTGATGGCAGACTGCCCAGATGGCACGGGGCCCGAGATAGCTGTGGGTCGCGGTCTCGACGATGCCCAGGGGGTTGGCTTCGGTATGGTAGATGTCGCAGATCTCGCAGAAGTTCCGGACATAGATGTCAGGGCAGATCATATCGATCGAAGGGGCGGCTACCTTCCAGACCGGGAGCATGCGGAAGACCGGACCACCTGAAGGGTAGGCGCCGGCTGGCTTGCCCTTGTCGAGCCAGCAGTTCACGAGCATCGGAAGCTTGTAGGCCTGCTTTCCTGCTGCTGCCACCCGCTCGACGAAGCACGCCGTATGCCAGGCCTGGAAGAGCTCGTCTGCCACAGCGTTCTCGCCGAAGGCCTCAGCCCAGCTCCCCTCACGGCAGGATGCCACGATGTCCTGCACATCCTGGGACAGGTCCTCCGCCTCCTTCAGGGCAGAGAGGAGCTCACGGGGCACCTGCTCAGTTGCGAAGAGCGCGTCTGCCACCTCGGAGTGTTCCCGCGCTGCGACCATGAGGCCGCACTCGTTTTCTACCTGGATGGCGATCACGGTATGCTCTGCGCCGTCTGTCTCCTTCAGGTGCTGCATCAGGGCAGCGAAGGCACGCGCGTCTGCCTCCATCGTCTCCTCGCAGAGCGCACTCAGGGTCCCATACACCGCGTGGTAGCGCTCGATCATGATCTGGCGCTTCCCCCGGATAGGCTCGGCACGCCAGAAGCGGACAGGATCCTTCTTCACCCAGGCAGGGGCATAGAAGCCCTGGGCATTCTTCCAGGTGCCGAACCAGAGCAGGATGAGGTGCATCCTATGGGCACGTGCCTGGGAAAGGAGATCATCTGCTTGCGCGAAATCGAAGACGCCCTCTTCGGGCTCCAGAAGCTCCCAGGTGACGGGAGCAGCGATGGTGTTGAGGCCGAGCTCCTCTGCTTTCACGAAGGCCTTCTCCATCGTGGGCGCATCCGAGCTGGACGAGTTGTGCACCTCTCCGCCCAAGGCCACGAATGGCTTGCCATCCACCACAAAGAGGGGCTCTTCCTCAATCATCCCCATCATCATTCCTCTCTGATGTCCCCCGTCTCATGAGGCACAAACGAAGCCCGCAGCTGGCGCAGCCTGCAGGCCTCGCATCCAACCGATTGCTCGCTATCTGCCGAAGATGAGCTTCGCGCCGGTCATGCCGAAAGGCTCGAGCGGCAGGAACTGGCCGACGAAATCATCCATCGCCCGCCCGAGCGTGCCTGCAAGCTCCACCACGACCGTGTTGCTGCCCGCCACAAGGGCGCTTCCAACCTCGAAACGGTAGTCGGGCACGATGCAGCAGCCGCAGTCCTTCCCGTTCACGTACACGTGGGCAGACTCGCTGACGCCAGCAAGCTCGAGGAAGGCACGTCCGCCAAGATCCTCTGAGGAGCAGGTGACATTGAACGTGTAGCGTGCCATGCCACAGAACGTCTCCTTGCCCGGCAGCGACGTCACGAAGACCGGCTCTGCCAGCGTTTCCGGCTCGCTCCAGGCACACCCCTGCTCCTCGAAATACGAGGTTGCAAGCGTGCAGGAGCCAAGCGTCCGCTCTGAGGCAGCCTCGAAGGCAGGGGCTTCTGGCAGGGCGTCGAGCGGCTCCTTCGAGACCAGGATGAGCTTCGAGCCATAGGGTGCCAGATCGAGCGCAAAGGCATCCGGATCTGCCACAAGCTCATTCGTGAATCCGTCGTAGCAGTAGCGGTAGCCTTCTTGTGCCCCCTCAAGCCTGCACTGGATGCGCTTCGAGGGATGCTCGTTCACGAGGAAGTACTCATCCACCCCATCCAGCACGTAGTGGTAGGTGCGGAGCCACGGCTCGTCTGCAGACGGCGCAAGTTCGCGCAAGCCTGCCGCCACGAGCGTGGCAGCAAGGTCCTCGAGCGATACGACCTGCGTCCGATTGAGCGCCGGCACTGGATGCCCCTCGCTTGTGCGGACAGGCAGGCCGTCCACGAAGAAGGCCGGCAGCGCCTTCGAGATCTCTGCCACCTTCTTGAGCAGCGCCTCCGGCAGAGCCTCGCTCCACGGCAGGACGAGGGCAGAGAAGCGCTCCTTCCCGACCTCGAGGCGAAGACCTGCCTCCGTCTCCACAAGCTCAGAGGAGAGCAGCCAGTCCGCAGAGACGAAGTCATACTCAATCTGGTGGCGGGCAAGCTCGGCTGCCGGCTTCTGCGCCAGCTGCCAGTCTCCTGACCATTCGCCCTCCGCATTGAAGTAGAGCGCGACCGGCGCGTTGTAGCTGCCGCCAGAGAGGAGGGCAGCGGTGCGGTTCACATAGGCCATCAGACGGCCGCACTCGCGATACTGCGGGTTCATCCCGTGCGCATAGAAGTGCGGCGGGCAGTCCCCATCCGGGAAGGCCTTCGGATTGAAGGCATGCGGCACGAAGACATTGACGCCACGGACGAGCATGTAGTCTGCGATCCATTTCATGAGGCGATTGCCTTCGCCCCAGCCATAGGCGCCGAAGACCTCTGCCATGCAGAGCCCCTGCTTCTTCGGGTCGATGTGGGCAAGCGATCCGCCAATCTTGCCGAGGACATAGGTGAAGAACTCCATGTCCCAGCCCGGCTTGTGGAATGCCCGGAAGAGTCCCCTGTCGTAGCCCGGCATGAGCTGCTCCATCACCACATCGATGCCTGCCATGTCTGCATGGGCAAGGGCACGGAAATAGTGGCCAGCGCCGTAGCCCAGGCGGGCCAGGGCATTGTTGTCCTCGATCGTATGCCCGATATGGCGGACATGGTGGGCATGGCACCAATCAGCGATCGCTCCATCGAAATTCTCGCTGTAGAGCGCGGAGACCACATCCATATAGGCATAGCGGAGCGCATGGCAGAGCGCCCCCTCCTCATCGTCGACGAAGAGGAGGGGCAGATAGGGCAGCAGGTCGTGTACCGATGCGATGCCGAGCTCCTTGGGCAGGGCCTCCACCAGCCACGGCGCCACCTCATCGCTCCAGGGGAGCACCATCTGGGGATTCCTGCCGATCGAGGCATCCTCCGACCCGTGGATGTTGCCGAAACGGGGCTCATCCGAGAAGAAGCCCTGGAAGGTCTTCCCGAACTCATCGCCGAAGTGCTCGAAGATCGGCTCATAGACCGTATCGAGGAGAATCTGGGTGGCCTCCTTCTCGAGCGGGTTCAGGAAGCCCTCGGTCTCCTTCTCGCCGCCCCGGTAGCTGACCGTGAGCACCTGGATGTACCAGGCGCCTTCCGGAAGATCCAGATCGACGACCTTCGCCTTCCCCTCGATCCTTCCGGTCGGCCTGCCAAGCGGGTCTGACTCAGGCTTTCCGGTCTGCCAGTCATCCCGCTCATGGAGGGAGCCGGTGAGGTCGATGGCGCCAGAGACGATCGGCACATCATCTTCGCTCCTGCGCTCGGCCACGACTGCCAGCACTTCTGCTTCAGGATCCATCAGGGCATACTTGAGATCGAGCTGCGAGCCTGCGAGCGGCCCCATCACATCGAAGGTCTGGAGCTTCAGGTAGCGCTTGCGGCGCTCCGGATGGTACTTCATCACGGCACCATCCGCATAGCCCGTCGGGAAGTGGCTGTCATCGAGCAGCCAGACCTTCATATCGAGAGCTTTGCAGATCTTGAGGATGAAGGCGATGTCCGAGAACCATCCTTCGCCGTTGAAATCAGGATGGGGGCGCGCCTCGATGCAGAGGGCCCCGATGCCTGCCGCATGCATCGCCTCGATGGTCTTCCGATATTCTTCGTGCTCTTCCCCATGGACCCAGAGGAAGGGTGCGATGTGGTTTTCCGACGTGCCCGCAAGAACCTGTTCGATTGTTCTCATGTGACATCCTTTCGCTGCATCTCACAAATGATTCTATGGGGTGTATGCAGGCAAGACAATGACAGGGAGGCACCATCGGATTGACCGAATCGTACCTCCCTGCCATATCCTCTCGCATCTATTCGCAGCGGAAGGCCACGAAGTCGGCAGCCCCTTCCCCCTCATACACGAAGTAGAGGGCATGGGTGCCTGAGACGGGTGCAAGAAGCTCGGATGCGACCTGGTGCCAGCATTCTTCGGGCTTCACTGCGAGCTTCGCTATGACGGGACCATGCGGTGCATCGAGATGGGCAACGAGCGCACCTCCTGCGTTCCCGCGCACCTCAGCGATAAGGCGCTTCTCCGAACCCGTGAAGGCAAGGTACTTGAAGCCCACCTCTGCTCCATCGCGCAGGTTCGAGACGAAGGACCTGGCCGAAGTCGGCACGCCAGAGAGCACCTCTTCGCAGATCTTTGGATGCCGCTCATTCCAGGGCGTGCGGCTCGAGAAGTGGAGGATCCCCTCCTTGCTCCGCAGATGGCAGCAGGCATAGGCAGGAATCTCGCGGGCAGGGTCGAGCGGCCCTCCATTGAGGCCTTCGCTCGTTATCTCCGCCTGGGCGATCGTGCCATCCGGTGCGATCTCGACCTTCTCCGCGCAGTCCTGGCGGGAGAACTGGGTGCCTTCCGTGTGGCGATGGTAGAAGACATAGGCCTTCGCGCCAACCTGGACGAGGCTGCCGTGGTTGTTGCCGAGATAGAAGATGGCATCCTTCTCATCTTCGATCCCATGCAGGCCCACATCGCCATTCGAGACGATCACGCCGCCGAAGGTCGGAGGCACATCCGGAGCCGAGGTCTTCGCCCAGCAGAGCTCATGGCCCTGGGCAGAGGAATAGATGAAGTAGTAGTGCCCGAAGATCTTCCGGAAGCTCGATGCCTCGAGGAAGGGATGCGCCTCGAAGCTGGTGCCTGCAGCATCGCGCATGCCCGGCACGAACCGCTTCGGCTCACCCTTGATCGTGCACATGTCGCCCTCAAGCTCAGCCACATAGGAGCCTGCCAGCATCTCATCAGGCGCCCCGAAGCGTGCGGCATCGGAGGGACGTGCGCCGAAGCCGTAGTAGAGCCAGACCCGGTCCCCTTCCACATAGATGGCAGGGTCGAAGGGGGCGCCGATGCCGGCACCGGGCGTGATCAGCGTGCCGTCAGAAAGGTGCACCTGCCCCAGATAGCGGAAATGCCCTGCCGGCTCGTCGCAGACGGCCACGCCGATCGCCGTGAACCCATAGAAATAGTAGAGGTAATAGCGGCCATCCGGTCCCTGGCACACATCCGGTGCCGCATAGGTCGCATGCTCCGTGTTCGTGGGGTCGTCCCAGCGCGTATAGATGATGCCCTCGAAGCTCCAGTGGGTGAGGTCGTCCACCGGTGCCGACCAGGCCACATAGTCGCCGACACAGTAGGAGGTCCCATCCGCTGCATCATGGCTGCCATACACATAGAGCCGGTCCCCGAAGACATGGGGCTCGCAATCGGGGGTATGTTCCCAGCTCGGGAGGTAGGGGTTCACGATCTGCCGTCTGCTCATGGCTCGATCCTCTCTCATGCTTCCAGCTCGAAGGACGCGGACAGGACCCGCTGGCTGTCGAGCCCCACGTAGACATCGAATCTTCCTGGCTCCGACCCGAACGTCATGTCCCGCCGCCAGAAGCGCAGCATCTCCTCCGTGATCGTGAAGGAGACCTCCCGGCGCTCCCCTGACTCAGTCGTGACACGCTCGAAGCCCTTGAGCTCCTTGATCGGACGGGTGACAGACCCTGTGCAGTCATGCAGGTAGAGCTGGACCACATCGGTGCCTGCGACCGGTCCCTCATTCTCGAGGGTAATGCTTGCATGCAGCTCCTCGCCCGGATGCAGCACCTCACGGTCGAGCGTCAGGTCCGAGAGTGCGCTCGTGTGGTAGGAGAGCCCATAGCCGAAGGGATAGAGTCCGAAGTTCGGGGCATCGAGATAGCCTGTCACGAAGCGGCCCGTGTGGTTCTTGCCTGCCGGGCGTCCCGTCGGGAACTGGGCGTAGTAGAGCGGCAGCTGCCCCTCGGTTGCCGGGAAGCTCATCGTGAGCCTGCCAGAAGGGTTCGCATCGCCGAAGAGGATATCGGCCACGGCCTCTCCGCCAGCGGTACCTGGCCACCACGCCATGAGGAGGGCATCTGCATAGGGCAGGATATCGGTCAGGACGAGTGGACGTCCCGCGAAGAGGACGCAGATGGTCCGCTTGCCCAGATCGTGGAGCCGGCGCACGAGCTCCTGCTGCTGAGCTGGAAGCCTGAGCTTCGTACGTGCCCCTGCCTCGCCCGACTGCAGGGGATGCTCGCCGAGGCAGAGCACGACCGTATCTGCGTCTGCGCAGGCAGAGACAGCCTCAGCAATCAGGGCTTCCTGGTCCTCTGCCGGCTCTCCTCCGCCCGCGAAGCGTGCGAACTCGCCGAGCGTGCCATACTCCTCGGGACCCAGGACATCGCAGCCCTTCGCATAGACGTAGGCGCCCTCCCCGAGCACAGCGTCGAAGGCCTCCTTCACCGTGCAGGAGTGGCTCCGGTCCGCATGGATCGCCCACATGCCGACGATCTCCTTGCTGTCCGCATAGGGCCCGACGAGCGCAAGGCGCCCGCCCTCCTTCGCAAGCGGCAGGACCTGCCCCTCGTTCCTCAAGAGCACCATCGCCTCATCGGCGCACGCCCGGGCAGAGCTGAGCTTCTCGGGCGTGCACATGATGGCACGCGCAGCATCGGAGGTCGTGCAGCCCCGGTAGGGGTCCTCGAAGAGGCCGAGCTCGTTCTTGAGGGAAAGGACGCGCCAGCAGGCTTCATCGATCTGCTGCTCCGAGATCCGCCCCTTTTCCACGAGGCGCTTCAGGCTGTGGGCATAGCAGTCCGTCTTCATATCGATATCGACGGTGGCATCGAGCGCGAGCTTCGATGCCTCGTCCTTGTCGGCAGCGACGCCGTGGTTCATGAGCTCGAGGATGGCGGCATAGTCGGTGATGAGGGGGCCATCGAAGCCCCACTCCTCGCGCAGCACATCGTGCATGAGCCAGCGGTTTGCCGTCGCCGGCACCTCATCCACCGTGTTGAAGCTTGTCATCACCATCTTCGCGTCAGCATCGATGGCAGCCTTGTACGGCGGCAGGTAGTCCTGGCGAAAGCGCCTCTCGCTCATATCGACCGTGTTGTACTCGCGGCCACCTTCGGCAGCGCCGTAGCCGGCGAAGTGCTTGACGCAGGAGGCAACGCCCTGCCCCTCATCGAGCCCCTGCTGGAACCCCTTCACCATCGCCTCGGCGAAGCGCGATCCCAGATAGGGGTCCTCACCTCCCGGCATCTCGACGACCCGGCCCCAGCGCGCATCGCGGACCACATCGACAGCGGGACTGAAGGTGACCATGCAGCCATCTGCATGGGCTTCCTCGGCGACCACCTGGTAGTCGCCCTCGATCATCTCGGGGTCCCAGGTGCAGCCCAGGCCGATCGGCGAGGGATAGCAGGTCTGGTAGCCGTAGATCACATCTGCCATAAAGAGGAGGGGGATGTGGAGGCGGCTCTTCGCGAGATAGGCATCCTGGATGCGGTGGATCTCGTCGGCGCCGAGCACATTGAGGACGCTGCCGCAGCGGTCGATGTCCTCCTGCGTCACGCCGATCTTCGCGGCGGGGCCCGTCGCGATGTCGCCGCCGCCGAAGCAGTCGCCGGAGAGCTGCACAAGCTGCCCGATCTTCTCATCTATGGTCATCTCGTCCAAGAGCTGGCGAAGCGGTGCTGTGTCCATGGCAGATCCTTTCTCGAAGAGCGCATTGCCGGGAGATGCCGCTGCCCGCAACCGCTTGGCTGGACGCAGGGAAGCTGTGCCCAGCCAAGCGATGGCAGCAGAGCCAGATGGCCGGCACCTTGCGGCACCGGCCATCTGAAGGAGGAAAGGTCCTACTCAGACTCGAGGAGCATCTTGTCGCTGTAGCCGACCGTGATGGTACCTGCGAAGGAGATCACGACAGCGATCAGCAGGGCGATGATCTCAGGCAGGCCGCACATGGCATAGACAGCCGGGAGCGTGATCACAGAGGTCGTGATCAGGGCAGCCTGATGCATGCCGAAGCCAGCCGCGAAGGCGCCGCAGACGCCGCAGGAGACAGCCATGACGGCAAAGGGCTTCTTGTACTTGAGCAGCAGGCCGTAGATGGCCGGCTCGGTGATGCCGCCCAGCCAGGCGGAGGCGAGGCACTCAAGCGAGGTCTCCTTGACGGTGGCATTCTTCGTCTTCAGGAAGATGGCGAGGCAGACAGCGCCCACCGCGTAGTTCGTGCCGACGGTGATCGGGAGGATGATGTCGTAGCCAAGGGTGGCGATGTTGTTGATGATGACAGGGATGAAGGCCCAGTGCATGCCGAAGATGATGAGGACGGGCCAGAGGCCGCCGATAAGGAGGCCGGCGAGGGCAGGCACTGTGGAGAGCAGCCAGATGAGGCCGGAAGCGATAGCGTTGGAGATCACGTTGGAGACAGGGCCAATCACGAAGAGGGTGATGATGCCGGTGAGGAAGAGGTCGAGCATGCCGCCAAAGAGGCCGCGGATCGTGTCAGGAAGCTTCTTGAGGGGCTTCTCGATCCAGGACTGCAGGTAGGCAGCGAGGATGATGGGGATGACGGACTGGAGATAGCCGGAAGCAGGGAGCGTCACCGGGATGCCGAAGAAGTCGGCGCCATCCGGGAAGGTCGTGCCGAGGGCGACCATGTTCGGGTGCACGAGGAAGGCAGCCACAGCCATCGTGATCCACTGGTTGCAGCCGAACTTCTTGCCGGCCGTGTAGCCCAGGATGATCGGCAGGAACTGGAAGAGGCCGTCGCCGATGCAGTTGAGGATCACGTAGGTGGAGCTTGCGGTATCGAGCCAGCCGAAGGAGCTGCACATGACGGCAAGCGCCTTCAGAAGACCTGCGGCGCTGAAGGCCGGCAGGAACGGCGTGAAGATGCCGGTGATGATATCGAGAAGCTTGCCGACGATGTTGCCGCCCTGCTCGTCGTCCTGCTCGACCTCGCCACCTGCGAGATCCGGCAGGATCTTCACGACCTCGTCGTAGACGTCGGTCACGTGCGTGCCGATGACGACCTGATACTGGCCCTGGGCATGCATGACCTGGATGACGCCCTCGAGCTGGCCGATCTTCTGGTCGTCTGCCTTGCCCTCGTCCTTCAGACGGAAGCGCAGACGCGTGATGCAGTGCGTATAGGACGCGATGTTGTCCTTGCCGCCCACCAGCTCCACGATGTTGCTGGCGAGCTCACCCCAATTTCTTGCCATTCTTTCCTCCTCCTTTGCGCACCGCTCATCGGTGCGCTTGCTGAAAGAACTATACGTTCGGGCCACCTGTGCAACAATGACAGATGGCGTGTTGCCTATTGACCATTTCTGACCTCGTTGGAAGGGCATGCCCGCGTATGGATCCCCAAGAGCTCGATGCCTGGCTCAGGCATCACACGGAGAGCGAGGAGCGCTATCTCGCACACGATGAAAGCCATCTCAAAGCACAGCTCAAGCGCGCTGGCACCAACGAGGATGGACTCGTCCGCGTGCCGCTGGGGACGACCCTCTTCGATGCGGGGCGCCGCTTCTTCTTCAAGAAGCATAGCCGCTTCAATGACTACCCCGAGCATGTCCATGACTGGGTGGAGCTCGAGTACATGTATTCCGGCTCCTGCGTGCAGCACCTCAATGAGGTGCCCCTCGAGGTGAAGGAAGGTCAGGCCCTCCTTATCGACCAGAACACCCGCCACAAGGTGCCGAAGCTCGGCGAGGACCAGATACTCTTGAACCTCATCTTCGGCCCTGAGACCATACCATCGCTGCTCGAGCAGCTCTCCGCCGGCTCAAGCATCGTGACGGACTTCCTCACCAACACGTTGAGCCACTCCGCCCGCAAGGACTCCTACATCCTCTTCAAATCAGAGGACTCCTGGCGCCTCCGGACGCTCGTGCAGCTCTTCTGCTGCGACATCCTTGAAGACGGGACCTATGTGGATGACCGCCTCACGGCCGTCTTCCATCTCATCATGATGGAGCTCATCCGTCTCTGCCAGGAAGGGCGATCATCTGCCAGCCTTGAAGCTTCGAGCCAGATATCGGTCCTGCCTGCGCTCCAGGCCATCGAGGAACGCTATCCCGATATCACGCTCGATGAGATTGCCTCTGAGATGGGCGTGAGCCCTGCCTACCTCTCCCGTCTCCTGAAGAAGCAGACGGGCAGCAGCTTCCAGCGGCTCCTCACCCGACAGCGCATGTCGGAGGCGGCCCGCCTGCTGTCACTGCGCACCTCGTCGGTCACTGAGGTCGCCCACCGCGTCGGGTACAGCAACGTGACCTTCTTCTACCGGAAGTTCCAGCAGGAATTCGGCTGCTCGCCCGGCGAATGGCGCGAGCAGAAGCATGCGCTCTGAGCCATTTTTCGAAAGTGCATGCGCAGGAATCGACAAGCGCTGCCATCCACCGATGGAATGGCAGCGCTCAGCGATGTTGCCATTGTCTATTTCGTACCTCTGAGACGGCTACTCGTTGTCGCCGCCCGTAGCCTTCGTGGCGCTCAGCGCGGCACCGGCATCCTTCGCATCATGCCAGGCCCAGTTCGTGAAGGCAGGATGGTCGTAGCCGTTGTCGACCGCGAACTGGAAAGCCTCCTCGCGGAAGGCGTTCCACTCGGCGATCTGGTCTGCCCACTTCTCCGCATCGAGGATGCTCAGGGCATCTGCTGCGAGCGCCCAGCGGTCCATGTGGTTCAGGCGGAGCATATCGTAGGGGGTCGTCGTGGAGCCCTGCTCCTCGTAGCCATGCACGTGGAAGCCGTCGTGGTTCGGACGGTTCCAGATCAGGCGATGGATCGTGCCGGGATAGGCATGGAAGGCGAAGAGCACCGGACGGTCTGCCGTGAAGAGCTCCGTGAACTGCTCGTCCGTCAGTGCCTGGTCATTCTCCTGGGCATTCTGGATCTTCAGGAGCTCGACGACGTTCACGACCTTCACCTTGATGCCAAGGGCCGTGAGCAGCTCGTCGGCAGCAAGGGTCTCCTGCGTCGGCACATCGCCGCAGCAGCCGAGCACGATGTCCGGCTCCTCGCCCTTGGGCGTGGAGGATGCCCACGTCCACTCGGCAGCGCCTGCCGCAAGCTCGGCACGTGCCTCTGCGAGCGAGACGTAGGTCGGAGCCGGCTGCTTGCCGGAGAAGATGCCATTGATGCAGTTCGTGGACTGGTAGCAGCGCTCCGCCACAGCCAGCAGCAGGTTCGCATCGGCCGGGCAGTAGATGTTCACCACATGGTCGTTGTTGAAGGTCTTGTTCAGCAGCACGTCCACGAATCCCGGATCCTGGTGGGAGAAGCCGTTGTGGTCCTGGCGCCAGACATGGCTCGAGAGCAGCATGTTGAGGCCGGAGATCGGACGCCTCCAGGGGATGTGGCGCACGGTCGCCTCGAGCCACTTGGCATGCTGGTTCACCATCGAGTCGACGATATGCACGAACGACTCGTAGCTCGACCACAGGCCATGGCGGCCGGTGAGGAGGTAGCCCTCGAGGAGGCCTTCGCACTGGTGCTCGGAGAGCTGCTCGATAACGTTGCCGACAGGAGCGAGGTGCTCGTCGTTTGCCGGGTCGTCGTTGAGCTCGCCGTTGAACCACTGCTTGTCCGTCACCTGGTAGCTCGGCTGCAGGCGGTTCGATGCGGTCTCGTCCGGCCCGAAGATGCGGAAACGGTCACGGTTGGCATTGATGAGCTCGGCCGTGTACTCGCCGAGGACACGGGTCGCCTCGGTCGCGCCGGCACCATGGCCTTCCTTGTCGACGTCGAAAGCATACTTCGCCGCATCAGGAAGCTCGAGGGGCTTGCGCAGGATGCCGCCATTGGCATTCGGGTTGGCGCCGATCCTCAGCTCCCCTTCCGGCATGAACTCGGTGACCTCAGGACGGATGGCGCCCTCCGGCGTGAAGAGGCCCGCCGGCTCATAGGACTCGAGCCAGCCCTTCAGCACCTGGAAGTGGGCCTCGGTGTCGCGGGCAGAGGCCAGTGGCACCTGGTGCGCACGCCAGGAACCTTCGGTCTTCTTGCCGTCGATCTCCTTCGGGCAGGTCCAGCCCTTCGGCGTGCGGAAGATGATCATCGGGTAGGCAGGACGAGAGGCCTCGCCTGCGGCAGCACGCTCCTTGATGTCACAGATCTCGTCGAAGACGGCCTCCAGAAGCGCTGCGAAGCGGCGATGGATCGAGGCATGGTCCTCATCGTCGAAGCCGGCGACGAAGCTGTAGAGATGGTAGCCCATGCCACGGAAGAACTCCTCGCGCTCGCCGTCGGAGATGCGAGCGAGAATCGTCGGATTCGCGATCTTGTAGCCATTGAGGTGCAGGATCGGCAGGACGATGCCGTCCGTCAGAGGATCCATGAACTTGTTGGTCTGCCAGCTCGTGGCAAGAGGTCCCGTCTCGGCCTCGCCGTCGCCCACGACTGCCACCGCGAGCATGCTCGGGTTGTCGAGCACCGCGCCATAGGCATGGGAGAGCACGTAGCCGAGCTCGCCGCCCTCGTGGATCGAGCCCGGGGTCTCGGGCGCGTAATGGGAGGGGATGCCGCCAGGGTAGGAGAACTGGCGGAAGAACTTCTGCAGTCCCGCCTCGTCGTCCGTGATGTCCGGACGGATCTCGCGGTAGGTGCCATCAA
>OMTG01000093.1 GCA_900313905.1 uncultured Actinomycetes bacterium | reverse complement strand
CGACCTGCTGCTGCGCCTGCGCGCCATCCTGCTCACCGTCCATCCGGACCGCCCTTCCGAGTCGGCGGGCAAGAAAAATGCCCGCACCTTGTTGGTACGGGCATTGTCCGGGGGCGTCACAGATGGGCGTCCTTTGATGTGATAGCTGGGAGGTGAAGCACTACGTGCTTGCTTGGGATTGCTGAGCCAATTGAATCATGTGATGACAATGATCGGCATAGCCAGTGGATTCAAAGAGGCTCTCCAAAACGTGCCGGTAGCTTTCGGTCGTTGCCCCTGTATTGATGAACGTCTCATCATCGAAGGCGCTATGAGACCCAGCGTTTGCCCACGAAAGAAAAGACCTTGCTACCTCTCGGTCGGGGCTACTCATTCCGGACACGAGTTGATCGATGTCAATCCCTCCCATCAGCTTGAAGAAGGTCTCGACAATGCGACGAGCGACGTTCTGGGCAGTCAGGGGCCTGCAATCGGCGCTGTATAGCTCCTGCCAAAGGAGCTTATATGTGCTGCTGATGGGGTTCTTGGCGCACCGCGCGATGGTGGAATGTCCAACACGTTTGCGAATGAAGTAATAGGAAGTTTGGGATTCACCATCTCCAGCACGGCTGTAGGTTATTTCCTTATGGAATGTTATGTTGTGGGTCAGGACGATGAGCTGGTCAATCGGGCCCTCTTTGCTTCGGGCCTGCTGCGCGAGCCTTCGGACAAGGGAGCTGGTAACGAAAAGGACATCGGCATCCATGCTCGTGATGGGGTCGTCTATGACGACGACCCGCTTCTCGGACACGCCGGTTGTCGTCTGACTTCCGCTCATCAGATTGTAGAAGTAAAGAAACGCCAGGAAGCTGGACTCGCCTTCGCTCAGAGTGTTCTCGACGAGGTCACCATTCTCACGGATGATGCGGTAGGACTTATTGTCGTCGGCGACATCGAGCTTGAAGTTCGTGAACCCGAACCTCACAAGGAGATCGTTAATGGTGTCGGCGGTTTCGCGAACGTTGGTTATTCTCTTTTCGGCCGTATCGCGGTTGGCCCTCCATGAGCTAATCCGCTCTTCGGATTTCTGAACCGATGACGTCAATCCATTGATCCTTTTGGCCAAAACTTCCGCCTGTTCCTGAAGTGGCTGTATGCGTGGCTTCGCCTGCAGACTAATGTACTTCCAGATGCTGTCTGTCGTGGTCTTTCTGAGCGAAGCGCGGTTTGAAACGATACGGTTGTGCTCGCCAACTTTTTCTCGTGCGCTTTCAAGTAGGCTGGCAATCTCCTTGCAGGTGTCGCTACAAGAGCCAAGGGTCACTGGCAAACTGGGATTAGTTCCCTTGTCGGCGAGGGCAGAGAGGTTCAGCTGAGTGATGCGCCTGAATTCCTCCAATGAAGCGCGCAGCTTGTCGGAACTCAAGAAGGAGGCGTAGCTATTGAGGATTCCTTCAATCTGGCTCGAGGCCTCGGAAGTCAGGCTCTTGTATCTGTTAGTGGTTTGATGCAGAGTCTCGATGTCATCGGCATATGTACGGTCGAAGAACTGTTCCAACTGCGTTTTGAAGTCCTTGGTGATGGTTGGCTGTTGGCAGAATGGGCAAATGGGACCTTCACCGATATAATGACGGCCAGTTGCCACCCAGTCACTGTTCCCAAGCTCACTTATGATGGCGGTTATCGGGAGATCCTCCTTGCCAACGATGACCTTCTTTAGCACCGGAGTCTCTTCGAGTGTGAGAATATCTGAGAAGTCAACAGGAGGAATCTGTGGAACAGCGGTTTTCGTGTCGTCAAATACCAGAGTGGCGTTCTGGTCCAACTCTTGGGCATCGGGAGTTGGCTCATCTGGTTGTAGCGACGAAAGCGTTTTGATGACCTTGTCGTAGAAAGCGGATTTCTTCCCGGTACCCTTTAGAGCAGGTTGAAATGAGCCGGGTAGATCACGCCTTATTTGCCAGCAAGCTTCTTGAAGCTGTCCGGTCAGGTGCTCGCAGTCGGCTTCCGATTGGTCGAGGTTGGCTTGGGCAGCTTTGGCTGACTTCTCTTCCTTCTCGATTTTGGCGGTAAGGTCGTCGATTGCCTTCTGGGCTTCTACCGAGTCCTTGCCTATAGTAAAGACGCCCGGGACGTTGTCGACGTGCCTGAAGTTCTGTTCGATGAAGTCGCGGTTATATACGTAGGTGCTTATGGCGCCGCCATCATCCCAGTGGAGGTACTTTGGATCGGCGGACGTCGACTCATTTGCAATAAGCCTACTAACGGTCGTCTTGCCCGATCCGTTAGGACCGAACATAAAACATACCCTGTTGAGATGGTCAATGACGGTTTGTTCTGAATCAAAAGGTACCCTGAGCGGGAGATCGATTCGCGTAATCATAAAATGCTTTCTCTGCGTTTGGTTTAATAAGCGATGCAAAGCATAGGTTCTTTAGTCACAGTTTCTTGATGGGATTCGCAGAATTATCTAGGGGCCAATTGAAGGAGAGTCCATCAAAGGGTTAACCTCGGCTAAGCCTTCGCGTCTGCAGGGTTCTAACTCATCAATCTAAACTGATTCAAAAGACATCCCCTGATATAAAGAAAAAGAGAAAAAGGAAACCGCCTTTGCAATTGATCACTTGAGACCTTTACGTCTCTGGTAGCCAAGAAACATGTGATCGGAAGGACGCCACCTAGTAGCATATTCATCAGCTTTATGTAGCCACCATGCAAGTCTTTCGTCTGGCTCAACTTCTTCGTTCCAGTATTCCTTGAATAGAGCAGGGTCTAGAGACCTCGATGCTTCAATCATGTCGTCTTGAAGAATAATGAACGCACGCTCCTTGTTGGATTTGCCTGACCCATCTGATCTGGCTACATGGGCCACGCTACCCGCGGAAAAGAGATCGCGCGCTTGATGACAAAGCACGCCATGATAAGTAAGCATGAACATTACAACGTCGTTGTACTTCCCATTCTGATTGCCGTCCTTAAGCACTTGGGGACAAAGAAGGGTGGCCTCGGCGCGATACTGGATTTTTGTTTTAGGGTCGAGTGATGTATAGAGAATAGGGTCAACTGAGGTGCTGTGCTCCTCACCACTATTGGTATCCTCAAGCCACCAGAGGTGACCTTCCGGATGGATAGAGCGAGCATACTTGCGAATGTAAGGCATTTTATCCAATATATCGAGTCGACGAAATTCGTCGTAGGAAATTCCCATAAGCTTAAATAGGGATTCTTTCTCACCAGTCATATCGACCTGAAAACGAGGCTCATGGGAAGTGCGAACATGGACAACGCATTCCTCGTAAAGCTTCCAACGAGAAGCTGGGGTTCCACCCATCTTGCCAAACATTAGATAAACGGTTTTAACGCTCTCTACACGTTTTGTCTCGCGTATTGAATTGGCGATGCTCACCCATTTATCTGCCTTGGTAAACTTTACTTCCACACCAAATTCACCACAAGGGACATCGGGAAATGTCTGTCCGCTCGGATGAAGGTCTACGGCATTGGGAGAGTTCGACCCATCGGAACGCTGCACTTCATCATGCAATCGCTGGCGTACGTGTTGTTCATATGAAAGCGCATCCGAAAACCACGAGGCATTCGGATGCGTCCTCATATCTTCAGTTAATTGTTTTGCCACAGAGTCTAAGACTGTTTCAAAGTGCTTTTGATCCATCCTGTTTGATACCACCCAAGGTCACGGCAACAGATTTAGCCAAATGCCATGCTAATACAGGTGGTACGGCGTTTCCAATTTGGCGCTCGGTTTCCCTAAGCCCAGAAACAAATTTGAACGTATCGGGAAAAGACTGAATGCGAGCGGCTTCGCGCATTGAGATTCTGCGGGGAAGTGAATAGTGGTACTGAATGTTACCGTGGCATTCAGCACGAATGGTGTACCCAGGCCTGTCAGCAATCAAATGGCGGTTGCCCTGTTCGCTGGAGCGCTTAGCCTTACTCCAAATATGCGAGAAGTCTTTATTCCAGTCCATCTCTTCGAGATCGCCTATAGCTTGCTGAGCAGTAATAGGGTTATCGGGAGTGGTTTCTTTGGGCGGACAAAACTCAGGCAAGTTCTGTTGCGTTCCGACGATGAAAACGCGGTCACGCGTCTGGGGAACACCATATTTTGAAGCGTCATATCTATGTATGTTGAGGTTATAGCCGAGACTTCCAAAATCTTCGACAATCTTT
>OMTG01000058.1 GCA_900313905.1 uncultured Actinomycetes bacterium | reverse complement strand
GGAGCCCCTATGGCTCCTTCAGGAAAAGGCTCTCACGGTACCATCCAGGCCGGACTGGCGGTACCATCCCAATCGGATTAACGGTACCAGCAGGTGCTACTGCTCACACATGTGCCACTATCATGAAATAGAACACGACAGCCCATCGTCCAGCATGCATGCCAAACTCAATATTTGATACGCATATGTCATCCATAGCTGCAAGAATGCTCGCCGCAGGCTGTTTGCCAAATGGGCGGCTCCCAAGAGCCAATCCATTTAATGAAACTGGCACATGTGCCACTTTCATGAAATAGGCTATGCCAAGGCAGCGCGACTCCGGCATCGAAGACACCGCAGCAGCTATCAATCAGAAGACAATCAGATGAGCTCAGACCCTCGCCAGACATGACGCATGCAAAACAACAGCCAAGCTCTCGGCTCCCTCCTCACAAATCCCAGCGCTCAATGCACGGGTGGCATTGAGGGTGCAGAGGACCATCACGCCGACATCGCCGAAGACAGCGGGCCACATCGGCGCCATACCGAAGAGGGCAAGAATCAGAATCGCGACCTTCATATGCTTAGAGCAGGCCATCCTGATGACGGCACAATGTGCAATCGTTCAGTACTGCCAGATGTCAAGATGCCTCCAAATACGCTCGCGTGTGACTGAGATGCTGAATGAGCGCCCGTACCTGTATTCTCCGGGCACACCACAGTCGACATTTTCACACGCTCCATGCGAATGCGGAACTCATCGAGGCAGGCAGCATCGCAAGGATATGCTCCCCCACTCAAAGTGGCAATGGATTGTAATAGAGGACCTACAGTCACTGGGTGAGCATGCAGAGCTCCATGAGCTGGCTGAATGTCAGACGCTGAATATGATCCAGCTCAGCAGTGCCGAAGCAATCGAACGCTACCGCAAGCTCTTTGTCCAGTATATCGAGCTGGCGGAGAAGGCAATTGGTAGAGATGAGCCCTGTATCCCAGAGATCTTCCACGCCGCCCGACTCTTCGCCGGTCAACTGCATGGGTCCAACCTGCCCTCCTTCAATTGCAATGCAATAGCCGAGAGTGACTTTTGGATACTGAATCCACTTGGGATCCCTGCTGCTGCGCTCCTCCGCAGAGGTGCAGACAATGGAAATGACCTTATTGAGCAGACGCGCAGCCAGCCGTGTAGCATGGGCAAGGCTCATGGCAGCTGAAGAGATGGAGAAATCAAGAAACGACGAATTAGATACCGCACTTACCTTGTCCTCATCAAACCTGAAGAGCGGATTGCCGCTCTGATGCATGAGGGCAGTGCAGATGACCTTGATGGCTTGCGAGACGTCGGCGAGAATGCCAGTCACCATGGGGATGCAGTCACGGCTCAGCACCGAACGCTGTGGCCTATCATTGCCGGCATGCTCAAGGTGCAGCATATCCACAATCGCTTCTTGCGTCTCCGTTGCCCCATATCCCTTAAGCCCCGCTGCAGAAAGGCTCGCAAGGATGCCGCAGAGGTCTTCGATAAGACGTTCCGTGGCATAGGCAATGAGACCTATGGAGACGAAATTCCCATTGATCAGGGCAATCAAATCGCCCTGTCTCTCCAGATGGCAGGGATCTCCAAAGACGGACTGGACCCACCAAGAAGCAGGAACGACATCTGCCGATGAATAGGAAGCATCGAGATCGATCTTGTAGCAGATGCCCTTGGCAAAGCGGTCGGCCAATGCGGAGAACGTCGCCGGCGTGATGCCACTTCCGCCAAGAGACAGCTGCTGCAGCTTGACAGCAGAAATCCAATCCCCACAGCGTGTCGCAATCTCTGATGGTCTACCAATGAGATGCCAGCGGAGGAGATTGTCTTGGTAATCCTCCCCAGCGCTGAGATCGTCCAGAGGGCCAAGCAGCGACGTGAAGCCATACGCATCCCCACCGGAATTGATTGCCATCTCGATTGCGCTGCGCTCATTTGCTATGCGAGCCATCGCAGGGAGCCACATGCTCGCATCCCGCATGTCAATGGCCCTTCTCATAGCAGCGAATGCATTTTCGCCCACTGCAGTCACCTCTAATTCTTATTCGTCTCGGTTCGCCCGAATATACAACATGATAAGCAGGACAATGATGATTAACGATAGCAGCACACTATTGTCCAGACCGAAGCATTGCACAAAAGCGGCGACTATTCCCTGTGGCGCCATATCAACATTTCCCGACAACGCCGTCTGATAGAAATCCAGCGCTAGCGAGATGACACTCAAACTTCCGAGGGCATACAGGATGATTTCCACCAAATGGTGATAGTGCGCATCCTTTTTCTGCTGCTTTCTCTTGTGAAGTCCCTCGGCATCGTGGAGACGCTCTCCTATCGAGGAGCAAAGATCGTAGTAATTCCAGGCTTTCAGCTGAGTATGAGCGACATCGTGGCGTATTCCCTGTGTCGACATATCGTAATCGTTATATAGAGCGTTCAGGTACGCCAGGTTTGAGAGGACATTCTCGCTCTCTTCACCAATGTCCTGCCCCTTGTCCTCATCGTCCCTTTGCTCAAGAACCATCATGACAGCATCCTTTGCGAGCGCCTCAGCCTCTATCCAGAACGACTGTGCATCGACGAGGCCGTCAATGAAGAGGCGCACCGCTTCGTTGTCTTCTCTGTGGCACATGAAGGCAGACATTCTATCTATGGAACCTGCAGCTCCGACAATTACATTGTTGCCCCATCCAACATAGGCTTCCCTGCATCTCAGAGCCGCAATCGTCTCGGGAGATAGCTGGAGCGACCTTGAATGGAGCCAATCCTTCGGGATGACGTCCTTGTCATCCACCACCAGAGTCCTGCTGATCCATTTTGATTCCCGCAGAATCACTCATGAGGACCTCAGGAAGAATTCGGCCCACCTCCTTCTCTGACCATTGTCTGCATTGATCCTCGATCATCTTGGTAGTGACCAGAGACCGAGGGGCAGCAAACTTTTTCATCAGCAGGATATAAGGGTGCTTCCCTTGGACCAGTTTGGCTGCGCTCTGGCCGGACTGCGCATCATCTACGCTCTCAGTATCTGCGCACTGAATCATGAAACGTTGGGATGTGCACGAATCTCTGCCTCGCCGCGTACTTGCAATGTCCCATGCAGTTCCGGCGCTCGAGCGGGATCCGCTGCTCTGCTTTTCCACTGTTTCTGCAGTGCCATCGTCAGCCTTTCCTGCAAAACCTTGCGCTTCGACGCCAGAAATCGGTATCAGAACGATGACTGAGTATTGCATCTCTTCATCCATCGATTTACCCCATCCGCTTTGCAGTCCGTCTCCCTAATCCGTTCTTGCCAAAGCTGGCCATCGAGAGAGAAGAAGGGCTGGAGGCATGTTCTACTGAGTCCATTGTCTCAAGATATCATAGGTTCGCTTGCAGCCGGACAATCGCCGATGGACCCAATTGAGGAGGATTCCCATGCGAGGCAAGATACGCAAACGATGGTACAGCGCTGATAGAAAATGCCAATCCTTCGCAGTGCTGGAAGAGCTTGAACCATCCCTTGACACAGCCTCGCCGACAGGAAGGCACCATCGCCCCCATTTCATGAAGCTGGCGCAGGCGCCACTTCCATGAAATGGATGCTCATAGCAATGCCCGCCCCATCACGAAGATGGGACGGGCACCAGAGGGGGAAGGGACCTTTCCTACTTCAATGCACGGGTGGCATTGAGGACACAGAGGACCATCACGCCGACATCGCCAAAGACAGCGAGCCACATCGGCGCCATGCCGAAGAGAGCCAGGATCAGGATGGCGACCTTCACGGCAATCGCGAAGATGATGTTCTCGCGGGCGATCTTGATGGTGCGGCGGGCGATGCGAATGGCGACAGCGACCTTGGAAGGCTTGTCGTCCATCAGCACCACATCGGCAGCCTCGATGGCCGCATCGGAGCCAAGGGCGCCCATGGCGATGCCCACATCGGCACGGGCCAGCACCGGCGCATCGTTGATGCCATCGCCGACAAAGGCAAGCGAGGTGCCTTCCGGCTTTGCCTTGAGGAGACGCTCCACCTGGTCGACCTTGTCAGCCGGCAGAAGCTCTGCATGGTACTCGTCGAGCCCCAGCTCCTGGGCAACGCCCTGGGCGACCTCTTCACGGTCTCCGGTGAGCATCACGGTCTTGTGAACGCCCTCTGCCTTCATATCGCGGATCGCTTGGGCTGCATCAGGCTTCACCTGGTCGGAGATCACGATGTGGCCCGCATAGGTCCCATCGATCGCCACATGGATGCAGGTTCCCTCATCGTGCTCGCACAGATGCCACTTGGCGCCTTCTGCCTCCATGAGGCGGGTATTGCCGACAGCGACCCTCCTGCCCTGCACATAGGCTACGATGCCCTGGCCTGCGATCTCCTGGGTATCCTTGATCTCGCAGCCATCGCCGACGCAGGGGAAGGCGTCACGCAGTGCAGCTGCGATTGGGTGGGTCGAGTATTCCTCCACATGGGCGGCCAGATGGAGCAGCTCACGCTCGTCGATCTCGTCGGGATGCACGGCAGTCACCGCAAAGACGCCCCGGGTGAGCGTGCCCGTCTTATCGAAGACGACCGTATCGGCAGTGGAGAGGGCATCCATAAAGTTGGAGCCCTTGATCAGGATGCCTTCCTTGGAGGCCCCGCCGATGCCGCCGAAGAAGGTCAGCGGCACCGAGAGCACAAGGGCGCAGGGGCAGGAGACGACGAGGAACGTGAGGGCACGCAGCAGCCAGGTCGCAAAGCTTCCCATGAAGTTGCCCGAGGCAAGAGGCGGGATGATCGCCACCGCGATGGCGGCATAGACGACAATCGGCGTATAGACCTTCGCGAAGCGGGTGATGAAGTTCTCGCTCCTCGACTTGCTCTCGCCAGCATTCTCGACGAGATCGAGGATCTTCGCTGCCGTGGACTCGCCGAAGACCTTCGTGACCTTCACGCGCAGCACGCCCGAGACATTGACGCAGCCCGAGATGATATCGTCGCCTGCCTCGACGTCACGCGGCACCGACTCGCCGGTGATTGCGACCGTATTGAGCGAAGATGAGCCTTCGATGATGGTGCCATCCATCGGCACCTTCTCGCCTGGCTTTATCACGACGACCTCACCGATCTTTACATCGTTCGGATCGACGACCACGACCTCACCGTTGCGCTCCACATTGGCTGTATCAGGGCGGATATCCATGAGCTGGGAGATGGAGCGGCGGGAATTGCCTTCGGCGATGCCTTCGAAGAGCTCCCCTACCTGGAAGAAGAGCATAACGAAGACAGCCTCTGCGAACATCGGATCGCCACCCGGGATGAAGCCGATCAGGAGCGCTCCCACTGTGGCGACTGCCATCAGGAAATCTTCGTCGAAGGGATGGCCTGCCACGAGGTTCTCCCCTGCCTCCTTGAGGACGGACCCTCCTGCCACCAGATAGGCCGGCAGGAAGAGCACAAGCTGGACCAGGAGCGGGAATTCCCAGATGTGGGTCACAATCACGGCAGCGACGAGCAGGATGGCAGAGATGAGGATCTTTTTCTTCAGGACCTCCGGGTCCTCATCGTCGTCATCCTCGTCCTCCCCTTCTGCTTCGCAGCACGAGCAGGGCTTCTCCTCATCCTTGTCCTCATCATGGCCGCAGCATGCGCATCCCATCATGTCCCCTCTCCGAGCGCCTCAAGACCTTTCCAGGCTCCTTCCTTGCAGCACTCATCGTCTCTTTTACCAGTAGATATGAATGAATGCTCATATGTTCAGCTTCGAAGTATACGGAGCTATCGCATCTGCGTCAATCCCCTATCTCAGAGGTTTCCGTCATGGCCCGCACCATTCCGCAGACGGCATCGCAAGCGCTGCTTTCCATGCAGAAAATGCACAGCCCCATGCAATCCAGGCCTTCCTCCCAGCTGGCCAGACGAAGCACAAGGAACCCTTGGCCGAGCCGGCAGCATTGGGGCACATGGAGAGCCCAATCTCCACCTATCATGGAGCCAGCATCCAGAAGAGCAGGAGGCAGCCATGGATACGCAGGTGAAGGAATCGGACTGGAAGCTCTTCCGTGCGCGGCTGCCAATCTGGCAGAGGGCTTGGATGTCAAAGCTCGAGCAAGGCTACATCGAGCTTCTGCAGAACGAAGAGAAGAGCCCCGAAGAGCGTTTCTGGGAGCTTGAGAAGAGCATCCGCCGAGACAAGGAGAGCTCCGGCGTCGATGCCACGCTCTCACGCTCGAGCATGTACCCGACGCTCTGCCAGCTTCTGGACGAAGGCGTGATCGGCTTGGGGAATCTTGATGGGATGAGCGAAGAGCTGGTCGACAGCTTGAAGAGCTCTCTTGCCATCATGAGAAGAGCTCCCAGATAGAGGACTTCCAAGACGGCAATCGCCCCGATAATCGTGACATAATCGTTCCGCAATTGTGACAAGCACAATTTAATCGTCTCATGTCACAATTAGTGGGGCAATTAGCCCGTATTCGCAACATATTCCCAGATCATATGCCTATTCGTCGATTGGCTGATGCTGCTATGCCCATTCTTGAAACCACTTTTCCATCCTGCTAATCGTGACATAATCGTTCCGTAATTGTGACAAGCACAATTAAAGAGGCTTCGCGGGTTTCCGTGGGTGAACTCCATGCTGGCTAGGCCCTTCCGGGG
>OMTG01000026.1 GCA_900313905.1 uncultured Actinomycetes bacterium | reverse complement strand
CTTTTCCATGCGCAGACATCTTCTGCTCTGGCTAGATCAGGCTGATGCGGAACGATCCCTGCTCCGTCACGAGCGTATCCACATGCACATCGTGCGCACCGCGCGGCAGCGGATTCGAGCTCACCTGCATCGTGCGGGCAAGGCCCAGCTTCTCGCCCATGTAGAAGGCAAGGAATCGGTCGTAGTATCCTCCGCCATACCCGATGCGGAAGCCCTCGCCGTCGAAGACGAGCCCCGGCACGAGGCAGACAGAGCCCTTCCCCATCTCAGGCGTCACGAGCCGCTCCTCATCCGGCACCGGCTCCATGATGCCAAGCATCCCCGGACGCAGATCTGCCGTGCTTGTTATCGTATAGAAGCGGAGGCTCTTCTCCTTCTTCACGCTCAGAGGGACCGCGACCTGCTTTCCTGCCGCAAGGGCAGATTCGATGATCGCATGGGTGTCCACCTCGTCTCCGAAGGAGACATAGGAGAGCACGAGCTCGGCCTTCTGGTACTCGGGAAGCCGCTCCAGCTGCTTCCTGATGAGCTCATCTGCTGATTCACGCACCACCGACGAGGTGGCACGACGCATGATCAGGTACTGTTGTCGTATGGCGGTCTTGTCTGCATCGAAGCCACAGGAACTGGGCATGCAAAGACTCCTCCCTCGACGACCGGCACGTTGAGCGCAATTGCTCTGAACTCCCTTTATAATATAGCCATCTGGCATTCTTTGCCGGCACCTTGTCGTACCATAGTAACTTGTGTGTATACCTCGGCTGGATATGCAAATCCAACCGTTACAAACAAAGCATAAGGCAGGAGATCCACTATGCCCAATGAAGGCAGCTACGAAGCCGCGCTCGAGCGCTCCAACAAGATCCAGGCAGACATCGAGTCCGGCAAGACCGATGGCTACACGATGCTGACCGGCGACCGTCCGACCGGCAGGCTCCACCTCGGCCACTACTTCGGCACGATCCGCGAGCGTGTCCGCCTCCAGGACCTCGGCGTCAAGACCAACATCGTGATCGCCGACTACCAGGTCATCACCGACCGCGACACCACCGAGCATATACGCGACAATGTATACAACATGGTGATGGACTATCTCGCCTGCGGCATCGACCCGGAGAAGACCATGATCTTCACGCATTCCGCCGTGCCGGCAGAGAACCAGCTCATGCTCCCCTTCCTGTCCCTCGTCTCGAAGTCCGAGCTCGAGCGCAACCCTACCGTCAAGGCTGAGCAGGAGGCCTCCGGCCACACGCTCACGGGGCTCCTCCTCACCTATCCGGTCCACCAGGCCTGCGACATCCTCTTCTGCAAGGGCAACATCGTGCCGGTCGGCCGCGACCAGCTCCCCCACATCGAGGTCACGGACAAGATTGGCCGCCGCTTCAATGAGCGCTTCCATGCGAAGGTCTTCCCGGAGGTGGCAGGGCTCCTCACCTCGACGCCGCTCCTTCCGGGCCTCGATGGCCGCAAGATGAGCAAGTCCTACGGCAACGCCATCTCCATATCGATGACGGAAGCTGAGACCGCCAAGCTCATCAAGAAGTCGAAGACCGACTCCGAGCGCAACATCACCTTCGATCCCGAGGGGCGCCCGGGCGTCTCTGCCCTCCTCACGACCGCCGGCATCTGCACGGGCCGCGACCCGAAGGAGATCGCAGACGAGATCGGGATGGGCGGTGCAGGCCAGCTCAAGCGCTACACGACCGAGGCCGTGAACACGTATTTCGCCCCGATCCGCGAACGCCGCCACCAGTACGAGAACGACCTCCCCTACATCCAGGATGTCCTGCATGAGGGGAACCGCAAGGCCGAGGAGATCGCCGAGGCGACCCTCGAAGAGGTCCGCGAGGCCATGGGCATGGTGTACTAGGACCGCGTCCCTGCATCTGAAACGGAGAGGGGCTTCCATCCAGCCGGATGGAAGCCCCCTTTTCTTGCCGATATGTCCTGGATCCTAGTCCTCGGGATCCTTCAGCGTCGCATACATGATCGCCTTGATCGTGTGCATGCGGTTCTCCGCCTCGTCGAAGACACGGGAGCGCGGCCCCTCGAAGACCTCGTTCGTGACCTCGAGCTCAGGCAGGCCGTACTGCTCGAAGATCTTCTCGCCGATCGTCGTATGGCGGTCGTGGAAGCTCGGCAGGCAGTGCATGAAGATGGCATCAGGAGCAGCATAGGACATGACCTGGGCATTCACCTGGTAGGGGCGCATGAGCTCGATGCGCTTGCCCCAGAGCTCGTCCGGCTCGCCCATGGAGACCCAGATGTCCGTATAGATGACGGAAGCATCCTTCGCGCCCTCGGCGACATCGGACGTGAAGGTGAGCTTGGCGCCGGTCTCGGCGGCAATCTCCTCGCAGGTCTTCACGAGGGACTCCTCAGGCATGTTCTCGCGGGGCCCGCAGGCGCAGAAGTCGATGCCGAGCTTGGCGCAGACGACCATGAGGGAGTTCGCGACATTGTTGCGAGCATCGCCCATGAAGGTGAGCTTGCGTCCCGCGAGGTCCTCGCCGAACTCCTCGCGCATCGTCAGGATGTCGGCGATCATCTGGGTCGGATGGAACTCGGTCGTGAGGCCATTCCAGACTGGCACCCCGGCATACTTCGCGAGCGTCTCGACGCGCTCCTGCGCGAATCCACGGTACTCGATGCCATCGAACATGCGGCCGAGGACCCGGGCCGTGTCCTCGATCGACTCCTTCTTGCCCATCTGGGAGGAGCCGGGATCGAGATAGGTCACATTCATGCCGAGGTCGTGGCCGCCCACCTCGAAGGAGCAGCGGGTGCGGGTCGAGGTCTTCTCGAAGAGGAGCACGATGTTCTTCCCCTCGAGATAGCGATGGGGCTCGCCAGCATGCTTCTTGCGCTTCAGGTCGGCAGAGAGATCCAGGAGATAGCGGATCTCATCAGGGGTGAAGTCGAGGAGTTTCAGGAAGTTGCGGCCGCTGAGGTTCACGCTCATGTAGTTCCTCCGATTTGGTTGGAAACGTGTTGCGTCCCTAGGATAGCGCGCCTGCGGCCAAATGAATGTTACCAACCGACGAACTGGGTGTAACCACCAGAGCTTTACATCCCCCTGAAGAACGAGTTGCTAGAATATGAGGCAGCTATGCACGAACCCGCGCAGGAGAGCTGCGCGCACATCGACAAAAGGAAGATTCCATGGCAAAGGAAGCACCGAACAACGAAAGCGTCCCTGCCGAGAAGGCAGAGGCCCCAGCAGCCACGCCTGAAGCTGCCAAGGCGCCCGAGGCCCAGAAGGACGAGCCCAAGCAGGCCGACAAGCAGGAGCGCGATTTCTCCTACACCCAGAACCGTGAGGTGAGCTGGCTGCGCTTCGACAACCGCGTGCTCGACGAAGCCTTCGACCAGGACGTGCCCCTCTTCGAGCGCTACAAGTTCGTCTCGATCTTCTCCTCGAACCTCGACGAATGGTTCATGATCCGCATCGGCGGCCTCACGGACCTTTCGGCCCTGAAGAAGCAGCCGTCCGACAACAAGAGCAACATGACCCCCTCAGAGCAGCTCGCCACGGTGTTCAAGCTCCTGCCGGAGTACCTCGAGAAGCATGACCGGGCCTACGAGGAGCTCGAGGCAGCGCTTGCCAAGCATGGCCTCATCCATGTGGCTTCCTCCAAGCTCACGGATGCCGACAATGTCTCTTTGCGCCGCACCTTCGAGACCCAGGTCGCGCCGGTCATCTCCCCCATCGTGATCGATCCGAGGCATCCCTTCCCGAACCTGCGCAACGGCATCCAGTATGTCGTATGCTCGCTCGACGGCCCGGAGGAGTCTGGCGTCCTCGGCCTCGTCGAGGTCCCGCCCTCGCTCGACCGCGTCGTCTCCCTGCCGGGCGATGACCGCCATGTCCGCTATGTCCTGCTCGAGGAGCTCATCATCCAGGAGCTCGGCAGCTGCTTCGGCTCCTATGTGCCGACGAGCGCAGCCGTCATCCGCGTCACGCGCAATGCCGATATCGACCCCGACGGCGAAGGCGTCGAGGAAGAGGAAGACTACCGCGACCATATGAAGAAGGTGCTGCGCAAGCGCATGCGCCTGCAGCCGATCCGCCTCGAGGTCAGAGGCGAGCTCTCGAAGAAGAACGAGAAGCTCATCATGAAGGAGCTCGGCCTCACGCCGGAGCGCGTCTTCCATGTCCGCTCCTCCCTCGACCAGGGCTACATCTTCGGCCTCGAGGACATGCTCCCGAAGTCCGAGCGCGCAAGCCTGCTCTACCCTCCCTTCGAGCCGCAGGCATCGCCTATGGTCAAGAAGGGCACCCCGATGCGGGACCAGATCGAGGACCACGATGTGCTCCTCTTCTATCCGTATGAGTCGATGGATCCCCTGCTCGATCTTTTGCGCGAGGCATCCTCGGATGACAACTGCATCACGATCAAGATCACGCTCTACCGCGTCGCGAAGCACTCCCGCCTCTGCGAGTCGCTGATCGCTGCCGCCGAGAACGGCAAGGATGTCACGGTCCTGATGGAGCTCCGCGCCCGCTTCGATGAGGCGAACAACATCGCCTGGGCAGAGCGCCTGGAGGATGCTGGCTGCACGGTCATCTACGGCCAGGAGGGCTACAAGGTCCATTCCAAGATCTGCCAGATCACCTATCACGACAACGGCAAGTTCACGCGCATCACCTGCCTCGGCACCGGCAACTTCAACGAGAAGACCGCGAAGCTCTACTCCGACTTCATGCTCATGACGGCACATGCGGGCATCGGCGAGGATGGCAACGCCTTCTTCCGCAACCTGTCGCTCGGCAACCTCGCAGGCCACTACAAGTACCTGCGCGTCGCGCCAGTCAGCCTGAAACCACAAATCATGAGCGGCCTCGACCGCGAGATCTCCCGTGCCCGCGCTGGCGAGCCTGCCCAGGCCTTCCTGAAGATGAACTCCCTCACCGACCGCGACGTGATCGACAAGATCTCCGAGGCCTGCGAGGCTGGCGTCCGCATGATGCTGATCGTCCGTGGCATCTGCTGCATCAAGGCCAATGTCCCTGGCAAGACCGACGGGCTCGTCGTCCGCGAGATCGTCGGCCGCTACCTCGAGCATGCCCGCGTCTATGCCTTCGGCGCCAAGGTCGATATGGTCTACCTCTCATCGGCAGATATGATGACAAGGAACACGGAGCGCCGTGTCGAGATCGCCTACCCGGTGAAGGATCCGATCTGCCGCCAGCTCGTCCTCACCTACATGAACCTCCAGCTCGCCGACAACGTGAAGGCACGCCAGCTCACCGCTGATGGCACCTGGGAGCCGATCGAGCGCAAGGAGGGTGAGCCTGCCATCTCGAGCCAGGACGAGCTCATGCAGCTTGCCTGGAGGCGCTCGCATCCAGGACGCGAGTCTGCACCGATCCCCGAGATCAAGGAGACCTTGGTGCCGCTTGTGACCGAGGCGGACAAGACCCAGATCGAGGCAGCTGCCGAGAAGGAGCAGGAAGCCGAAGCCGCAGCCCAGGCAGAACCTGCTGCCGCAGAGCCTGCACCGGAGGCTGAGCCTGAACCTGCACCGGCACCGGAGCCTCAGCCTGCTGTCGCACCCGCATCCGCTCCTGCACCGGCACCCGCACCGGAGAAGGCCGCACCGGCACGGCCAGAGCCTGCCAGGCAGGAACCCCAGCCGGCACCTGCCGCACCAAGGCATGCAGCACCGCAGGCATCCTATCCTGCGTCCATCCCTGCAGACGACAAGCGCTGGGCCCGCGCTGCAGAGCTCTTCACCAAGGCCTTCAAGGTCCTCTTCACCGGAAGCGAGAAGTGATCCATGCCCGAGGCACCAAACTCTAGACACGCAGCCTGCACGCTCACGATCGACCGCCTGACCTATGGCCCTGACGCTATAGCCCGCGATGCCGACGGAAAGGCGGTCTTCGTGCAGGGCGGCATCCCCGGGGACACCGTGGAGGCCGAGATCGTCGAGGACACGAAGCGCTATGCGAAGGCGAAGATCGTCAAGATCCTCGAACCTTCGCCTTCGCGCGTCAAGGCGCCCTGTCCCTTTGTCGGCATCTGCGGAGGCTGCCCTTGGGGCAATATCGCCTATCCCGCCCAGCTTGAGGCCAAGCGCCGCAACCTGGTCGACAATCTCATGCACATCGCCCATATGGATGAGAAGCGGGCCGAAAGCCTGGTCCTGCCCATACTGGCGCCCTCAGAGCCGTGGGGTTACCGCAACAAGGTGGAGCTTGCCTTCTCCCAGCAAGGCAAAAGGAGCATCGTCGGGATGCATGCTGCTTCCGATGACAGCATCGTGAAGGTCAGCTCCTGTCCGCTTCTCCAGAAGGGCTCCGAGAAGCTCGTGAAGGCCATCTCGGGCTCGGTCACCTATCTCGCGAACTCCCATGGCCTCTCCTTCGAGCGCATCGGCATCCGCACCTCGGCCAGGACTCATGCGACCGAAGTCGCCCTCTGGACGCAGCCCTCTGCCTTCCCCAGGGCCAATGCGGCCAAGGTGATCGGCGACGCCGCCGACATCACCTCACTCGTGCGGGTGATGACAAAGGGGCCGACGAAGGCCCGCAAGATTGCCGGCATCGAGCGTCTCGACGGCGCGGGCCACTGGTCCGAACGCCTGCTCGACCACACGATGCTCATCTCCGCCCCCTCCTTCTTCCAGGTCAACACGAAAGGCGCCGAAGCGCTGATCAAGTGCGTCCTCGATTTCCTGGAGCCTGAGGAGGAGGACGAGGCGATGGA
>OMTG01000128.1 GCA_900313905.1 uncultured Actinomycetes bacterium | reverse complement strand
TGAATCCGTCGGTCCTCTCTGCGACCGGCATGCCACAGGGCGCCCTGTTCACGGCGACGGCGCTCATCTCGACCATCGGCACCCTCCTCATGGCGGGACTCACGAACTATCCCTTCATCCTGGCGCCTGGCATGGGCATCAATGCGTATTTCGCCTATACGGTCTGTCTCGGCATGGGCTACCCCTGGCAGGTGGCGCTCACGGCCATCTTCGTCGAGGGCATCATCTTCGTGATCCTGTCGCTCACGAATGTGCGCGAGGCCATCTTCAATGCCATCCCCGTGAACCTGAAGTATGCGATCACGGCGGGTGTCGGCCTCTTCATCACGATCATCGGCCTCAAGAATTCCGGGCTCGTGATCTCGAGCGAATCCACGCTGGTCGCGATGTTCAACTTCCATACATCCATCCAGGAGGGCACCTTCAGCACGGCCGGCATCTCGGCGCTCCTTGCCCTTCTTGGCATCATCGTGACGTCGATCCTCTCCTGCCGCAATGTCCGTGGCAGCATCCTGCTCGGCATCCTCATCACCTGGGGCTTGGGCATAGTCTGCCAGCTTGCAGGCATCTATGTGCCCGATCCGGCATCAGGCTTCTCGAGCCTTTTGCCTGACTTCTCGGGCGGCCTTTCGGTGCCCTCGATCGCGCCGATCGCCTTCCATCTCGATTTTGCGGACATCGCATCGGTCGGGTTCATCTCGGTCGTCTTCGCCTTCCTGTTCACGAATCTCTTCGATACGATCGGCACGCTGATTGGTGCTGCCTCGAAGGCAGGGCTGCTCGACGAGGAGGGCAAGCTCCCCAATGTGAAGGGCGCCCTTCTGGCAGAATCGCTCGCCACGATGCTTGCAGGCCTTCTGGGCACCTCCTCCACGGCGACAGCTGTCGAGTGCACGGCTGGCATCGCCCAGGGCGGCCGCACCGGCCTCACGAGCGTCACCTGCGCCGTGCTCTTCTTCGCCTCGCTCTTCCTCTCGCCGATCTTCCTTGCGATTCCCGCTTTCGCGACCGCTCCAGCGCTTGTCGTCGTCGGATTCATGATGTTCGGCGCCGTCACGCAGATCGCATGGGGCACCCCGACCGAGGCCATGCCTGCCTTCATCGCGATCGTCGCGATGCCGTTCATGTACTCGATCGCCGAAGGCATCTCGCTTGGGATAATCTCGTATGTAGCGATCAATGCGGTGTCGGGCGCCGAATGCCGCAGGAAGATCTCTGGCGTCATGTGGGTCCTGTTCGTCCTGTTCTGCCTGAAGTACTTCTTCATCTGATCGCAAAGCGAGCCTGATGGCTCCGAAGGGAGTGGTGGACCATGTGCAAGAATGCATTCGCTATCAAGGGGGATATCGTCTGGTCGAAGACGCCCCAAGAGCTCGCCACGATGGAGGGTGGCTATCTCGTCTCAGAGGATGGCATCTGCCAGGGCGTCTTCAGCGAGCTGCCGGAGCGCTATGCGGGCGTGCCGGTCGATGACAGGAGCGGCATGCTCGTCGTGCCAGGACTTGTCGATATCCATCTCCATGCACCGCAGTATGCGTTCCGTGGCCTCGGGATGGATCTGGAGCTGCTCGACTGGCTCAACACCCATACCTTCCCCGAGGAGGCGAAATACCGCGACCTCAGCTATGCGGAGCGTGCCTACGATATCTTCGCCTCAGACCTCCTGCATTCTGCCACGACCCGTGCCGTGATCTTCGCGACCCTTCATGTGGAGGCGACCGAGCTCCTCATGGACAAGCTTGAGGCAACCGGGCTCTGCACCATGGTCGGCAAGGTCAACATGGACCGCAACGGATCTGCCGACCTCTGCGAAGAGTCGGCTGCGTCCTCGCTGGCAGAGACGCGCCAGTGGCTTGCCGATGTGGAGAAGAAGGGATATGAGCGGACCCAGGCGATCCTCACGCCACGCTTCACGCCGAGCTGCTCGGATGACCTCATGCGTGGCATAGGCGAGCTCCGTGCCGAATATGGCCTGCCGCTCCAGTCGCATCTCTCGGAGAACCTCTCCGAGATCGGCTGGGTGAAGGAGCTCTGCCCGTGGTCCTCCTGCTACGGCGAGACCTACGAGAAGGCAGGGCAGCTGGCAGGCGATGCGCCTGCCATCATGGCGCACTGCAACTGGTGCCCAGATGAGGAGATGGAGATCCTCAAGGCCAACCACGTGACCATCGCCCACTGCCCGCAGTCGAACATGATGCTCTCCTCGGGCATCGCCCCGATCCGCCGCTACCTGGACGAGGGGATCTCCGTCGGCATCGGCACCGATGTGGCAGGAGGCGCCACGCTCAGCATGTTCCGTGCCATTGGCGATGCGGTGGGTGTCTCCAAGCTGAGGTGGCGGCTGGTCGACGACAAGCTTGCCCCGCTCTCCGTGGCAGAGGCCTTCTATCTCGCAACCGCAGGCGGCGGCTCGGTCTTCGGCCAGGTCGGCACCTTCAAGGAAGGCTATGAGCTGGATGCCGTGGTTCTCGACGATGCGAAGCTCCGCACGCCGCGGGACCTGAGCCTCGCGGAGCGGCTCGAGCGCTTCGTCTATCTCTCCGGCGAGGGCGGTCAAGTCGCCGGCAAGTATGTCGCAGGCAGGCGCGTGCTCTAGAAACACTGCCCGGCAGCCCGTTTCCTCCCCGTTCTGCTTCTGCAGCCAGAGCGGGGAGGGCTCTTGTGGCCCTGCCGGCCTGTATACTTCTATATGACGGTTTCGAGGAGAGGAGCCATCCATGGAAAAGCTGAAGGAGGTCGGCCGTCCGGTTGCGCGCGTCGATGCATTCGACAAGGTGACAGGACGTGCGAAGTTCACCGACGACCTCTGCCCCAAGCCCTGTCTTGAAGCACGCATCCTGCATGCGACGATCGGCAATGGGCGCGTGCTCTCGATCGACACGTCGGAGGCGGAGAAGGTCCCAGGTGTCGTGAAGATCTTCACCTGCTTCGATGTGCCTGACTGGACCTATCCGGTCGCAGGCCATCCGTGGTATGCAGACAGCCATGCGGAGAAGCGCGATCTGGCAGACCGCAAGCTGCTCGACAGCCGCGTCCGCATATACGGCGACAATATCGCCTGCGTCGTGGCGGAGGACACGGTCGCCTGCGACCGGGCCCTGCGCAAGATCAAGGTGGAGTACGAGGAGTGGCCGGTCGTCTACGATGCGAAGGAGTCCCTCAAGGGGACCGAGCATCCGGTCCAGGACATCCGTCCAGACAACCTGATTGCCCATACCTGCGCGCTCACGAGCGAGGAGAACCTCGCAAAGGCGGGCTACAAGACCGTCGATGAGGCACTGAGAGATCCTGCCTACCACCACATCGAGATCCACACCGAGACGGGCGAGCAGTCCCAGGTCCACATCGAGACCTGCACCTCGTTCTGCTACATGGAGGCAGGCAAGCTCGTCTGCGTCGCCTCGACCCAGATCCCCCACATCATGCGCCGCGTCATCGGCCAGGCCTTGGGCATCCCCTGGGGCCAGGTCCGCGTGATCAAGCCCTATATCGGCGGCGGCTTCGGCACGAAGCAGGATATCCATTACGAGCCACTCAATGCCTGGATCTGCCAGCAGCTCGGAGGGCGCTGCGTGCGCCTCGAGCTCTCCCGCGAGGAGCTCTTCTGGGATACGTCCGGACGCCAGCCCAAGTCCTTCGATGTGGAGGCCTCCTACGGCGACGATATGCTCCTGCATGCCCGCTCGATCCGTGGCTGGTCCAACACGGGCGGCTACATCCATCATGGGCATGCCCTCGTGCTCAACTCTGTCAACTCCTTCCGCTGGCTCTACCACACGAACGAGGTGGCATCGCGCAGCGAAGCCTGGACGGTCTATACGAATGGCCCCCACACCGGCGCCATGCGTGCCTACGGCGTCCCGGAAGGCGTCTGGACCGCCGAGTGCCTGATGGGCGACATCGCCTACGACAATGGCTGGGATGGCCTCGAGTTCCGTCTCAAGAACTGCATCCGCGAAGGCTTCGTAGACGAGTTCACGCCGGGCGGCGCCGTGGCGGCCCATACCTGCATGCTGCCTGAGTGCGCCGAGAAGGGCCGGAAGTGGATTGGCTGGGACGAGAAGCGCAAGGAATACGCCAACCAGACAGGGCCCATCCGCCACGGCATCGGCGTCGCCTTATTCGTCTACAAGACGGCAGTCGCGCCCTTCGCCCTCGAGACGGCGACCGCGCGCGTGACGCTCAACCAGGACGGCACCGTGCAGCTCCAGATGGGCGCCACCGAGATTGGCCAGGGAGCCGATACGGTCTTCTGCCAGATGGCAGCTGAGGCCATCGGCATCGACACCGAGGACGTGCACATCGTCTCCTTCCAGGATACGGATGTGGCCCCCTATGATGCGGGCGCCTATGCATCGAGGCAGACCTATGTCTCCGGCACGGCCTGCAAGAAGGCAGGAGAGGAGCTCAGGGGGAAGATCCTGGCATTTGCGCATCGGCTCTATCCGGCGGCAGGGGAAAACCTCGAGCTGCGCGACCATGCGATCTTCGATGCCTGCGGCCACAAGGTCACGACCCTCGCGTCGCTTGCGCTCGAGGCCTACTACAACCTCGACGATAACGACCAGCTGAGCGCCTATGCGACAGCCAATGTCCACACCAACGCGATCGCGACCGGCTGCACCTTCGCCGACATCACGGTAGACATGCCGCTCGGCAAGGTCACGGTGGACCGCATCATCTCGGTCCAGGACAACGGACGCCTGATCAACCCGAAGCTCGTCGAGCAGCAGGTGCATGGCGGCATGGGTCAGTCGATCGGCTTTGCGCTCTCCGAGGAGGTCCAGGTCGATCCCAAGACCGGCCGCGTGCTGAACGATACGCTGCTCGACTACAAGATCCCGACCATGATGGACCTGCCGGACCTCAAGGCCGACTTCGTCGAATCTGACGATCCGACCGGGCCGTACGGGAACAAGGCGGTCGGCGAGACGCCGATCATCTCCCTGGCCCCTGCCATCCGCGATGCGATCCTCAACGCCACTGGCGTGAAGTTCTACCACATGCCCATGACCCCGCAGCGTCTTGTCGAGGGCTTCAAGAGGGAGGGGCTCATCTGATGTACGATATCGAATCCCTGTACGAGGCGACGAGCGTCGAGGATGCCTGCCGGGCGCTCGCAGAAGACCCCGAGTCCCTCGTGATTGCAGGCGGCACGGATGTCCTCGTGAAGGTCAGGAGCGGCAAGCTGGCAGGAGCCCATCTCGTCTCGATCCATGGACTCTCCGATGAGCTCGACGGGGTGACGCTTGCAGATGATGGGACGGTCGAGATCGGCCCCATCACCTGGTTCCACCATGTCACGACAAGCCCGATTATCCAGAAGACCGTGCCGACCCTGGGCGATGCCTGCGATACGCCGGGCGGCCCGCAGCTGCGCGTCTCTGGCACGATCGGCGGCAACATCTGCAATGCCGCCACGTCGGCAGACACGGCCTCGACGCTTCTTGCCTATGGCGCGCTGCTCGATGTGGTGAGCGTCCGCGGGAAGCGCACGATCCCCATCGAGGAGTGGTATGCAGGCCCGGGCAAGTGCACGAAGGAGCGCGACGAGATTCTCGTTAAGATCCGCATCCCCCAGAGCCACTACGAGGGTTTCACCGGCTATTACTTCAAGTATGGCAAGCGCCGGGCTCTCGAGATCGCAACCATGGGGTGCTGCTGCCTCGTGAAGCTCGCAGAGGACCACACGACAATCGACGATATTCGCCTCGCCTTCGGCGTCGCGGCACCGACCCCCATCCGCACGAGGGCGGCAGAGGATGCCGTGCGCGGGCTCAGCGTCGCGGAGGCGGCCGAGAAGATTGGCGCCCTTGCCCAGGCGGAGACGCATCCGCGCGATTCCTGGCGCGCTTCGAAGGACTTCCGTCTGCAGCTCATCGGCGAGATGTCGCGCCGCTCGCTCATCTATGCTGCACGCAAGGGAGGGGCTGATATCTGATGGCAATGCGCATCCTCAGCTGCACCATAAATGGCAAGCATGTCGAGGTGGGCTATGATCCGCGCGAGTCGCTCCTCGATACGCTGCGCGACCGTCTCCATCTCACCGGCACCAAGCGGGGCTGCGAGGTCGGGGAATGCGGCGCCTGCACCGTCCTGATCGACGGCGTGGCGACCGACTCCTGCCTCTACCTCACGGACTGGGCACAGGGCAAGGACATCCTCACGATCGAGGGCGTCCAGAAGGAAGACGGCACGCTCGACCCGGTCCAGCAGGCTTTCATCGACGAATTCGCCGTCCAGTGCGGCTTCTGCATCCCGGGCATCATCATGAGCGCAATCGAGATGGAGCGCTCGGGCAAGACCTATACCCGCGATGAGATCAGAAAGCAGCTCTCGGGGCACCTCTGCCGCTGCACCGGCTACGAGAACATCGTGAACGCGGTCGAGAAGGCCGTGGATGCCCTGGACGGCGTCGTGGGCACGAAGCAGGAGCAGTAAGCTAGATCATGCAGGATGCACCCGGCCAGGCCGGGTGCATCCTACCAGCTCACCTCGATCGTGCTCTTGTCGTGCACGCCCTCCTTGAGAAGCTCTTCCCCTGCCTTCACCTCATAGCCGGCGCGGTGCAGGTTCCTGAGGAAGCCGACAAGCTTCGCATTGTATTCATTCGTGAGCCGCATCTCCTGGATAGGGGAGATGAGGGTCTGCGGACGCCCGTGGATGATATCGGAGATCGCATCGGCGACCTCCACATTGCTGTTCGCGACCAGATCGTTGTAGAAGGCGTTGCCATCCCCGCTGCCATCATCTTCGCCCGGCGCAAACTTGAGCCTGATCGAGTGCTTCCCGAAGGCGGCATAGGTCCTGATGCGGGTGCTGGTCTGTCCCTGGGCATTGTGCATCGCCCAGCGCAGGGCGTTTGCTGCAAGGGTGTCTGCCGCAGCCTGCTCGCGTCCGGGAATGGCGGATGCTGCGAGCTCGCGCGCCTCGCTGGCACGGATGAGCTCGGTCGGTGCAGGCATCTTGGCAGTGCTCTCGTTCATGGATGCGGCTCCTCATGTCAGATGATTTCCCGTCCCCATCGTAGCGTACCTATGGGCGCCGGATTGAGGCCTGCCGCCCTCTTGCCGTCTGCGGTTCCGATGCGACCGTTCATGCATCAGGAATGAAAAAACAAACAGTTTGTTAGCCTTACAGACTTATATTATGTTCTGCAAAGCATTCCTGAGAGGGGCGCAGCTGCGCCTGGGGAGGGCAACATGGCAGAACAGGTCAAGACGGAGCAGGAACTCGATGAGGCGCTCTTCAGACGCCGTGGCGTGCCGCCTCTGGGGTCGCTCGTGCCCATGTCGCTCCAGCATGTCCTTGCATCGTTTGCGGGCGTGATTACGCCGGCAATGATGATCGCGACGACCTGCGGCTTCACGCAGGAGCAGGAGACCGCGATCATCCAGGTGGCGCTGATCCTCTCGGCAATCGATACGCTCCTGCAGCAGTTCCCGCTCTTCGGACGCTTCGGGGCAGGGCTTCCGATCCTCACAGGCGTCTCCTTCGCCTTCCTGCCTGCCTTCCAGGCCGTCGGGGCGGAGTTCGGCTTCTCGGTCCTGCTTGGCGCCGAGCTCGTCGGCGGCATCGTCGCGATCCTCTTCGGCATCTTCTACGATAAGGTGCGGGGCCTCTTCCCGCCGCTTGTGACCGGTACCGTCATCTTCACGATCGGCGTCTCGCTCTATCCGACCGCCATCCGCTACATGGCAGGAGGTGCGGGAACGCCCGGCTTTGGCGGCGTCAGCAACTGGATTGTCGGCCTCATCACCTTCGCGGTCGTGTTCGCGCTTGCGAACTTTGCGCACGGCGTGCTGAAGCTCGGCTCCATCTTCTTCGGCATCATCATCGGCTGCATCATCGCCATTCCTTTCGGGATGGTCGACCCCTCTGAGGTCATGGGTGCCAGCTGGTTCTCCCTGCCCCAGTTCATGCCGTACGCGATCGAGTTCAATCCGGCTGCCTGCATCACGCTCGGCGTCGTCTATATCATGGTCAACGTCCAGCTCATCGGCGACCTCTCCGCTGCCTCGGCAGGATCGATGGACCGCATGCCGACCGAACGCGAGATTGGCGGCGCCATCAAGGCCCAGGGCCTCGTGAGCATCATCTCGTCGTTCTTTGGCGGCCTTCCGACCTCTGCCTTCGGCCAGAATGTCGGCATCATCGTCAGCACCAAGGTCATCAACCGCTGGGTCTTCGCCGGGGCAGCCTTTGTCTTCATGGCTGCTGGCCTCTGCCCGAAGCTCTCGGCACTTCTCCTCATGATCCCCCAGCCCGTCATCGGCGGCGCCACGATCTCCGTCTTCGGCACGATCACCCTGAACGGCATCCGCATCCTCGTTAAGGATGGCCTGACGCCCCGCGCCTGCACGGTCTTCGGCATCTCGGTCGCCTTCGGCATCGGCATCGCCCAGGTCTCGGGCTCCCTTGCAGGCCCCGGCATGCCCGCCTGGATCTCCACGATCTTCGGCACTTCCGCCATCACCCCCTGTGCTGTCATGGCAATCATCCTGAACAGCGTGCTGCCGCCTGAGGAGCACACCACGGAGGGCAGGAACCTGAAGCCGCTCCAGAACGATGATGCGGATGAGGAAGGCGAAGCAGGGGAGTAGCAGGGGCCTGCTGCGCCCGTCCAGGGCCGACCTTCAGCCTTTTGCCGGAGATGCGCACCTGCCCCTTGCAATGCGGCGCAGAAGTGCTGTAATTGAGATGCAAACAAAAAGTTAGGTATAAAGACATATTTTCTTATACTGTAAGCAGATGCCGGAAAGCGGCAGGAAAGAGGAGCGCCATGGAGCCAAAGATCAAGTGGGTCGCAAACCACATGCCCGCAAGCGAAGACAGGAACCTCGAGATCATGAGCCTCGAGAATGTGGCGAAGGCACGTGCATTCCATAGGAGCTTCCCGCAGTATGCGGTGACGCCGCTTGCAGACCTGGCTGGCATGGCAGAGCGTCTGGGCTTGGGCGGCCTCTATGTGAAGGACGAGAGTTACCGCTTCGGCCTCAACGCCTTCAAGGTCCTCGGCGGCTCCTTCGCGATGGCCCGCTACATCGCAGAGGAGACGGGCAAGGATGTCTCGGAGTGCAGCTTCGATTACCTGACCTCCGACCAGCTCGAGCATGACTTCGGCCATGCGACCTTCTTCACGGCGACCGATGGCAACCACGGCCGCGGCGTCGCCTGGGCTGCGAAGCGCCTCCACCAGAAGGCGGTCGTGCACATGCCGAAGGGCACGACGAAGACGCGCTTCGACAACATCGCGAAGGAGGGCGCCGACGTCACGATCGAGGACCTCAACTACGACGACTGCGTCCGCCTCGCCGCCAAGGAGGCCGCAGAGACCGAGCACGGCGTGATCGTGCAGGATACGGCCTGGGACGGCTACACGAAGATCCCGTCCTGGATCATGCAGGGCTACGGGACCATGGCAGCAGAGGCAGCAGAGCAGCTGCGCCAGCTCGAGATCAACCGTCCGACCCATGTCTTCATCCAGGCAGGCGTGGGCTCGCTCGCAAGCGCGATGGTCGGCTTCTTCACGAACCTCTTCCCCTCGAATCCTCCCAAGTTCGTCATTATGGAGGCGGGCGCTGCCGACTGCCTCTATCAGGGCGCTGTGGCTGCTGATGGCAATCCGCGCATCGTGGGCGGCGACCTCCAGACCATCATGGCGGGCCTTGCCTGCGGCGAGCCCAACACGATTGGCTGGGACATCCTGAGGAACCACGCCACAGCCTTCGTCTCCTGCCCCGACTGGGTCTCTGCCCGTGGCATGCGCATGCTGGCGGCCCCTGTGAAGGGCGACCCTGCCGTCACCTCCGGCGAGTCTGGCGCTGTCGGCATGGGCGTCATATCCTCCCTGATGGAGGACCCTGCCTACGCAGAGCTCCGCGAGGAGCTCGCTCTCGGCCGTGATTCCCAGGTCCTCCTCTTCTCGACCGAGGGCGACACCGACCCGGTCCGCTACCGCGAGATCGTGTGGGACGGCGCCTGGACGAGCACGGACGAGGCACGCTGAGCGGGTCTCAGAGGCTTCAGATATGCATCCCAAGGGGTGGGCGGCTGCAAAGGCTGCCCACCCCTTCTTCGTCTGGAGGGCCAGTCGTGGCAGCGTCTGGCATGACAGCGCGGTCGCGCGCCGGATGATGCCTAACAAAAAGTTTGGCAGCATCCTGGAAAACAGCATGCCATGCCGCCGAAACCCGTCTGCCATACCGTTGAGCTGGCCTTATAGACCGTTTGCGGCAAATACGAAAAGTTTTGCCCTGGCTCTTGCATCCTGGGGCGGACGTGCTTTAATAATCATTGACCAAACAAAAAGTTTGGTTAGCAGACACAATGATTGCTGCAAGTGAGACCGCACGGCCTGGCAAGGAGGATTCCGATGAAGGAGCTCGATTACGACAAGATCAAGGAAGCCGCGAATGCGTACAACGCAGACATGACGGCATTCCTGCGCAGGATGATCTCCCATCCGAGCGAGTCCTGCGAGGAGGGCGAAGTCGTCTCCTGCATCAAGGATGAGATGGAGAAGCTGGGCTTCGACGAGGTGAAGGTCGACGGCCTCGGCAATGTGATGGGCTTCATGGGAGAGGGCGACAAGATCATCGCGATCGATGGCCACATCGATACCGTCGGCATCGGCAACCGCGACAACTGGGACTTCGACCCGTATGAGGGCTTCGAGGACGACCAGCTGATCGGTGGCCGTGGCGGCTCCGATCAGGAGGGCGGCGTCGCTTCCGCCACCTATGCCGCGAAGATCATGAAGGACATGGACCTCATCCCCGAGGGCTACAAGATCATGGTTGTCGGCACGGTCCAGGAAGAGGACTGCGACGGCATGTGCTGGCAGTACATCTACAACAAGGATGGCATAAAGCCGGAGTTCGTGATCTCGACCGAGCCGACCGATGGCGGCATCTACCGCGGGCACCGTGGCCGCATGGAGATCCGCGTCGACGTGAAGGGCACCTCCTGCCACGGCTCCGCTCCTGAGCGCGGCGACAACGCGATCTACAAGATGGCTGACATCATTGCCGATGTCCGCTCCCTCAACAACAATGGCGCCGACGAGTCCACCTCGATCCGTGGCCTCGTGAAGATGCTCGACCCGAAGTACAACCCCGAGCACTACGAGGATGCCCGCTTCCTCGGCCGCGGCACCTGCAC
>OMTG01000023.1 GCA_900313905.1 uncultured Actinomycetes bacterium | reverse complement strand
CGCCTCAACGAGCAGCAGAACGAGCTCTTCGAGCAGATGGACAAGCTCCGCGATGCGGATGCCTACCGCCTCGAGTTCACGGCCAATGTGACGCATGAGCTGAAGACGCCGATCGCCTCGATCCAGGGGGCTGCCGAGCTCATACGAGATGGGATAGCGCGCCCTGAGGACGTGCCGGAGTTCGCAGACCGCATCTATTCCTCGGCACGGCGCCTCTCGAACCTCGTGAGCGACATCCTGACGCTCTCCAAGATGGATGAGAGCGAACGGGCTGGCGACTATGAGCTGCTGGGTCCGAAGAGCGAATGCGACCTCTATTCGATCGCCCGCGACGTGGTGGACCGGCTTTCAGACAAGGCAGCCGCATCGGGCGTGCGCCTGACGCTCGAGGGGCAGAAGTGCCTCGTCCTGGGCAATGGGACGCTTCTGGATGAGATCGTATCGAACCTCTGCGACAACGCGATACGCTACAACCGTGTCGGCGGAAAGGTCTATGTCTGGGTGTATCAGGTCAATGGGAAGCCGACTGTGAGCGTCTCCGATACGGGCATCGGCATCCCCGACGAGGCGCAGCCCAAGCTATTCGAGCGGTTCTACCGCGTGGATAAAAGCCGCTCGCGTTCCAATGGCGGGACCGGCCTCGGCCTTGCTATCGTGAAGCATGCCGCTGCCTACCACAACGCCACTATCGACCTGAAAAGCAAGCTCGGCGAGGGGACGACCATCACGGTCACATTCCCGGCTGCTGGCAAGGCTATGCAGAAATAAGAATATAAATGCGGAAAATGCTGCCGAAAGAGGGATGCTCTTTATTTCGGCAGCATTTCTAAATGAAAAATTAGGAAGCATCAGGTCTCTGAACAGCATGATGCGTGCTAGGATGCACTCCACAGACCGCGGCAGCAACGATGCATGTTGCTGCATAGATGCGGCGGACCCCAATCGTTGAGAGGTGTGCAGGATGGCTCAGAGCATACGTGCCTGCGTCGTAGGAGCTACGGGATATGCGGGCATCGAGGCCGTGCGCCTGCTTCTGGGGCACCCTGCATTCGAGCTCACGAAGGCGACCGACCGCAAGATAGCAGGCACGAAGGTATCCGAGACCTATCCGGCGCTTGCAGGCATCTGCGACCTCGCCTATTCGGAGCCTGATCCAGAAGATATCGCCAAGGTGGCAGACGTCGCCTTCCTGGCCGTCCCCCATACCGCATCGCTTGCCCTGACGCCTGAGCTCCTTGCGCTCGGCGTCAGCGTGGTCGACCTCTCTGCCGATTACCGCATCAAGGACCCTGCCGTCTACGAGGCATGGTATGGCACGAAGCATACCTCTCCCGAGCTGCTGGAGGATGCCGTCTATGGCCTCCCGGAGCTCAACCGCGCAGGGCTTGAGAAGCTCGCAGAGAGGCGGGCCGCTGGCCAGGCGGTCCTCGTCGCTGCACCTGGATGCTATCCGACGGCGACGGCCCTGGCGGCCCTTCCAGCCCTCGAGGCAGGCTTCGTCGAAGGCGACCTCGTGATCTCCGATGCCATCTCCGGTGTGACCGGAGCAGGCAGGACGCCGTCGGCACGCACCCATTTCTGCCATGCAGACGAGTCGGTCGAGGCCTACGGCGTCGCCCATCACCGCCATACCCCCGAGATCGAGCAGACGCTCTCCGGCATCGCTGGAAAGCAGATGTCGGTCGTCTTCACGCCGCATCTGGCACCGCTCAAGCGCGGCCTTCTCGCGACGGTCTATCTGCCTCTTGCGCAGGATGCAGCGCCTGATGAGGTCTATGCAGCCTACACAGCACGCTATGCAGAAGAGCCGCTTGTCACGGTGCTCCCTTCCGGCCAGATGCCGCAGACCTCCTCTGTGGCCGGCACCGCCAGGGCCCAGGTCGGCCTCGGCTTCGATACGCGACGACGACGCATGGCCATCGTCTCCTGCGCGATCGACAATCTCGGCAAGGGCGCTGCGGCACAGGCTGTCCAGTGCGCCAATGTTCTCTTCGGGCTTCCTGAGACGGAAGGCCTTCTGGGGATGGCACCCATAGCCTAGATGGCGCGGGCAGGGGACAAGACGTCGTATACGCCTGGCGGATAGAGCTTCCGTCCCTGCTCGAAAGGTCAACACATAATGAATTCCTATGAACCGATTCCGGTGCCCGCCTCTGCCACCGGATGCATGCCCGCCCATTTCTCCAATTGCTCGGGAGGGGTGTGCGCAGCTCTCGGCATCAAGGCATCCGGCATCCATGCTGGCTTCCGCAAGAATCCGGAGCGGAAGGACCTTGCCCTCGTCGTTGCAGACGATGTGTCGGTCTGCGCCGCCACCTTCACGCAGAACCGCTTCTGCGCAGCGCCGGTCCAGCTTGACCGCAAGCGTGCTGCGACGGGCAGGATCCGCGCGGTGATGCTGAACTCCGGCATCGCGAATGCCGCAACGGGAGAAGAGGGCTATGCGCACGCCGTGAAGTCGGCTGCGATGCTCAGCCAGGCGCTTGGCTGCCCTGAGGAGGAGGTGGAGGTCGCCTCCACGGGCGTCATCGGCCCCCAGCTCGAGCTTGGGCCCTTCGAGACGGGGATTCCTGCGGCCGTGGCGGGCCTCTCGCACGCGAACGATGCCGCCCATGATGCAGCGACGGCAGTGATGACAACAGACACGCATCCGAAGGAGGCAGCCCTTGCTGGCATCCTGCCCTCCGGCACCCTGATCCATCTTGGCGGCTTCGTGAAAGGCTCCGGCATGATCCAGCCGAACATGGCGACGATGCTTGCGGTCGTGACGACCGATGCCGCACTCGATGCTGTCTCGGCCAAGAAGGCGCTGCTCGCTGCGGTGCAGGGAAGCTTCAACAAGGTCACGGTGGACTCCGATACCTCGACGAACGATTCCTGCTTCCTGATCGCGACCGGCAAGGCCGAAGGCCCGGCCATCACGGAGGAAAGCGATGACTTCTCCGTCTTCTGCGCTGCCCTAAAGGAGCTCTGCCAGGAGCTTGCCCGCCAGATCGCCTCTGACGGCGAGGGGTCGACCAAGCTCATCACGATTGATTGCGTCGGCGCTAGGACCGACGAGGAGGCAGAGACGGTCGCACGCTCGATCGCGAACTCTCCTCTGGTGAAGACGGCCGTCTTTGGCAACGATGCAAACTGGGGCCGCGTAGCTGCTGCAGCAGGGAAGTGCGGCGTCCCCTTCGACCAGGACCAAGTCGATATCGACTTCCTCGGCGTCCCGGTCTGCCGCAAGGGCCGTCCGGTACCGGTCGACGAAGACCATATGCTCGAGCTCTTCCGTGCCGACGAGATCCCCATCGCGATCGATCTGGGGCAGGGGCTTGCCCACTGCCGCATCTGGACCTGCGACCTCACCCATGATTACGTGTCCATCAATGGAGACTACCGGAGCTAGCGCCCGGACCGAAGGAGAGAATCGATGAGACCAGAAGAGCGCGAACGCCGGGTGGATGCGGTCGCGAAGGCGAATGTGCTGACCGAAGCCCTTCCCTGGATCAATGCGATGAACGGGCATACCGTCGTCGTGAAGTATGGCGGAGCGGCGATGGAGAATCCCGAGCTGATGGAGCAGGTCGTCGGTGACCTCATGCTCATGAAGCTCATGGGGATCAATATCGTCCTCGTGCACGGCGGCGGGAAGGCGATCAATGCCCTCCTCTCCCGTCTCCAGATCCCGGTCAGGTTCGAAGGCGGCCTGCGGGTCACAGACGACGAGACGATGGAGGCCGTGCAGATGGTGCTGATCGGCAAGGTCAACCAGACGCTTGTCCGGGGCCTCAATGCCTATGGCAATGTGGGCGTCGGCATCTCAGGAGCCGATGGCAAGACATTCGAGGTCGAGCGGACCAATCCCGCCCTGGGCCGTGTCGGCACGATCACGCATGTGAACACCGAGCTCATCGCGTCGGTCCTGGACGATGGGTACATTCCCGTGATCGCAAGCGTCGGCTGCGGCGGCGATGGCTTCTACAACATCAATGCCGATGTGGCAGCATCCGAGGTGGCTCAGGCCCTGCACGCAGACAAGCTCGTGTACCTCACCGATGTGGATGGGCTCTACCGCGACATGGATGATGCAGAATCCCTGATCTCATCCATGAGCAGGGACGAGGCGGCAGGTCTTCTGGCTGATGGCACCCTGACCCAGGGCATGATCCCGAAGATCCGCTCGATCGTCGAGGCGCTCGATGCCGGCGTAGCAGAAGTGCACCTGCTGAATGGCACCTTCCCGCATGCCCTGCTGCTCGAGGTCTTCACCGACGCAGGCATCGGCACGATGTTCACCCAGGATGGAGGAGAGTCCCATGACTGATTTCATGTCTCTGGACGAGACCTATGTGATGCATACCTATGGCAGGCTTCCGGTCGAGCTGGTCTCGGGCAAGGGAGCCGTGCTGGTCGATAGCACCGGCAAGGAGTACCTCGATTTCCTCGCGGGCATAGGCGCTGCCTCCCTGGGGCATTGCCACCCGGCGGTCGCGCGTGCGCTCCACGAGCAGATCGACAAGGTCTGGCAGACGAGCAACTACTACTATGCGGAGAACCGCGCAGAGCTTGCGCATGACCTCTCGGACCTGCTCTCGAAGACGACGGATGCGCAAGGGCACGTGACCGGCTCGACCGGAACGATCTGGCAGACGTTCTTCACGAATTCAGGCGCCGAGGCGAACGAGGCTGCCATCAAGGTGGCACGCCGCTGGGGCGAGGCGAAGCTCGGAGGTGCCACCGGCATCCTGAGCGCACGCCGGAGCTTCCATGGCAGGACCCTTGCGACCTTGGCTGCGACCGGCCAGGATGTCTTCCACAAGTCGTTTTTGCCGATGCCGGCAGGATTCGCTTCGGTGCCCCTGAACGATATAGAGGCGCTCGAGCAGGCGCTCGTGAATCCTCCTGCCGAGACGGGTCCCATCTGTGCCGTGATGCTCGAGTGCATCCAGGGCGAGGGTGGCGTCTGGCCTGCAGATCCTGCCTACCTCCAGCAGGTGAGCGAGCTCTGCCACAAGCATGGCATCCTGCTTGCAATCGATGAGGTGCAGACCGGATTCTTCCGCTGTGGCGCCCCCTTCTGCTACCAGCTTGCCGGCATCGAGCCGGATATCGTGAGCATGGCCAAAGGCATAGGCGATGGGTTCCCCATGGGCGCTACTGCCGCCCGCAAGGAGGTCGCCTCCCTCATGAAGCCAGGCGACCATGGCTCTACCTTCGGCGGCAACTGCCTTGCGAGCGCTGCCGGCAGGGCGACCGTGGAAGCGATGGTGTCAGAAGGCATCGGCGAGCATGCCATCTCTGCCGGAGCGCACCTCGCGGAAGGCCTTTCCCAGCTGCCCCTTGTCACAGAGGTCAGGGGCGCTGGCCTCATGCGTGGCGCCCAGCTCAGGATTCCGGTCGCGACGGAGGTCGTCGACCGCGGCCTCGAGGCAGGGCTCATCCTCAACCATATCGGCGACTCGATCCTGAGGTTCCTGCCGCCGCTTGTCGTGACCGACGACCAGATCGACCTCATGCTCGAGCGGCTGGGCAAGATCCTCGGCAGCTACGAGGCCTGATCTTCCTCGCACGCCCTCATCATCGTCCTGAAGACGGCCTCCGTCACGGCGGGGGCCGCCTCTTTTGGCAACGTATGTCCATGGCCGGGGACGATCGTGAGATCGGCGCCAGGAATGGCATCGGCGATGCGACGGGTCTCCTCAGGCCTGATCACATCGTATTCGCCTGCCATGATGGTCACAGCGCAGGCGATGCCACTGAGGCTCTCGGCCTCGATATGCGGCTCCTCCTCCATAAGGCGGAGGAGCTCGGCCGTCGTGCGCGCCTCGCGCTCCGAGGGGGTGAGAAGCTCAGGATCGATGCCCGAATCAGCCCCAAGCCCTGCAATCCAGTCAGCCCATGCCACGAGGCCAGCTGCTGTGCTTTCAGCATCCCAGCCTTCGTCGTCGATGCCTTCAGGCGTGAGGTTCGCGCCGAGCGCGGTGCAGGAGAGCACGCGCTCCGGGCAGTCGCGGGCCAGGAGCAGCGCCTCGATGCCGCCATCAGAGAAGCCGGCCACATGGAAGCGTCCGACACCCCAATCGTCGAGCACGGCCAAGGCATCCTCCTCGAAGAGCTCGTAGGTGAGATGCCTGGTGCCTCGCGTGCTCTTTCCCTGGGCACGGGTGTCGATCCCTATGGCAGGATTGCCCGATGCGGCTATCGCATCGATCGTCGGCCCGAAGATGCCATGCTCCTCGCCGTTTCCATGGAGGAAGACAACGGGCGCTGCGTCAGGGGCAGAAGACCAGTTTCCATAGGTCCCATAGCAGAAGGCAGCGATCCTTGCCCCGTCGGGGCGCCCTGTCGTCTGGGCATAGGAAGGAGCGGTGTGCGGACGTTCATAGGGGGAGGGGAAATGGAGCTGTGGTGGCTCAGGTGCCTGCATCGGAATCTCCTTACTGCGCTGAAAGGAACGACGTCCGCCGGAGCGAACGTCGTTGGCTCGTGCTATTTCTGCGAAGGGTGCTTCTCGAAGAAGTCATAGCGTGGCGGAAGCTCCACGAGCTGGTGGGTCGCGCACGTCTCGCCTGCAGCCTGGGCGAGATCTGCCATCGTGTCGAAGGCGTGGTCCCAGCTGAAGAAGAGCGCAGGATCGAAAGCAAGGTGCTTGCAGATCTTCTCGCAGCCGAAGGGCGTTGCCGGATGCATGAGGAGGGTAACGGAGCGCAGCGCCTGGAAGGCATTGGCCAGGGCCTGGATGTAGCCAGCCTGATCGTCCTTTGCTGCCTTGGACTCGTCGCCCCAGCGCTTGTTCGCGGCGCGGCAGTACTCCTCTGCGATCGCCAGGGCGCCATGGGCATCGAAGACGGAGCAGGCACGCTCGAATTCGAGCGTGGCCGTGCGGCTTGCCTCGATAACCTCATCTGCCGGCGCCACCTCGGGCAGATGGCCCTCGCAGTTCCTGGCTGCACCATAGAAGCAGCTGCGTGCCAGGCGGTTGAAGATGTTTGTGAGGAAGGCGGACTCCTTCAGGGCAGGATCGACGACGCGCGGATCGTCCTTTACGAGGACCTCCTCGCCGGTCTTCTTGTCCTTGTGGGAGACCGAGGTGTCATACGGCTTCGGGGAGAAGCTCACGGCCTTCTGGTCGAGCGCAAGGCTCAGCCAGTGGGTGCGGAGCTGCTCGGGGGTGTAGTGGTCCAGGAGCTCCTCTGCCATCGGCGGCTTGATCGCGCCTGAGCTCGATGCCTTCTTGTTCATGAAGAGGATATGGTAGTTCGCGACGGGCGTGTCCTGGAAGAGGCCCCAGTCGAGGGCCTTCCACATGGCCGGCTGGGCGATGCAGTAGAAGTAGATGTTGTCCTGGCCGATGAACTGGTAGACCTTCGCATCGTCGGCGCACCACCAGTCATGCCAGTCCTTCGAGGAGTAGCGCCCTTCAGGAGCCTGCGCGAGGACAGTCTGCACGAACGAGATCGGCGCCCAGAGGCTCTCGGGCCAGACCCAGACCGTGAGGTCCTTCGTGTCCTCGAGGTCGGGAGCAGGAACGCCCCAGGAGATGTTGCCGGTGAGGCGGAAGGGCAGAAGCGTCTTGCCGGTGCGGAAGCGGACGCCGGCATCCTCCAGGATCGTGCGGGCACGGTCGCGGTCCTCCCAGTCCTTGAAGCTGACGGAGAAGGACTGCTGGCTGCCTTCGGCTTCGGTCACGGTGTGCTCGGGAAGCTGGGCCTCTGCGGCCTCGAATGCCTCGCGGAAGCGCTGCTGGATATAGATGACCGGCTCGACGAGGCTCTCGCGCACCGTCTTGGTGACGATTGGGCGGACCTGGGGATCGGCTTCCCACTCATCCATCAGCGACTCGAGATCGGCACGGAAGGCGGGGAGGTCGAAATACCAGTTGTCGACCGGACGCAGCTCGGGCTTCGTGCCGGTGAGCTGGCTCACCGGATTGATGAGCTCCTCGGGGTCGAACTGGTGGCCGAGGTCGCACTCGTCGGCGTAGGCCTTCTC
>OMTG01000033.1 GCA_900313905.1 uncultured Actinomycetes bacterium | reverse complement strand
CCATTCAAGCCGACTGCTGGCAAGATGCCTCCTGTCCTTATCGGCAGGGATTCGGTCATGCATGGCTTCGAAGACGTGCTGGACGGCAGCATGGACGCTCCTGGCCTGATGCTCATCTCGGGGCAAAGCGGGCAGGGCAAGACGGTCATGCTCACGGCACTGGGGCGCATTGCGGCGGATCGCAGCTGGTATGTGGTCTCCGATACGGCATCCTACGGCGTAAGCGAGCGTCTGGCTGCAGCCTTGGTGGAACGTGGACTCGGCAGCACCAGCATCTCATCTGCACCGGCTGGCCTCGATCTGGGAGAGGCAATCGAGTGCAGGCTCGGGCGCATGCCGGAGGGGAAGGGCGTCCTCTTCACGATTGACGAGATGCAGGCTGCTTCGGAAGATGATCTGGCTGCCATTGCAGATGCCATAGAGCATGTGGATGAGGAGATGCAGGGCCTTCCGGATGGCAGAGGGCACGGTGTCGCGTTCGTGTTTGCAGGACTGCCTTCGATGGTCAATGAGGTGCTCAACGACAAGAGGCTTGCCTTCCTGCGGCGTGCTCGGCAGCAGGTGCTCGGCGGCTTGCCGCTCACTGATGTCTGTGCAGCATACATCGAGGCAGTGAGGGAGTCTGGCAAGCAGATCGGCCAGGAGGATGCGCTCGCTGCGGCGGAGGCTGCAGCAGGCTACCCCTATATGGTGCAGCTTGTTGGCTATTGCATGTGGCAGTCTGCAGAGCGCAGAGGATCTTCCTGCATCGAGCATACTGATGTGGAACGGGGCATAGGTGAAGCCGTGGTGGCATATGGAGATGCGGTTTGCGCTCCTCTGATGGATGGGCTCACGCCAGCACAGAGGGAATTCGTGAAGGCGGTGGCTGTTGTGGCGCCAGCCCATGCAGCTGTCTCCGATATTGCGAAGCGGTGCAGAAGGAGCCCAAGCTGGGCGAGCAAGTATCGCGCCAGCCTCATAAAGGAACGTGTCATCGAACCGGATGGCCGTGGCTTCGAACGGCTCACGGTGCCGCATCTGGCCGACTATCTGAGGAAATCCTCCGCCGCATATGGGGGCACGCAGACGATCTGACGGCAATGAAGAGCCATCAATACGTACGGCCGTATGCCTAGGTCGAGGGCCATCGGAGGGTGGCTGACCTGTAGGTCTTTCGGTGACAATTCCAGCTGGAATGAGGTTGCATAGTATTGAATGTCATCATATAATTACATAACGGGAAGGAGGGGCATGAAACCAACTGCGTTTATCGAGCTCTTTCTCAGTCACTGAAACAATTTGTGGAGAAGAATTCCTTCATCCTGGTTGACCGCGAAGCGAACATACAGTTCATGTCAAGCAGGGGCATGTCGATGGAGATGCTCACCGACGTGATTCTTTCCCTGAAGCCTGAGGACTGCTTTGACGGACCTGAGCCTGACAGGGATCCCCGATATGCAGAGAAGTGGACAGGTGGACAGTTGCCGAATTTGCACCAATCTACCAAGGCGAAATGCTCTATCTGAAGATGTCGATACGTATGGATACTGAACGAGCCAAGTGCCTATCGGTGAAAGCTTATGTGGAAAGGAGAGACATAGATGGCTGAATATGGTTATGTGGACACCTATTGCCCTGAGTGCGACGCTGAGGTCCGCGCTCCTCTGCATAGCAGGCCGAATGTCATCTCCGTGCGCGGCGAGGACGTCCGCTATGAGGAGACAATAGCGGTATGCCCATGCTGCGGTACCATTATCGGCGATTCCCGGATTGAGGGCGAGAATCTCAAACGGGCCTACGCCAAGTACCGCTCGCTTCATGGAATCCTCTCTCCTGATGAGATCAAGGCGCTCCGTGAATCATATGGCCTCTCTCTTCGCGAGTTCAGCAAATTTCTTGGCTTCGGAGAGCAGACCGCCTATCGTTATGAACGTGGCGACGTCCCTGATCTGTCGCATAATACGACACTCCTGAGTGCAAAGACCGTGGAGGGCGCACGTTTGCTCCTGTCGCAGAATGGCTCCAGGCTGAGCGAAAAGTCTCGGAACCTTGTCCAGCGCCATATCCAGGACATGGAAGATGGAGTGGCAAGAAAGACGCGGACGTTGCCGTCGCTGGAGGACCGGGAGGTAATTCCGCCTTCGGCTGAAAATGGATATCGGAGGCTCAATCTTGCCCGGGTTGCCATGCTCGTCTATGAGCTTGCGAACAGATGCCATGAGCTGTACTGGACCAAGCTCCAGAAGGCTGCTTTCTTTGCCGATATGGTTTGCTTCGAGCGCTATGGCTGCTCGCTCACGGGCCTGAGCTATGCACATGCAACCTATGGACCCGTGATTGATCGCAAAGACGAGATTCGCTACATTCTTGTGGAGCGTGGGACCGTCACTTTGCAGGAGCATGGCTGGGGCGAGCTGCTTGTTCCGCAGCAGTCAGAAGGCATGCCTTTCAGTGCAGAAGAGCTGTCGCTGATAGATGAGGTTGCTGCCTTCGTCAACTCCTTCAGCACAGCGAGCGAGCTTTCCGAATTCTCTCATCAGCTTGCCTGCTGGAATGCTACAAGCGATGGCGAGATCATTGCATACACGACAGATGATAGGGAAGTCGGAAAGGCTATGGCTGAACGGATGCGCACGCATCCGATGGCATAGCCTCCTCATAAACACCCATGCCGGCTTATTGGCATGAGAGGCCGAGAAGGAACGGAATGCTGTCCAGTTCTCGGCACCATTGGCGGACAGCGGAAAGGGCCGCCGCAGCATCCAATCTGTAGAGGCTCTCAAATGAGGGGCTTCCCAGAACCGGATCTCCCGTATGGAACACGGAGATCTTTCCGTCATGTCTGTCGACTCCATCAGAAGGTATGTCGAAGCGCTTGGCGGGAAGCTGATGCTTGTCGCCGATCTGCCGACCGGTGCAGTGAAGCTTGTGAGCTGAGTGCCCGAAATGAAGCGAGGACGCTTTCCCAAGCAGGGGAGCGTCCTCGCTTGCATAACGAAGGTGTGTGGGATCAGATGTGGCTCTCACATGCCTTGCAGGGAGATGGCTAGTCAGCGAGCTCATGCTCGAGCTCCTCGCGGATGGCCAGGATGAAGCCCTTCGTATCGAGCGTCACAGGATTTGGCAGCTTCGTGATCCGTGCCAGGTCTCCTGTCATCTTGCCGGACTCGATGGTGGCGATCGTCGCATGCTCGAGCTTCTCGGCGAAGGCCGCAAGCTCGGGTAGATTATCGAGCTCGGCGCGCTTCTTCAGGGCGCCGGTCCAGGCGAAGATCGTGGCGACGGAGTTCGTGGAGGTCGGCTCGCCCTTCAGGTACTTGTAGTAGTGGC
>OMTG01000027.1 GCA_900313905.1 uncultured Actinomycetes bacterium | reverse complement strand
CCCTTCCTCCTTCCGGGCGGGTCTCTCCAAAGCCTCCGCCCGGGAGGAAACATAGTTCTGGCCGTGCCCCTGACGCATGGGGCACGGCCATTCCTCGACCAATCTGCTCAATTCCCGATGACCACGGCGCTCAGCTCCCGGTGACCATCTGCGTCACTTCCCAGTGAACATCAACAGGCAGCCCTCCGTCCGGCCAGGACGCGATGCGGCGCCCGTGCATCCGCCTGGCGTGCGCAGGGCCGCCTGCCTTCCGCCCCATGGCGCCCTCCCCCTCGCTGCCTGGCGCCAGCGCCATCCAACCACTGGGCGAGCGGCTTTCTGCGCAATGCTGCGCATGGCAGAAGCTAAAGCCATTAGAAAAATGAGGAAGGCTCCCATGAAGGAAGCCTTCCTCACTAATGCCTTTATCTTTCTTTCCCTTATGCCTTTCTTTCCCTTATGCCTCAGGGAAAACCTTCTCGAGGTTCGAGCGGACGATGTCGCAGCTCTTCCTCATTGCCTGGCGCTCATCGTAGGAGAGGTCGATCTCGAGCACCTGCTCGACGCCCTGGTCGCTCAGGATGCAGGGGACGCCGATCGAGATGCCGGACTCGCCGTACTCGCCCTCGAGATGGGCGGACAGAGGGATGACGGCACGCTCGTTGTGGAGGATCGACATCACGATCTGGCTCACGATCGAGGCGATGCCGAACTCGGTGCAGCCCTTGCCTGCGACGATGCGGCTGCCCGCCTCCTTGACCTGCTTGCGCACATCGTCGAAGTCGATGCCCGTGACCTCGTTCTGGCGCATCGCAAGATACTCGCGCAGGGGGATGCCGCCGACCGAGATGTGGGAGGTCGGGATGAAGGAGGAATCGCCGTGCTCGCCCATGCAGAAGGCATTGACCTGGCGGGCATCGACGCCGATCTGGCGGCCGATGATGCCGCGGAGACGTGCGGAATCGAGGGCTGTGCCCGTGCCGAACACATGGCCACGCGGCAGGTCCATCTTGCGGTAAAGGTACTCGGCCACGATGTCAGACGGGTTGGAGACGGAGATCAGGATGCCCTGGAATCCAGAGTCGCGGATCTGCGGCACGATGCCATCGAGCACCTGCATGGTGGCGCCCAGCATCTCGAGGCGGGTCTGGCCCGGCTTGCGGCTCCTGCCTGCCGTCATCACCACGAAGTGGGCATCGGCGCAGTCGCTGTAGTCTCCGGCGCGGATGCTGAAGGAGTCGCCGAGGCCGCTGGCAAGATCCTGCAGGTCCATGGCCTGGGCCTCCGCTGCTTGGCGATTCACATCGATCAGGACGATCTCGTTCACGAGATGCCTGAACATGAGGCATAGGGCGCAGTGGGAGCCGACACGGCCGGAGCCGACGATAACGACCTTGCGGGTTCTGATCTCAGAGTCCATAGGAGCATCCCTTCTCATGCAAAGAGCAGCCGGATACCTTCCTGCTGCTCCACATTTTCTACATTGGCCACATTAGCACGCCGTGATGCCCTGCGGTGCAAAGAATATGTATTGAGCCACCTGCCGCCGCAGATGACCATTTCGCCGAAAATTCAAGTGCATGATTGGATAAAAGTGTCAAAGGTCCGCTATCTGGATGCCGAGAAGGCCCAGGATGAGCGGCGCCTGGTCGAGCGAGATCTTCGTGCACTTGAGCTCCTCATACCGGTCGGATACCCGGATGCCCTCGATCTTCGACGTGGAGAGATCGATTCCCTTGAGGAGGGTGCCAAAGAGCTCGGCACGGGTGAGGTCGCAGCCCTCGAGGGCAAGCTTCCGCAGCTTCAGATGGTCGAGGCTCGCCTCATCCAGGGCACAGGAGGCAAAGCGGATACGTGAGAGCTTCGACCCTGAGAGGTTCGCATAGGAAAGGAGCGTGTCTTTGAAGCGGACACGCTCCATATAGCTCTCGTGCATATCGGCGCCGACGAGACGGCAGTCCGTGAGCTGGCAGTCTCTCCAGAAGCTCTTCGGCATATGGGCATTTGAGAAGTCGCAGGAGGAGAAGCGGCATTGTTCGAAGCTTGCCCGTGCCCATTCGGTGCCTGCAAAGGATACATGGTGGAACGAACAGCGCTCGAACTCCACATGATCCTGGAAACCCTCGAGAGCATCGCCCGAGAATTCGAGGTCCGAGATCTCCCCATCCGAGGAGGCAATCGCATCAGGCAGGCTTTTGCCCTCGAGCTCCTCCTCATCTGTGAAGAGCGGCTCCATATCCTGCGGCATTCCGCTTCTGCCCATGCGTCCTCCTGTCCCGGTCTTCGCTACCCTAGCACAGGAGGCGCTCCTATGCGCTCTTCATCACGACCGAGCGCACGACGCCTGCCACTGCATCGATCGAGTCGAGGCACTCCTCCATGCGGTCGAAGATCCTGAGCCAGCCCACGATATGCCCCGGGCGCGATTCGGTCTCCTCCTGGAAGAGCGTGCGCACGCCATTCTCGTAGACGGTATCCCCCTCATCCTCGATGTGGGACATGCCAAGCGCCACCTGCATGCACTGGGGATCGTCCTTGTAGTGCGGCAGGCGGTCGATCATCTCATGCAGCTGGCGGGATGCGATGAGGGTGAGCTCTGCCATCTGCACGGCTTCGGTGCGCATATGGGAGATGTTGAAGAGCTCGAGGCGGGTGGAGACGCCCTTCATGTTGTCCACCACGTCGTCCATCTTGAGGGTGAGCTCCATTACGTCATTGCGGTCGAAGGGGGTGATGAAGGAGGTATAGAGCTCCTTCATGATGGCCTGGACCCGCTGGTCGCATTCCGCCTCATGGAGCTTCATCTGGGGGATCATGATGTTGGTCTCGGGATAGCCCTTGATGAGGGCCTCGTAGTCCTCAGCCGTCTTCTCGATGTCGGCAGCGAAATCCTTGAGCTTCGTGTAGAACGGGTCTTCTTTCTTGATGCGCGCCATGGGGCACCTTTCCTTTCCAGATGCAGGACGGCACAGCCTTCCTGCCTATGAGCTTCAGACGTGAGGCACTTAGAACCAGATGAGGAAGAGCTTTGCGAGGACATAGCCGATGAGGCCGCATCCAGGGAACGTGAAGATCCAGGTGTAGACCATGTCCTTCGCGATGCCCCAGTTCACGGAGCGCGCATCCTTCGCTGCGCCTGCTCCCATGATGGCAGCTGTCTTCGTATGGGTGGTCGAGACGGGAAGGCCCGTGACCGTGGCAATGAAGAGGGAGACCGTTGCCGATACCGAGGCGGCGAAGCCCTGGTACTTCTCGAGCGTCACCATCTCCATGCCGACCTTCTTGATGATGCGCTTGCCGCCGACGGCGGTGCCGAGCGCCATCACGCCCGCGCAGAGGACCTCGAGCCAGAGCGGGAAGTCGCCCATCTCGCTCACGCCCTTGCCTGCAGAGAGGGCGATGGCGAGCATCGCTGTCGACATGAACTTCTGGCCATCCTGCGCGCCATGCATGAGGGCGACGCCGGCAGCGCCGATGACCTGCATGGAGCCGAAGAAGTTGTTCGCCTTCCGGCGATCCGCTTTCCGGCAGGCAAGCGGAATGATCTTCGCGATCGCCCAGCCAGCCAGATAGCCGAGCACAGTCGAGAGCACGAGGCCATAGATGACCTTGGCCCATTCCCCGAAGTTCACGCCGCCGACGCCACCCGAGACGGCGATGGCACCGCCCGTGAGGCCTGCAATCAGGGCATGGCTCTCGGAGGTGGGAATGCCGAAGATCCAGGCACCGACGCCCCAGGCGACGATACCGACCGTGGCTGCAGCCAGGGCAATGAGCGCCGCATGGGTATCTCCGCCGAAGTCGACCATATCGGACATCGTGTCGGCCACTGCCGTCGAGATCACCGTCATTGCCACGAGGCCGACGAAGTTGCAGACAACCGACATCGCGATGGCATGCTCGACCGTGATCGACCTTGTGCCGACCGGCTCGGCGATCGCGTTGGCAGCATCCGTCGCACCATTCACGAAGATGGTGCCGAGCACCAGGACTATTACGATGGCCAGGAAGGGATTGGTAGAGACCATCCCCAGAAACTGCGAGAAGGTAATCAAATTGCCTCCACGGACCGCAAGCGTCCCGCCCAAATGAGCGGCCTACGTAAAGCAATTGTATTCAGTTCGTAAGATGCCAGTAAACTCGGAAGCAAGCCCTTACATTGCGCTGACAATTCCCGGAGCTATCCCAGCGCCACATCGAGCGCCATCATGAGGACGAAGCCCAAGGCGAAGGCGATGGTCGCGAGGTTCGAGTGCTCCCCTTCGCTCATCTCGGGAATGAGCTCCTCCACGACGACGTAGAACATGGCGCCTGCCGCAAAGGAGAGCAGGTAGGGCATGGCTGGGACGACTGCGGAGGAGAAGGCGATCGTGAGAAGGGCCGCTATCGGCTCGACGGCGCCAGACATGACGCCGAGCGCGAAGGTCTTCCCCTTCCCCATCCCTTCGGCCCGAAGCGGCATCGAGACGATGGCTCCTTCCGGGAAGTTCTGTATCGCGATGCCCAGGGCAAGGGCGGCGGCGCTTGCGGCCCCGATGCCAGCTGTCCCCTGGAGGAAGGCAGCCATCACCACACCGACGGCCATGCCTTCAGGGATGTTGTGGATCGTGACGGCGAGCACGAGCTTGGTCGTCTTGCGGAGCCCTGATTTCGGCCCTTCCTCCATGCCATCCATATGCTCGTGGGGCGTACACGTATCGAGCAGGAGCAGAAAGCCCATGCCAAGCAGGAAGCCGATGGCGGCAGGGGCGAAGGCAAGATTGCCCATATCCTGAGACTGCTCGAGCGCAGGCGCAAGCAGGCTCCAGAACGAGGCCGCCACCATCACGCCGGCAGCGAATCCGATGAGCACGCGCTGGAGGCGCTGGGGCATCTCGCCCTTGAGGAAGAAGACCATCGCAGCACCGAGGCTCGTGCCAGCAAACGGGATCAGGATGTCACGCAGGATCTCCAGTGTCATCGCTCTTCCTTCCCAGAGGGGGCATCGGGGCCCGCTTCGCTTTCCTCGAGATAGTCGATATAGTGCTCTCCCCAAGCCCCTATGGCATCGAGGACTGGCCTGAAGGAGGCCCCCAGCGGCGTGAGCGAGTATTCGACCCGGGTCGGCACCTCAGCAAAGACCTCCCGCTTCACCATGCCCTCCGCCTCGAGCTGCTTCAGCTGCGAGGAGAGCGTCGAATGGGTGAGCTGGGGCATGCGCTGCTGGAGCTCGGAGAAGCGCAGGGTCCCCTCCGAGAGATGGTGGAGGACCACGATGGTCCACTTGCCCTGGAGCACCCACTGGGCAGTCGCGAAGGGACAGACGCCGAACTGCTCGGGCCTTGGCCTCATCTTTGCCATGCTTCCTCCTTGTCCTGGCTGGTATCCCAAAAGATACCTGGGATCCAGAAATATCCTTATTGCTATATCTTTCATAACATTTATAGTACAAGACAGAGAACAGGTCCAGTATTGCTACCAAGAAGTGAGCGGCTACCTATGAACATGAATGAAATGAAGCAGCCCGCCATCTTTGTCGGACACGGCGACCCGATGATGGCGCTGAGGCACGACAGCATCGCCGAGGAGCTTGGCCGGGTGGGACAGCGCCTGAAGAAGCACCAGCCCCGCGCCATCCTTGCGGTCTCGGCCCACTGGTTCACCCGCAGCACGCTCGTGCAGAGCGACCCCACACCGCGCCAGGTGAATGACATGTACGGCTTTCCGCCTGAGCTCTACGCGATCAAGTACCGTCCCCGTGGCTCTCATGAGCTGACCGAGCGGGTCCTCGAGCTTCTGGGGGACGAGGTCCAGGTGGATGATACCTGGGGCATCGACCACGGCGTCTGGACGCCACTCCACCACATGCTCCCGAAAGCAGACATCCCCGTGGTCGAGCTCTCCGTGAATGGCCTCGAAGATGCCGCCTACGCCTACAAGGTGGGGCAGCAGCTTGCAGCATTGCGCGATGAGGGATTTGTCGTGCTCGGCAGCGGCAATGTGGTCCACAACCTGCGCGAAGCCGATTGGGACAATCCAAAGGGCACTCCTCAGAACGTCCGCTTCGACGATGCGATCCTTGCAGCCGTCACCACACGCGAAGACGAGGACGTGATCGCCTATGAGAAGCTGCCAGATGCTGGCTATGCCGTGCCGACACCCGACCACTTCCTGCCGCTTCTGACCGTCCTCGGCGCAAGCAAAGGCGAGACGGCTGAGGTCTTCAACCACGTGCAGAACCTCGGCTCGATCAGCATGACAAGCTACGCGTTCGGCCTCTGAGGATGCGGGAATATACCTCTTGTTCCGATGGGGCTCCGAGCCCCTCAGAAAGGATGATTGACATGGAAGACAGCAAGAAGAAGATCCTGATCGTCGTCGGCACGCTCCGGAAGAATGGATTCAACCGCCAGCTCGCAGAGCGGATCGAGAAGCTCCTCGAGGGCAAGGCTGAAGTGAGCGAGCTTGACTACTCCGACCTGCCCCTCATGAACCAGGACCTCGAGGATCCCGAGCCTGAGGCCGTCGCCCGTGTGCGCGATGAGGTCAGGGCAGCCGATGCCCTCTGGTTCGTGAGCCCCCAGTACAATGGCTCCTATCCTGGCCACATCAAGAACCTCGTCGACTGGCTCTCCCGTCCGCTTCCGGGCCAGGGCCGCGACTCTGTCGTGATCGCAGGCAAGAAGGCGACCGTCTCCGGTGCTGGTGGACGCACCGCGACCGCCGAAATGCGCGAGATGCTCGACAAGCTCCTCCGCTTCGTCGGTGTTGAGGTCATGGAGGAGGGCGAGGCCGGCATCGCCCTTTCCGGCGAGTCCTGGGGCTCAGGCGAGCTCAAGCTCGGCCCGGCCGATGAGGATGCCCTCGAGATCCAGGTCAACACCTTCCTCGGCTTCCTCGAGGCGTAGGCAGAGAAGGCCATAGCAAGACGAAGCGGGGGCTTCCCACGTGGGAGGCCCCCGCTCTTTGTCTGTCTTCCCCTACCGGATGAAGTTTGTCATCCTGTGGGGCTCCTGGACCGGCATCCCGTAGGCATCCTTTGCCAGGGAGATGGCCCGCATCAGGTAGGCCATATTGTGGGCCAGGTTCCTGATCGTCGCGATGCCCTCCTCGTCCTGGGCAGCCTCTCCTGGCTTCCTGCCGAAGACATCGTTCCAGTAGCCGCTCGAGGCGATCGGCATCCCAGTGATCGTGAAGTACTTGTTGAGCTCGTCGAAGGTCGCTGTCGTGCCGGCACGGCGGGCCACCACGACGCTTGCGCCGACCTTCATGCGCTTGTCGAAGTGGGTGCTGTAGAAGAGCCGGTCGAGGAAGGCGACCACGGTCGCATTGGCCGAGGCATAGTAGACCGGGCTTGCGACAACGAGGCCATCGGCTGCCTCGAACTTCGGCGCCACCTCGTTCACGAGGTCGTCGAAGACGCACTTGCCGGTCTTCGAGCAGCTCTGGCAGGCGATGCAGCCCCGGATGGGCTGGGTGCCGATGCGGATCTCCTCGCACTCGACGCCCTCCTGGGCAAAGACCTCCTCCATCTGCGACAGCGCATAGGTCGTGTTGCCCTTCGGGCGCGGGCTGCCATTCAGAAGCAAAACTTTCATGCCGGTGTCCCCTCTCCTGGATCCAGTTTGCCGGTCTGTCCTTATCGTGCCCCTACAGCGAGACTTTCTTGCCGGCCAGTATCTGATCGAGCCGCTCAGCGTCGCGCCTCGACTTCAGGAGGTTCCGGTAGCGGGCGGAAAGGTCCTGCACGGCATCCTGCCTCCCCTGTGCGACTGCCTTCTCGAGGGCGCGATAGAGCGCGTTGATGCCTGTCTCGCTCGGGCCATACGGCTCGCCGGCGCGGCGGAGCCTGCGCTGCGCTTCCTGCGAGGAGAGGCCCTCGAAGACGCCGGGGTGGTGGAGCTGGTCATCGAGCTGGCGCAGGATCTGGTCCACATCGGCGAGCTCGTGGTTCGCATCGAAGTCCTTGAAGGCGACGAAGTGGGCAGCGGCCAGAGGGATCTTGCCTGTGTTCAGGAGATAGAGGCCCTTATAGAAATGCCAGGCCGCCATATCGAGGTCGCGGGCGACCAAGGGATAGGTGCGCTCGAGCTCGGCGCCAAGCTCCTCGAAATCACGCTGCATCTCGAGAAAGCTTGCCCTCCTCAGATGGATCTGGGCATTCCAGGGATCCCAGCGGAGCGCCCCATCAGATGCAGCGAGGCCCTCGTCTGCCCGGTCGAGATAGTAGTAGCAGTCTGCCGCCAGCTCATGGGCAAGCGCCTGCACGCCGAAGGTCGGAAGATAGCCATCCGGGCTCTCGGGCGGGTTCAGCATGCCCGCAAGCTCGACATCCACCTCGTCCTTGAAGTCGAAGCAGGAGGGGTCCTTGTCAGGGCCTTCCTTCGCAAGGTCGTCGAGCATCGCCAGAAGCGGCTTCAGCGTCTTGAGGGCGCTCTCGTAGTGCTCGCGGCCGAACTGCTCGGCCGCCTTCTGGAGCCGCTCCATCTGCTGGTAGGCAAAGAGCTGCATGAGCTCCTGCGCCTCTTCGGGCTTCAGATGCTCGAAGTCAGGAAGCGGCATCATCCCGTCGGAGCCCCTGCCGCTCTCCGGATTGATGGCGGCATCGAGCTTCGCATCGAAGGCAGCACGCTCGCGCTTCGCCCGCTCTGCCTCCTTGCGGGCCTCGATCGCCTCATTCTGTGCATCGATCTCCTGCTGGCTGCGCACCTGGATGCCGCTCAGCTTCCTCGTGCCAGGAGCGGGACGCTTGTAGTCTGCCATGGCCGGCCTCCTCGTATCGTCTCATCATTCGTAAGCAGCATACGCCATTTGCCCGCTCTCCTGCCATCAGAGCGGGCCGAGCCCACAGGCAGAAGACCCTCAGGAAGATGCGCCAATCTCGATGAGGCGTCCTCCCCGCCCTGCATCCGCCCAGCGGTGGGAGACCGATATCACGGTCCTGCCTTCCGCCGCAGCATCGAGTGCTGCCATGATGCGGGCCTCGGTCGTCGCATCGAGATGTGCCGTCACCTCATCGAGCAGAAGGAGCGGCGGATCGAGGGCGATGGCGCGGGCAATCCCCAAAAGCTGGAACTGGCCTTCGGAGAAGGTCTGGGATGTGCAGAGGGTCTCGATCCCTTCCGGGAGCCTCTGCACTGAATCCCAGAGCCCGACCTTTTTCAAGGCAGCGATGGCTGCATCGCGCGTCTCGGCCATGTCGCCCAGGCTCACCTCATCCTCAATGGTGCCAGGAATCCTTCTGAACCCCTGCTCCACGTAGCCATAGCTCTTCCTTCTGAGCTCAGGGGCAATCGTGCCCGCCGCCTGGCCGAGGACGGTGACGCTTCCCTCATCGGGCTGGTAGAGGCCCATAATGAGGGAAAGGACCGTGCTCTTGCCAGCACCCGTCCTGCCGACGAGCGTCACCCGCTCGCCTGTCTCCACCCGAAGCGAGAAATCCTGGAGCACGGGAGCTTCCTTCTGGTAGCCGAAGCTCACATGGTCGAGCACGACCGCAGCAGCCTTGTGGTCTGCAGGTGTCACGGTGGCGTGCACCTCCTCCGGCTCCTCCAGAAGCTCCGAGATGCGCGTCACGGCTGCGCCTGCATCCTGTATCGACTGGAGCTCCATGCCGATATCGGAGATCGGGTTGAAGACATTGCCGACATAGTTCATCGCCGTGACCGCGCCGCCGACCGTGATGCCGAAAAGGTCTGCCCAAGGGCCTCCCAGCCCTGCCATGCTCATCATGACCCCGATCACGAGGGCGCTGATAGCGATAACGAGCGGAGAATAGACCGCATCGCAGAGGTTCGAGCGGCTCTGCGCCTCGAAGCCTTTGTCGATTGCCACAGCATAGCGGCGCTCCATGAAGCGCTGGCAGCCGAGCATCCGCACCATCCGCAAGGTCCTCAATGTCTCGGGGATCTGCGCGCTCTCCTGCGCGATGGCGGAGCGGGCATCCCTCCTGGCCGACCGTGTCGCCCGCTGGATCATGCGGGTCCAGAGCACGACTGCCGGCAGGGCGATGAGGACCAGGGCCGCAAGGCCCGGGCTCTCGAGGAAGATCGCGCAGATGATGCCTGCGACCTGGCAGGTGTCGACGACCATGCCGACAACGCCGGAGGCGAAGAGCGCCTCGACCGCATCCACATCGTTCACGATGCGAGCAGCCACCGCCCCTGCCTCATGCTCATGGAAGTAGGAGGCGGGAAGCCGGTCGAGCTTTGCCGCCATCCGGGAGCGCAGGGCATGGGTGGCCTTCTGCCCGAAGGCGGAGATGGCGGCCTGCTGCGCTGCATCGGCAATCCCCTGCCCGAAGACGCAGGCCACATAGAGTCCGGCCAGGGCAGCCACGGCAGCATCTCCTGCGACGAGGCTGTCGACGATCCTGCCCAGGACCAGAGGAGGCAGGAGGGAGAGGACGATCGATGCTGCGATCGAGATGAGGAGGGCAAGGGCCAGAGGGACATGGCTCCTGGCACAGGCAAGGAATGCCTCGCGCACCGGATGTGCCTTCGCTACTCGGCGCATTGAGACCCCTCCTTCCCCTGGAGCAGGAAGAGCTCCCTATAGGCGGGGCAGCTCTCCATCAGCTCTGTGTGCGTCCCGACCGATGCCTTCCTGTCATGGAGGCAGACAATCTGGTCGAGCTCCGGGAAGAAGGAGAGCCTGTGCGAGATCAGGACGACCGCTGCTCCATGCTCCTTCGTCCAAGCCGCAAGATGCGCAAAGGCCTCCTGCTCCGTTCTCGCATCGAGCGCCGAGAAGGGGTCATCCAGGACCACTGCCGGGCGCACATGATAGAGCGTGCGGGCAAGGCCGAGGCGCTGCCGCTGTCCGCCGGAGAGCCGCTCCCCTGCCTCGCCCACAAGCGTATCGGCCCTGTCAGGAAAGCCCTCCACATCGTCTTCGAGGCAGGCCAAGGCAAGCGCCTCCCCGATATCGGCTTCCTCGCCCAGCGCGATGTTGTCGCGGATGCTGGCATCCAGAAGCTCCGAATCGTGCCCCAGGGCAGAGAAGATGCCAGGGCCGGAAGGGACGACAGAGCCCTCGGCAGGGATCTCTCCCAGGATGGCACGGCCGAGAGTCGTCTTGCCGCAGGCGACCGCTCCGGTGACGCCCACTATCTCGCCTGGGGCGACCGTGAAGGACACATCCTCGAAGAGCGGCTCTGCCCCTGGCCAGCCGAAGGTGAGATGGCTCACGGCCAGACCAGTCGCTGCCTGCGCCGCAGCCGCTCCAGGCTCCTCGATCGTCCCCATATAGGGCTCGATCCGCTTCCAGGAGACCTGCGCCCGCTGGACGGCGTTGAAGAGCTTTGCGGCATGCGAGGACTTCTGGGCAAGGCGGCAGAAGATGGAGACATACATCGTGAAGGCCGCGATGTCCCAGATGCCTGAGACGACGTTCTGGGCACCGAAGATGAAGATGGGGAAGATGCCGACCAATGCGAGGCCTGGTAGAGCGGCATCAGGGAGGACGAGAGCACGTTGGCCTTCGTCTCTGCTCGCTCGTAACGCGCAAGGTCCTCCTCGAAGAGCTCGTCGCGGCGTGCCTCGAGTCCGAAGATCCGGTAGGTGAGGGCCCCCTCCACCCTATCGAGCGCCATTCCTGCCATCGCGGAGATCTCTTTCTTGGCTGAGGCCACCGCCCCAGTCACAGGCTTCCTCAGCCATGCCGCCAGGACATAGGAGATGGGCGGGAAGATGAGGGCAAGAAGCGCGATCCTCCAGTCCTGGGCAAGGAGCACGACGATGTAGGCGGCCATTACGACACCGGTATCGAAGAGCTCGGTCGTGAATTTCCGCATGCCTTCGACGCAGTCATCCACATCGGCCACTGCACGGGTCATCACATCCCCGACATCGGCCCGGGAGGATCCCGCTCCCCCGCCGCAGAGCAGGTTCGCATAGAGGGTCCGCTTCATCCTGCGGTTCACATTGTTCGCGAACTTGCGCACATAGAGGCGCTTCAATGCACGCATGCCCTGGACGAAGCAGATTACAAAGACATAGATGGCAGCCAGCCGGATCATCGCTCCGGCATCGGCAAGGCCTTGGAAGATGTCAGCCAGGCATTGGGCGAGCAGGCCCTCGAGCCAGGGACCCGCCACCAGCCCGACGTTGTAGAGGATGCCCGTCACCGTCACGACAGCGAGGACCTTCCATTCATCCCGGAAATAGCGGGAGATGGACGGCGCGGAAGAGCTCTTGCCAGAAGCCTGCATGGGTATATCGCCTGCCACAGCAGCTGTCTTCAGCTGGTATAACTTGAAGGGAACGGGACAACCATAGCATGGGGAAGGTCATCGTGCGAGCTTCCCCGTGCCACGACAGATGGAGGCATATCCATGCGCAATGAAGAAGAGCCGCTCCGTGACAAGAATGGCCTCACCGAGGCAGAATTCCTGGCCGCCTATACTCCGAAGGATTATCCCAGGCCTTCGCTCACGGCCGACATCTGCGTCTTCCGAAAGACTTCCGAAAAAGGCCTGGAGCTGCTGCTGATCCAGCGGGGCGGCCATCCCTTCCTCGGGCATTGGGCGACACCCGGCGGCTTCGTGAACCCGAAGGAGACGGCTGATGAGGCAGCAGAGCGCGAGCTCGCCGAGGAGACGAAGGTCAGAGGCCTCAAGCTCGAGCCGATCGGCCTCTTCAGCACCCCAGGCCGAGACCCCCGTGGCTGGACCATCTCCTATGCCTTCGTCGCCTTGGACGATGAAGGGGCCATCCCCGAGGCAGGAGACGATGCCGCAAAGGCCGCCTGGTTCAAGGTGGCAGCGGATGAAGCAGACGGCCGCACCACAATCGAGCTCACCCATGGCACCGATGTGCTCACGAGCAGCTTCGTGCCTTGTGCCTATCCCGTGACCGGCAGGCTCCATCCCGAAGAGGTCCAAGGCGAGGGCCTTGCCTTCGACCATGCGGCGATCGTCGCTGCGGCCTGGCTTGCCCTGCCCGAGGCGGTCAGGAGCTAGCGATGGCACAGTTCTCCTATGAGGGGAAGATCGAGCCGGTGCCTGGCAAGGGAGGTGCCTATGTGGCCTTCCCCTACGATATCCGCGAGCTCTTCGGGAAGGGCCGCCTCAAGGTCCATGCCACCTTCGACGGCGTGCCCTACGACGGGAGCGTCGTGAACATGGGCGTCACGAATCCCGATGGCTCGATCTGCTACATCATCGGCATCCGCAAGGATATCCAGAAGGCGATCGGCAAGGAGCCTGGCGATACGGTGCACATGGAGATCGATCCTGCCTGATTGGCCCCCGAATCATGACCACCCGCACAGCGGGTGGTCTGCTCTTAGGGTATGACCCTGCAAAACCGGCCAGGGACTCAAGTCCCTGGCCTTCGCTGCGTTCAGGCCCAATGGCCGCCTGACCCGTGGCGTGCCCGCCAGACGGGCCGTGCCAGGCCATCTCCTGGACGGATCCCCATGTCCCCTGGCGCTCGGCCGGTCCAGGGCGATGTCCGCCTGCTCCTGCTCCCGGACGTGCTTCGCGATCGTGGCCTCGTCCAGGCCAGCGGCGGGCACATGGCAGCCCTCCGCCCAGAACTTCCTGTTCCCGAACTCGTGCTTGAGGTTGGCATGCCGGCCGGACATGAGCAGCGGGCTCTTCCCCTTCAGGCATCCCGTGGAGCCCGGGACGCCGATCTTGGGCGGGATGCCCGCCAGCATGCGGGCGTGGTCCGG
>OMTG01000115.1 GCA_900313905.1 uncultured Actinomycetes bacterium | reverse complement strand
CCCTGCACCATGCGGCTGACCGAGGACTGGGTATATCCCAGCTCCTGTGCCGTCTTGGTGAAGCTTCCGCATTCGGATGCCTTCACGAATGCCTGGAATTTGTGGATGTTTGCCTCCATAGTCCCCTCTTCAATCCTGCCTGCCCCTCTGGACTGTCAGCTCCACCTCCACCAGGTCTGCTTGCCATCGTGGGCGCCCTGCAGCCCAGACCGGACAGGCGGAGCCCCCACTCCATCTGCCATGCATCTGCTCTGCATCAATCCACACACATCTTCCACCAAACGCACCAAGATGTTGCGCAATTTTCTGCGTTTAATAAATGCTAGTGAGTGCAACCTGCGCTTTTGCACACAGCTCAACAGAATATCCATTCAATGGGACACCCCCGCCAATGCTGGGGAAATGCGCGGCTCCTTGCGACAGGCCAGAAAGCTCCAAGACAGTCATGAGGCTGCATCAGAAGTCCCTTGCAGGAAGGCCAGCCGGCTGGGCATGGCTCCAGGAAACCGGCCAGGGTCCCTGGCCTTCGCTGCTGCGTGCTGATGTTCGCTGGGAAGTGACGCAGATGGCCGCCGGGAGCTGAGCGCCATGACGCCCTCACTCGCGCATCAGGGGCCTGGGCAGCTGCCATCCTGGAGGGGAGGGAGCCTCGCCGCATGGAACAGAGAGCCAATAGCAGGAAGGAGGGGCGCGTGCGCCCCTCCTTCCTGGCAGTTCCCTATCTCGTCCAATGTCTCAGATGTCCAGATCCTTCAGATGGTCGGCGAGCTTCATGTTCTCCGAATAGTCGACCGGGCAGTCGATGATGGCAGGCACGCTCTGGGAGAAGGCCTCCTCGAGGACCGGATGCAGATCGGCCGCCTTCTCGATCCGGTAGCCCTTGCAGCCGAAGCTCTCGGCGTACTTCACGAAATCGGGGTTGCCGAAGGAGACGTTGAAGGACTCGTGGTAGCGGTTCTCCTCTTTCCAGCGGATGAGGCCATAGGCATCATCGTGCAGGATGATCGTGACGAAGGGCGTGCCGATGCGGACCGCCGTCTCGAGCTCCTGGCTGTTCATCATGAACCCGCCATCGCCCGTGACCGCAAGCACGCGCCGCTCGGGGTAGATGAGCTTTGCCGCCACGGCACCGGGCACCGCGATGCCCATCGTCGCGAATCCATTGGAGATGATGCAGGTCCTCGGCTCGTAGCAGGGATAGTCGCGGGCGACCCACATCTTGTGGGCGCCGACATCGGAGATCAGGATGTCCTGCCTGCCCAAGGCCTGCCGGGCCTCATAGAGGATGCGCTCAGGCTTCACTGGGAACCCGTCGTCCTGGGCGAAGGAGGCCTCCTCCGCAAGGCGGGCCTGCCTGATCGGCAGCGCCCAGCCCAGATGCTGGACCTTGCTCGAGCGGGCACGGATCTGGGCCAGCGAGGTCGAGATGTCGCCCACGACCTCCACATCGGGCTGATAGAGCTTGTTCACGTGGGTCGCGCGGGCATCGATGTGGATGATCTTGTGGTCGGAGTCGGCATTCCAGCGCCGCGGCGCGAATTCCACGATATCGTAGCCGACAGCGATCACGAGGTCGGCCTTCTCGAGGGCGATGTTCGCATAGTCGCGGCCCGGGATGCCGATGGTGCCGACGTAGTTCTCGTCCTCGCAGGAGACGGCCCCCTTTGCCATCATGGTGGTGATGACCGGGATGCCGAGCTCCTCCGAGAAGGACCTCAGGGCCGAGGAGGCATTGTTCCTGATGGCGGAATGCCCCACGAGCATCACGGGGTGCTCTGCCTGGAAGATGAGGCCCGCTGCCTTCTCGACGCAGTCAAGCGCAGGCAGCTCGATGCCGCGCCCCTGGGGACGGATGGGCAGCTGAGCCGGGCCATCGGGCACAGGCTGGGCAGCCACATCGCAGGGGAGGTTGATGTGGCTGGCGCCCGGCTTCTCCGACTCGGCATATTTGAAGGCGATGCGGACGATCTCGTTCACGGAGTCGGGGCGGACAATCTCCTTCGACCGCTTCGTGATCGGCTCGAACATCGAGACAAGATCCAGATACTGGTGGCTCGTGAGATGCATGCGCTCGGTGCCGACCTGGGCGGTGATTGCGATCAGTGGTGCGCCATCGGAGTTGGCATCGGCGACGCCGGTGACGAGGTTCGTTGCGCCCGGACCCAAGGTGGAGATGCAGATGCCTGCCTTGCCGGTGAGCCTTCCCACCATGTCTGCCATGAAGGCAGCGCCCTGCTCGTGGCGGACCGTGATGAACTTGATCGTGTCCTGGCCCTGCAGGGCCTTCATGACCTCCAGGTTCTCTTCGCCGGGGATGCCGAATATGTAGCGGACACCCTCGTTCTCAAGGCAGCGGATCAGTACCTCGGCTGCATTCATCTGAAAAGACTCCTTGTCGCAATATCGGTGTTACTTGGCCTGAGCTTCGATCTCGCGGAGCTTGCCGCGATAGGCGCAGGCAATCAGGTCGACGCACTCCTGGCGGTCGAAGCGCGCACGGTTCAGGACGAGGTCCTTCTTGTCGTGCATCTCGCACTTGCCGGCAGAATAGCGGTGATAGTAGAGCTCGCGGCCTTTCTGCATGCGCCGCACGAGCTTCTTGGCTTCCTTGTGGTCCATGGCGCGCTTGCGGGCGACGACCTCGATGCGCTGCTCCTCAGGGGCCGTGATGAGGACCGCGATGCGGTTCGGGTTGTCCCTCAGGATGTAGTCGGCAAGCCGGCCCACGATGATGCAGGACTCGCTCGAGCCAAGGTCGCGGATAACGTCGGAGACGCGGCGGAAGAGCTTGTCTGCCGTCGAGCGGGCATCGATGCGGTCCGGCAGGAATGCCGAGAGCTCGGCAGAAAGCTTCGCATCATAGGCAGCCACCTCGTCGACCGTGGCGCCTGCCCGGGCCGATGCGCGCACGAGGATCTCGTTGTCGTAGAAGGGCAGGTCGAGCTCCTGCGAGAGCATCTTTCCGATCTCATGGCCTTCTGCGCCGAAGTCGCGGGCGATCGTGATCACGACCGGGTTGTTCTCCTGCTCGAGATCCTCGATGGCCTTCTCTTCCGCTTTCTGGATTGCTTCCTTTCCCATGGCTGGACACCTTTTCTTGTCGAATGCTGAACAGGGATGACTAGGCTGCGACCAGGCGACGCTGGTAGTGGCGCACGGCCAGAGACAGGCTGAAGTTCAGCGCGAAGTAGAGCAGGAACACGAATCCGTAGAGCAGCAGCACCTGGCCCAGGTTCGATGTTGTCGCCATGATGACCTTCGTGCAGTACATGAACTCGGCCACATTGACGCCAGCGAGGTAGGAGGAGTCCTTCACGACGGTCGTGCACTGGCTGAAGAGGGCTGGGATGATGGTGCGGAAGGTCTGCGGCAGGACGATGTACCACATGGTCTGGAAGAAGCCGAAGCCCTGGGACCTCGCCGCCTCGAACTGGCTCTTGGGGATCGAGTTGAAGCCGCCGCGCACGATCTCTGCCATGACGGCAGAGGTGAAGATCGTGAAGGCAAGGACCGAGATGAAGATGTCGGAGCCCTTGACGGTGAAGTAGATGAAGAGAATCCACAAGAGGTTCGGGGTGCAGCGGAAGAGCTCGATGTAGATGCTCGCAAGAATCGAGAAGACCTTGAGCTTGCCCGTGCAGTACTGCTTGACCATGCCAAGGACCGTGCCGACCAGAAGCGAGCAGATGATCGCGAGGATCGAGATCTCGATGGTCTTGAGGAAGCCGTTCATGATGAAGCCGAGGTTGGTGGCATTGAAGATTTCCATCGCTTACGCCTCCGCTTCGACAGGGATGGGGCCCTTCTTGGGCTTGCGCGGCTGCTTGCTCCGGTGCTCGAGGTAGCGAACCAGGGCAGCGAGCGGGAAGCAGATCAGGAAGTAGAGCACGCAGGCCACGATGTAGCCCTGGAGATAGCCATAGGTGGACACGTAGGAGTCGGCATTGTACATGAGGTCACCGCCGGCGATGAGGGCCAAGACCGAGGTGTTCTTCACGAGGTTCAGCGCCTGGTTGCAGAGCGGGGGCAGGATGACGCGCATGGTCTGGGGCAGGATCACGTACCAGTAGGCCTGGACGCGCGTGAAGCCCTGGGAGAGCGCAGCCTCCATCTGGCCCCGCGGCACCGATTCGATGCCCGTGCGGATGACCTCGGAGACATAGGCCGCATGATAGAGGCCGACGCCCATCACGCCAAGCGTGAACGACGAGATCCTGACCGGGCTTGCAGCGCCCGTGATCGCCTGCAGCACCATGGGGCCTGCCATGTAGGCGAAGAACACCTGCACCGGCAGCGGCGTGTTCTGGAAGAACTCGACGTATACCCTGTTGATTGCCCTCAGTACCTTCGATTGCGTCGTGGCGAAGACACCCAGCAGGATGCCCAGCAAAAGCGAAACCAGAAGGCCTGCCAAGGATACCTGGATCGTGAAGCCGAAGCCCTGCCAGAACCCGTCCATGTTCTGGAACGTGCGCTGCCAGCGCAACGGATCGAACAGTCCGTCAAGCATCCCTCTCCTCCTTCATGCTGAAAACAAGGACGGCGCCCACACAGAGCCGGCGCCGTCCAGCCAAATGTGCCGATATGGGCCTACAGGAGCTTCCAATCGGAGACTTCCTGGTCGAGCCAGCCGTTGGACAGGCACTCGTTGACCACGTCGTTCACGGTCTCAGAGAAGTCGCAGCCCTTCTTGGTCGCGATGCCGTACTTCTGCTCGCCGAACTTGATGTCCGGATCGAGGAGCTCGGTCGTGTCGTCGATGTAGCCGCCGAGGATCGAGCGGTCGACAGAGAAGGCATCGATGTTGCCGGCATCAAGCGCGCTCTTGATGGACGGATAGTCCGGGAACTCCTGGAAGGTCGGTTTCGCCGAGATGCCCTGGTCGGAGAGCATCTTGGTGATGGCATCCTTGGTGGTCGCACCCTGGGCGACGCCGATGATCTTCTTGTCGAGGTCCGCCATCGTCGACATCGTCCCCTTCTTGATCAGGATGCCGATGTAGTCGGTGCGGTACGGATCGGAGAAGTCCCAGCTCTCCTTGCGCTCGTCGGTGATCGTATAGGTGGCGCAGATCATATCGAGCTGGTCGTTGTCGATCAAGGGGCCACGGGTCTTCGGAGTGACGTCGGTGAAGGCGACGAGGTCCTGGCTCTTCGCATCGTCGTAGGAGACGTCGAAGACCTTGGCGGCGACCTGGTAGCACAGGTCGATCTCGAGGCCCTCATAGGTGTTGGTGGCCGGGTCGAGGTAGCCGTAGCCCGGGACGTCCTTCTTGACGCCGCAGTTCAGCTTGCCGCGGTCCTTGATGGTCTGGAGCTTCGAGTCGCTTGAGCTCGAGCTGGAGCCCGATGAATCAGAGCTGGAGCCGCAGCCGGCGAGCAGGCCCAGGCTGGCGATACCCATGGTGGAGACGCCACAGAGCTTCAGGAAATTGCGGCGGGAGACGTTCTTCATGATGTGTCCTTTCTCGTCCAATGCGCTTTTCGTGCCCTGCGCCCTTATCGCAGGATCTTTGCGAGGAATGCCTGGCAGCGGGGGTTCTCCGGATGCTCGAAGAAGTGCTCAGGGGTCCCCTGCTCCAGAATCTGTCCGTCGTCCATGAAGACGACGCGGTCAGCGACCTGACGGGCGAATCCCATCTCGTGCGTCACGCAGAGCATCGTGATCTTCTCCTGCGCGAGCTCGATCATCACGTCGAGGACCTCCTGGACCATCTCGGGGTCGAGGGCCGAGGTCGGCTCGTCGAAGAGGATGATCGGCTGCTTCGTGCACATGGCGCGGGCGATCGCGACACGCTGCTGCTGGCCGCCGGAGAGGTTCTGGGGATACTCATTGGCCTTCTGGGCCAGCCCGACGCGCTTGAGCGCTGCCATCGCGGTGGAGGTGGCCTCCTCCTTGCTCTTCTTCTGGAGCTTGATCGGCGCAATCGTGAGGTTGCCCAGCACCGTCATGTTCGGATAGAGGTTGAAGCTCTGGAACACCATCGAGGAGTACTTGCGGGCCATCTGCAGATGGTTCTTCTTCGTGAGCTTCGTCCCATCGATATAGACCTCGCCGGAGGTCGGCTCCTCGAGGTAATCGATGCAGCGGATGAGCGTCGACTTGCCAGAACCGGAAGGCCCGATGATGACGACCTTCTCTCCCTCCTTGACGGAGAGGTTCACGTCCTTCAGGACATGCAAGTCGCCGAAATACTTGTTCAGGCCCTTGACCTGAATGAAGTCAGACATGAGCGGCTACCCTCTTCCCTGTGCACTTTCCAATTTGTCTGAGATGCATGGTAGCTGCCGCATGCTCCCGCATGAGACAGCAGCCGGCATTTGTAACCATCTGCAGCTACGAGCCTTAACGGGGCTGAAATTCCTTCAATCATTTGCAAAAAGAATGAAACCAATACGAAATGGCAGCCACGAGGGGCATGCAGAAGCTATGGAGGCAAGCCGGGGTTTGCGAGGCATGAAAAGGCCAGGCCCCTCAGCTGAGGAGGCCTGGCCCCAAGTCGTCAGACTCATATGTTCGCAGGCGTGCCTGCGCGATGGCACCTTACAGGGCGCCCTTGATCATGATGTCGCCTTCCTTGAGGATGTAGTCCATGTTGTCCGGCGAGAGGTCGCGGATCTCCTTCAGAGGATCGCCACGGACGACGAGGATGTCGGCAAGCTTGCCGGCCTCGACGGAGCCGAACTCGTCCTCATGATGGACCATCTTGGCGCCATTGAGGGTGGCTGCGACGATGGCGTCCATGTTCGGGATCTCGCAATGCTCGACCCAGGCGTATACCTCATCGAGCGTCGTGTAGCCGTACGGCGTGGAGAAGCTGAAGGAGTCGGAGCCGACCGTCAGCGTGACGCCGAGCTTGTAGGCGCGGTTGAGGTTCGCGTAGGAGCGGGCGATGCCCTTCTCGGCGTTGTTCTTGCCAGGCCACTTGTCGAGCTCGGGCGTCCACTCGGGAGGATACGTCGCGTACCAGGACGGAAGGAAGCCGACCGTCGGCGTGAAGAAGGTGCCCTTCTCCGCCATGAGGTCCATGGTCTTGTCGTCGAGCTCGAAGCCGTGGATCAGCTGCTCTGCACCGAAGCGCACGGAGTCATAGGCTGCGGAGATCGAGTTGTAGGAGTG
>OMTG01000064.1 GCA_900313905.1 uncultured Actinomycetes bacterium | reverse complement strand
CCTAGGGACGGGCGTATCTCGAGTCCAGCCCATGCACGGCGAGGTCCACCACCTTGTAGGCGCCGTCGTAGATGCCTGCATGATAGGCGTCCTCGATGCGGTCGCACATGAAGGCGATGAGGGCACGGTCCTTCTGGAAGGAGTCGAGCATCGAGAGGACCTCGGCATCCTGGTCCATCTCGTAGGTCCCGTCGCCGACCTCTGCCGCCCTGATCGCCCCCCATGCCTCGTGGCCGCCGATGCGGTGGATCATGAGCTTGGGGACGGGATAGAACGAGAACTCGCTTGGTTTCGTAATGAGCACATCTGCGGCGCGCATGAGGATGTTGGAGCTGTAGACGGCAGAGAAGATGTCCTGGTCCGAGAAGGCATGGATGCCCTCCGCATCGCCTTCGAGGGCTGCCTTGGCAAAGGCCGCCGTGTCAGAGAAGCTGTCGAAGTGGCACTCGGCGAGCGCAGAGAGCCCCTCCACCTCGGAGACGAGGCCTTCCCAGACGTTGCGGTGGTCGCCGACATTGACGAAGAGGACGGCCTCATGGCGCTTCACGGAAGGGATGAGGTGGGAGATGATGGCGGCGAAGAGCTCCTGCTGCGCGCCGGCGCCACCGACCGAGATGAGGTAGCGGACAGGTCCGCCTCCGAGCACGCGCCCGCGGCGGCGTGCACAGTCGGCTTCGATGTTGCTCACAAGCTCGTGGTCCACATAGTGGCCGGTATAGAAGAGCGCATCGTGCGGCATGGGCACAAGCTGCCGCTTCGGATCCATGCCACGGAGCTGGTGGTAGCCGAGATAGCTGCTCGGCGTCTGCACCGTGTGGATCGAGCCCTCTGCCAGATGCAGCGCCATCGGCCAGTTGTCGGGGATCGCGTTCACGACCTTCCTCATGCCTGCATGCACGGCTGCCTGCGAGGGCCAGGCGTGGGTGCCGATGTAGGGGATGTCGCGGTCGATGTCCTGGAAGATTGGCACGCAGAGCTCGGAGTTCTTCTGGTCTGCCGCATTGTAGGAGAGCTTGCGGAAGCCTTCGCTGTTGAGGGGCTCCCAGATGAGGCGGTTGAAGGGCGGGAAGTCCTGCGAGAGCTTCGACCCAAGCGAATAGAGGCGGTTCTGGTCCTCAATCATCTTCGAGCCCGTGGTCTCGCGGAAGGAGAGGAGGTCGAGCCAGTAGGGGGTATAGCCCATCGCATGGGCTGCCGATGCCATTGCCATCGCGATCCGGTAGTGCCCGAACCCCATGCGGATGTTGCCGACAATGACAGGGGCGCCGTGTGCGCCCTCGTCGGTCCAGGCGGTCTTGGGCGGCAGGGGTGCCGCTGCGGCATCGGCGGCGAGGTCGAGGGGCTCTGTCCCATAGGAGAGCATGAGGCTGCGGACACCGAGCGCCTTTCCGATCACGGGCGCCTCTGCGCTCATCAGGTGGTAGACGGCATCCGAATCATCGCCGAAGCGGCGCTGGAAGCGCTCCTTCGACTGGACAGCCTTCCGGTACGTGGATGGATCCTGGGCATTGCCGAACGCGCTCCTCGCGCGGTCAGCGCCTTCTTCCTCGTTCCCCATGGTTTTCTCCTTGACGGGATGGAGCTTGCTTGATAGTCTGACTATCAAAGTGATAGACAGACTATCACTCCGTGCACGAGGGAGTCAAGATGGCACAAGACGGGCCAGGCGCACCTGGAGGCAGCATGCGTGGGCAGGGGCGCGATGCGGATGCGGTTGCCTGTGCGGCAGGCCTCTTCCTGGAGCGTGGCATCGCTGCCGTGAAGATGACCGATATCGCAGAGGCAGCAGGGATCGGGGTGGCGACGCTCTACAGGCGCTTCTCCACGAAGACCCGCCTTGCGATCGAGGCGGCGACCCTCCTCTGGAGCCGCTTCAATGCCCGCATCGAGCTCCTTGTGGAATCGGACCGGTTCCTTGCGATGGATGGGGCAGACCGGCTCGAGGCGCTGCTGCGCGAATATGCGGCACGGCTTGTCACGAACCAGAGGTTCGTGTCGTTTCTGGCTGAGTTCGACCATCTGATGATCCAGGAGAAGGTCGCGCCCTCCGAGCTTGCGGCCTATGGACGAGAGGTCGATTCCTTCTTCCTGATCTTTGCCGATGCCTACCGGCTCGGCATGATGGACCATTCGGTCCGCGAGATCGAGGACTTCAAGACCTTCTACAGGAGCGTCGCCCATGCCCTCATGGGCGTTGCAGAGAAGATCTTCCAGGGGAATGTTATCCCCTCGGACAATTTCGCAGGCGGCCGCTCGGAGCTTGCCTGCATCGTCGATATGGCAGTGCGCTACATCAGGGTCGGGCAGGACAGATAGGGGAGCAGCCTTCGGGGGAGAGGATCTTCGATGGAAGAGAAGAAGCTGGCAGATGGCAGGATCTTGAGGCTCTTTGCGATAGGGCAGCTGGGATGGGCGATCCTTTCCGGCATCATCAGCAACTGGCTCGTCTACTACTACATGCCCTCTGACACGCTCATAGGCCAGGGCATGTCTCTCTTCATCACCCAGGGCATCGTCTTCGGCGGCCTCACGGTGATCGGCATCATCACGGGCTGCGGACGGCTGCTCGATGGCTTCATCGACCCCTTCATCGCCTCGAAGTCGGACTCCCTCGACAACCCTTATGGCAGGAGGATCCCATTCATGAGGAAGGCGGCAGTGCCGTTCGCGGCGATGACGGTGCTTGTGTTCGTGCTGCCGAGCACGGCATCGGCCCTTGCGAACGATATCCTGCTCTTCGTCTGCCTCATGCTCTTCTATGTGACGCTCTCGCTCTACTGCACGCCCTTCAATGCGCTGATTCCTGAGCTGGGAAGGACCCAGGAGCTCCGGGTCAACCTCTCGACCTCGATTTCGCTCACCTACTTCATCGGCACGGCTGCGGCCTACCTCGTGACGACGATCGCAGGCATCTTCGAGCCGTCCTTGGGTCCGGTCGCGAGCTTCCGCCTGACCGTGGCGATCCTCGCCGTGGTCGCTGCCATCTGCATGCTCATCCCGGCCTTCGGGATCGACGAGAACCTCTACGCCGACACGCAGCCCTCCACGACGCCGATGGGGCAGTCGGTCGCGAAGACCTTCAGGAACCGGGAGTTCCAGATCTTCGAGGGGTCCGATGTCCTCTACTGGGTGTCGATCACGATGTTCCAGACCGGGCTTCCCTACTACATCACGGAGCTCATGGGCTTCGATGATTCCTGGACCTTCGTCTTCTTCGCTGGCATGACCGTGGTGTCGCTTGCCTTCTATGCGCCAGTCAACATCCTCGCGAAGCGGATGGGCAAGAAGAAGCTTGTGGCCTTCGCCTTTTTCTTCTTCTGCCTGGCCTTCGCCGTGACATCGGTCTGCGGCCAGTTCGGCATCCCCTCCCTTGCCTGGGGCATCGCCGTCGCGATCCTGGCGGCCGTGCCCATGGCGATACTGGGGATCCTGCCGCAGGCCGCGCTTGCCGATATCGCCGAGGCAGATGCGAAGGAGACGGGCGAGAACCGCGAGGGCATGTTCTATGCGGCACGGACCTTCTCGATGACACTGGGACAGACGCTCGCGATGATCCTCTTCACGTCGCTCTCCGCTGCCTTCGGAGGCGGTGTGGGCTATAGGCTCACAGCCCTTGTCGCCACGATCTTCTGCCTCGTGGCAGGGATCGTCTTCACGCGCTACCACGAGCAGAAGGTCCTCTCCATCATCGGAGCTGCCCCTGCCGAGGAGAAGAGGGATCGATGATGCCCATGGTGGGAGAGCCTTCCTTCTCGCTTGCCTGGAGATATCCGCAAGGTGCGCTCGAGCATGCGGCGGTGCCGCCCGAAGACGGGGCCAGGCTGCCCTTCGAGACGCATATCGAGGAGGCCGATGACGGGAGGGCCACGCTCGTGCTCAGCGTGGATGCGCCGGTGGAGATCGTCTCTGCCACCTGCACGCTTACGCTCGCTGTCTCCTCGGCAGATGCCCTCTTCCTCAATGGCTACAACTCCTGGACCGACTCCTGCGAGCGCCCGCCTGAGGATGCGATGGTCGGCCTCACAAGGACGCCCAAGCCCATCATCCGGCACTGGGTTCTCGATGCCTCAGGGGACTACCGCTTCATCGCCCAGGATGGACGTCCGGGCCATCAGCATGGGGTGGGCTATGGGTACCTCCGCTCAGGCGACACCGTCACGCTCTTCGGGGAATGCCTGCCCGATGCTGGCATCACCGCGATCCACGAGGAAGCCGATGAGGGACGGATAGCGATGGTGAAGGAGGGGCCAGCCCGTGTGCTCCAGGCAGGGGAGCGGCTCGCTCTCTTCTCGCTCTTCGTGGCGGAAGGGACGCTCGCCTCTGCCTTCGCCCGCTATGTGGATGCCCTGGGCGTCACCTTGCGCCCGGCACCGCTTCTTGCTGGCTACAGCAGCTGGTATCGCCATTACGGGGATATCGATGCCGGGAAGCTCGAGCATGACCTGACGGGCCTGGCAGAGTCCTTCGACACGCTCGATCTGGGGCCTGTGGTGCCGCTCTTCCAGATCGATGACGGATATGCGAAGGTCGGGGACTGGACGCATCCCGATCCCGTGAGGTTCCCGGAAGGCATGGGCATGCTTGCCTCCGAGATCGAGGAGGTGGGAATGGTGCCCGGCCTCTGGATGGCGCCCTTCGTCTGCGAGAAGGAATCGAGGACCTTTGCCGAGCATCAGGGGTGGATCCTGCGGGATGGGACGGGTGCGCTCGTCCAGAGCGGATCGCACTGGAGCGGCGGCTATGCCCTCGATATCCTGAATCCCGAGGTGCGGGAGCATGTGCGGGAGAGCCTCGATACAGCAACCCGCGTCTGGGGCTTCCGTTTCCTCAAGCTCGATTTCCTCTATGCTGCAGCCCTTGTCCCCCATGGCGGGAAGAACCGTGCTGACCTCATGGCAGATGGCCTCGACCTTCTGCGTGCGAGCGTGCCGGATGAGACCCTCTTCGACTTCTGCGGCGTTCCGGTGATGAGCGCCTTCGGACGCTCGGAGTACTGCCGCATCGGCTGCGATGTGGGCCTTGACTGGGATGGCCCTGCCTACATGAGGATCACGGGCCGGGAGCGGGTCAGCACGAAGAACTCCCTTGCCAACACGCTCGGCCGTGCTCATCTGAATGGCCGGGTCTTCCTGAACGATCCTGATGTATTCTTCCTGCGGAAGGATGTGAAGCTCACCGACGAGCAGAAAGAGGAGCTCCTGCTTGCCGATGCCAGGCTCGGCGGGATGCTCCTCACCTCGGATGACATGGGGGAGTGGGACGAGCGGCAGCGCGCTCTCTTCCAGGATGCGCTTGCCCTCTTCGTGTCGCGTGCGGCATCTCGGTGAGGTGCCCCAGAAAGGATGGCCAGATGGATGGATTGATGCCTGCAGGCGTGCTTGCCCAGCTGAAGGCAGCGTATCAGGAGCAGTTCGGACCCCTGCCTGGCAGGATGCTCGCTGTCGTGGCGCCTGGCAGGACGGAGATCGCCGGCAACCATACGGACCACGAGGGCGGACAGGTGATAGCAGGCGCCGTCGACCGCTACGTCTCGGGTCTCTTCGTGCCGAATGGGTCGGGCAGGATCAGGCTCTATTCCGTGGGCTACGGCCTCGTGGATATCGATGGGGCGGACCTTTCGGTGCACGAAGAGGAGCGCAATGGCACGGCTGCCCTCGTGCGGGGGCTCGTGGCAGGCATGCGCGCTCTCGGCTATGGGGAGGAGAGCTCAGGATTTGATGCCTGCATCACGAGCGAGGTGCCGGCAGGGTCGGGCCTCTCGAGCTCCGCCGCCTTCGAGCTCGAGGTCGCGCAGGCGCTGGATGCCCTCTGGGCAGACGGGGCGCTTCCTCCCGTGAAGCTGGCGCAGCTCTCCCAGGCAGCGGAGCGGGACTTCTTCGGGAAGCCCTGTGGCCTCATGGACCAGGCATCGGTCGCCCTGGGCGGGATCGCCCATATGGACTTCGGCAATGCCGATGAGCCACAGGTGGAGAAGCTCAATTTCGACTTCGCCTGTGCGGGCTATGCGCTCTGCCTCGTGTCGGTTGGGCAGGACCATGCAGCGAGCACGGCAGACTATGCAGCCGTGCCCCAGGAGATGCAGGCGGTGGCGCATCTCTTCGGTGCAGGGCGGCTCTGCGAGGTGGCGGAGGCAGACGTGCTTGCCCATCTCGGCTCCATCCGGGAGCGGCTCGGCGACAGGGCAGCGCTTCGGGCCCTCCACTACTTCCGCGAGGAGCGGCTCGTCGAGGAGCGCGCATGTGCCCTCAAGGCGGGCGATATGGAGCGCTTCCTCGAGCTCGAGCGGCTCTCGGGGGCATCGAGCGCCATGTATCTCCAGAATGTCTCGACGGGCGATGTGCAGGAGCAGCCGGCGATGGTGGCGCTTGCTGTGGCCGAGGAGCTCCTCCAGGGACGGGGCGTTGTGCGCATCCACGGCGGCGGCTTCGGTGGCACGATCCAGGCCTTCGTGAGGCTCGATGAGGCAGAGGCGTTCTGCCAGAAGATGGATGCTGCGCTGGGCGAGGCAGGCGCTGCTGCCGCCTATGCGATCGACCATGAGGGGGCGCGCTCGCAATGGCTCTAGACAGAGGGGCGCTTGGATGTGCCGCGACGCGGCTTGTCGCCTATGCGCTGGATCGCCACATCGTGGAGGCAGGCGACGAGCGCTGGGCCTACAACCGCCTGCTTGAATGCGTGGGGCTGACAGGCCCTGCACCGGCACCTGCAGAGGAGGCGAAGCAGGCGATCCTGGCTTCTGGCTATCGCTTCGAGGACGACCTTTCTGCCCTTGCCGAAGCAGGCATCGTGCGCGGCCTCGCAGAGGATACCGCCACGGGGCGCGACCGCCTCGCGATGCGCCTTCTGGGCTCCCTCATGGCCCGCCCCTCCGAGATCGCGCACCGGTTCTGGGGGCTCTATCGCGAACAGGGTCCCGAAGCGGCAACGGACTGGTTCTACCAGCTCTCGTGCGATGTGGACTACGTCAGGCGCTCCGCGATCGCGAAGAACCTCGCCTGGACCTGCGCGACCCAGTGGGGCGACCTCGAGATCACGATCAACAAGTCGAAGCCGGAGAAGGATCCCCGCGATATCGCTGCGGCAGCGGCAGCGCACAGGCAGGAGAAATATCCTGCCTGTGCGCTCTGCCGGGAGAACGAGGGCTACAGCGGACGGGCGGCGGCAGATGCCGGCGGCCACGCGGCACGGCAGAACCTCCGCATCATCCCGCTCGAGCTCGGAGGCGAGGGTTACGGCCTCCAGTACAGCCCCTATGCCTACTTCACCGAGCATTGCATCGTAATGAGCGACATCCATCGCCCCATGCATGTGGACCGCTCATCTCTCGGCTGCCTCCTCGACTTCGTGGATCTCTTTCCCCACTACTTCATCGGCTCCAATGCGGACCTGCCGATTGTCGGTGGCTCGATCCTCTCCCATGACCACTTCCAGGGAGGGCGCCATGAGTTCGGGATGATGAGGGCAGAGGAGGTGGAGCGCTTCGAGATCGCGGGATGCCCTGAGGTCGCAGCATCGGTCATACGGTGGCCGCTCACGGTCCTGAAGCTCGTCTCGGACGACCGCAAGGAGCTCCTCGAGGCTGCCCTGAAGGTGATGTGCGCCTGGAAGGATTGGGACGACACGTCTGCAGGGATCGTCTCGCACGATGCAGATGGGACCCGGCACAACACGGTCACGCCGATCTGCAGGAAGAAGGAGGGCACCTACGAGCTCTACCTCGCCCTGCGCTGCAACATCACGACCGCAGAGCATCCTCTGGGGGTCTTCCATCCCCACGAGGAGAAGTGGCACATCAAGAAGGAGAACATCGGCCTCATCGAGGTGATGGGCTTGGCAATCCTGCCGGCACGCCTCGAGCAGGAGATCTCCGCGGTCGAGAGGCATCTTGTGGCAGGGGATGTGGCAGGGCTCGAAGATGACCCCGCTGCTGCTCCCCATGCTGCCTGGGCCCGTGCTGTCCTCTCCCGGCATCCGGAGTTTGCGGGTGCAGGCAAGGATGCTGCCGCCCGTCTCATGGAGCAGGAGGTCGGCCTCGTCTTTGCCGGCGTCCTCGAGGATGCGGGCGTCTTCAAGTGGGACGATGCGGGAAGATCTGCGCTCCGCCGCTTCCTTGCGGCGCTTCAGGAAGGATGAGGAGGGTTCGGATGGCAGACCTGGCCTGGCATGAGGAGAAGGACGGGATCTATGTCCTGGATGGCGGAGGGAAGCGCGTCGCCGAGATCGGCTTCGAGGATGAAGGGGAGGGCGTCTGGAACATCACCCATACCTGGGTGGACCCATCCCTTCGGGGCCAGGGCATGGCATCTGAGCTCGTCGAGCGGGCCGTCAGGACCATCGAGGATGCAGGCGGCGTCCCTCGGGCGTCCTGCTCCTATGCGAATGCCTGGCTCGCCCGCCACGGGAAGCGGCCCTGAGGGCTGTCTGCCGAATACAGGCACAGGGACAGCCTGGGCTGGCGTAGGCTTCATCCTGTGAGAGGCAGCATCTGCCGTCCACCATGCAAGGAGGCATCCATGGGTCCCATCGTGCTCGAGCCCTATTACGCATCCCCGATCTGGGGAGATGTCCGCATCGCGGAGGTGCGGGGCCTCAATCATAGCGAGAAGGAGAACTGCGGGGAGGCCTTCGACGTGAGCGCCCATCCCGGCGTGGAAGGCCATATCGCAGAAGGCCCCGATGCCGGCATGCCGTTCAGCCGTTTCCTGGAGGCGCACCACGACGAGGTGATGGGCAGCCTCGAAGATGATGGGACGATCCAGGCCGTGGCGATGTCTGCCCGCGACCATCTTTCGGTCCAGGTGCACCCCGGCGAAGAGTTTGCCCAGGCCCATGAAGGGGACCATGGGAAGGTCGAGGCATGGTATGTGCTCGAAGCGGAGCCGGGCGCCACGCTGATTGCAGGCTGCGCCACGAACGATAAGGAAGAGCTCCGGGCCGCTGCCGCAGACGACACGATCGGCACCAGATATGGGAGCACCGTGCCTGTCCAGGAAGGCGACTTCGTCCTCATCCCCACGGGCACCATGCATGCCTTGGGCCCGGGCATCTTCTGCGTGGAGGTAGGCTCGCTCGGCAACACCACCTACCGTCTCTGCGACTGGGGCCGGGGCCGCGAGCTCCATATCGAGCGCGGATTCGCCGTCCTGGATACGGAAGGCGAGCCAAAGGTCGAGCATCTCGGAGCCTTCGATGAGGAAGGTCCGGCTCAGGTGCGGCGCGGCGTCACGACCGATTTCTACTGCACCGATGTGGTGGACGTGCGGGGCAGCTGGAGCGGCAGGACCGAAGGCCGCTATGCGATCGTCACCTGCGTGGCAGGAGAGGCCGAGGTCACGGCAGATGGCGCAACGGTTCCGCTTGGCTATTCCCGCTCTGTCGTGATTCCTGCTGCCGCAGGCACCTTCAAGGTGTCCGGCACCTGCCGTGTCCTGGTGAGCAGCAGGAATATTGGCTGATGGCGGAAGCCGAGGCCTGAAGCAGAAGAGCGTTTCCTCTCTGATGCCGTCCTGTGTGGGGCGGCATCGTGCGCTTCCGGCATTTGGAGGCACGAAGATGGCTGCCGTCCCCGCGGGCAGAGCCGGCAGCCTCTTCTAGAATGGGAGGGCGAGAACAGAAGAGGCGGGAACGGAGAAGAGCCGATGTTCAGCGATTACAGCTTGACCGGCTTCCTGGATGACCTCTCATCCAGGAAGCCCATGCCGGGAGGGGGCGGCGCCTCTGCCGTGGCAGGCGCCATGGCGGCATCGCTTGGCGCGATGGTCGCGAACCTGACCTCTGGCAAGAAGCGCTATGCAGAGGTGCAGGACCAGATCGACGAGATCCTCCCTGAGGCTGAGCGGCTCCGTGACCGGATGCTCGAGCTTGCCCAGGAGGATGCCGATGCCTTCTATCCGCTGTCCCAGGCCTATGGCCTCCCGAAGGAGACCGAGGAGGAGCGTGCCCACAAGGCAGAGGTGATGGAGCAGGCGCTGAGGAGGGCCTCCGAGCCTCCCCTCCACATAATGGAGTGCACCTGCGAGGTGATGGACCTGCTCGAGACGCTCTCCACAATCGGCTCCCGGATGGTCATCTCCGATGTCGGCGTCGGCGCTGCTTTCTGCGAGGCGGCCCTCAAGGGCGCGAGCTTCAATGTCTTCATCAATGCGAAGTCCATGCAGGACCGCGATTATGCAGACGAGCTCGTCGCGAAGGCGCAGGGGCTCCTGGATGATGGATGCACGAAGGCCGATACCATCTACAAGCAGGTGGAGCGCGGCATCAGGTGGTCACGGAGCTGAGATGGGTCTCGGCAGGAGGGGAGCGTGCTCGATCATCCTCACACAGATGGGCTGGGGACTTCGAGTCCTTGCGCCTTTAGCCATCCTCTCACGTGCTGGTCCATCTTCTGGAAGGTCCGCGCAGTCTCTTCGTTCGTGAAGGGGTAGGCGAGCATCCAGAAGAGATAGCCCTCCTTCACCATCGCCTCGATGCTGGCTCTCTGGGAGAGGTCCCAGACGAAGCAGATGTGGCCGACGAGCATGTCGGCGGGCTCATGCCGGATCGAGAAGGGGACGATCTGGTGTGCATAGAAGGTGTCCACGACCTCAGGCGTCACGGCGCTGGCGCGCAGCGCAGCCTCCGAGATGCCGTAGTTGCTCTCAGGGGATTCCAGGTAATTGACCTTCAGGATATCGATCTTGTCTGCATCGCGCAGGATGCCGCAGAACGTGCGGGTGCGCTCATCCATCCCAGCAGGAAGGGCAAGGGCGCTGTGCCAGAAGACTGCATCGCGCAGCAGCTGGTCCTCGTCCGTATCCTCCACATAGCTGCGGATCGTCCCGCCCTGTCCATCGAGCGCATCGCCGAAGAACACGTGGGCGCCGAGCTCTGCATGGCTTACGGATTTCGCATCGCTGAAGGTGTCGTAGCGGCGGACCTGCTCGAACCTGCCCACATCGTGGAGAAGGCCGCAGAGCCAGGCGAGGTCCTGATCCTCCTTGCCCATGTGGCAGGCAGCTGCTATCTCTTCTGCCATCCGTGCGACCCTGTAGGTATGGGCTATCTTCAGGGCGATCCGGGGATTTGCGGGATCATAGGCAGCAGTGTAGTCCCGGAATGCCGCCAAGGCACGCTTTCTGTCTATATGCATGGGGGCTCCTCCTCAGGTCCTGCTTGTGAGAGCAGCTCCAGGCAGTCGGGAGGGATGCGGTCTGCAAGCCAGGTCGTCTCATTGCCTTGATAGAAGGTGATGCCCTCGCGGGATGCCTGGGCGCAGTCTACCTGGAGCAGGGCAGGATGATGGTCGTGGCGCCCACCGACCTGGAGGGCAGTCTTCTGGTCGACCGAGAGATGCACATATTCCCTCCCCATGGGAAGGAGCCCCTGGGCCATGATGGAAGGAAGGCTTGCGTGCGCAGTCCCGTGGTAGAGGATGCGGGGAGGCGCTGCGGCCGTCTTCTCGATATGCATGCCTGCCGAATGCCCATAGAGGGCGCAGATCCTGCCATCCTGGATCTCGAAGCGGCGCTTCGGCGATGTGGCGATGATCGCGGCGAGGTCTTCTTCTGTGATGGGAGGGCGTCCGGGGTGCTTTGCCGCAAGGGCAGCCAGAAGCGTCTCGACGGGGACGAAGCCCTCGGCGTCGAGCACCAATCCATAGTCTTGCGGCGCATGCCGCAGGGCATAGGAGATTTCCTTGCTGATCTTCACGAGCCGCTTCTCCATGATCCTCCCTCCGGTCTTCTCCAGCATAGCCGAGAAGATCCTCCAAGAGCTCCTGGTTTGTGCGGAATGCTGGCATATGGGACCGTTCTGGAGGGAAGGGGCATGCTGCACCGCCATTTGCGAAATGTTGCGCAACGGCCAAGGGGCAAGTTGCTTCTATGCTTGAACCTGTGGGCTATCCGGCACCTGCATCGCTGGCACCGGATATCTTGCTCATTCCAATGAAACAGAGATCGGCTTGATCTGGGAGCAGCTATGGGATTCTTAGACAGCATATCCACCTCACTCAACCGCGGCGTCAATACGGTCAGTCGTTCAGGCAAGACTGCCCAGCTCAACATGCAGCTCAATGAGCTCATGAAGCAGCGCCAGGGCCTGGCTGCACAGCTTGGTGCAAGCCTCTACGACCAGACGAAGGACAACCCGCAGTTCACCGCTGGCCGCGAAGGGCTCTATAACGGGATTGCCAGCATCGATGCGCAGCGTGCCTCCATCGAGCTCCAGATCCAGCAGATCAAGGCAGAGCAGGCTGCTGCCACGGCAGCTGCACAGACCTACCGTTGCCCACGCTGCGGCTCGACGGTTGCGGCGACTGACATGTTCTGCAGTGGCTGCGGCCTGTCCATCGAACAGGTCAAGGCAGGACAGGCTGCGGCCCAGCCCATGCCGGCTGCCATGCCGCAGGCGGTGCAGGGTGGAAGAAGATGTCCCCAGTGCGGAGCGCCTCTGGCTCCGGGCGACGTGTTCTGCATGAACTGCGGGCATCGTGTCGATGCTCCAGCGGCGCCGGCGGCCCAGCCAGATCCTGCTGTGACGCCCGCCCCGTCTGCCCCTGTGCCGGCGGCAAATGATGCAC
>OMTG01000144.1 GCA_900313905.1 uncultured Actinomycetes bacterium | reverse complement strand
ATCACCTGGGCTGTCAGGACGGTCTGGACCGGCCCTCATTATCTAGACTGTTAGAAATCCTATTCGTGATATAGAACTGGAAAGAGTTAAGCTTCTTCCACTGATCAAGAAGACGATCTCGGGTTTGGGGGATATCGACATCTACTGGCAGACAAACAAAAAGGGCAATACGGATAAGATTGAAATTGTCGTATCGGGAAGCGACGCGGATTACCTTGTGTCGCTCGGGTACTTTGACGACCATTATGTTTTACGTTCTGCTTATCATGCAGGCGATGCATACATCCGTAAAAAGGTTATTCCCCGCGGTACTCTAGTAAAGCGCATCAGAAATTCGGCATGAAAAAGCCCCGCATTTCGGGCCGCGAGGCAAGGCCAGGTCCAAAGCTATAAGCAAAGGGCTCAATAGGATTATTGCAAATTATCAGCGATAGTAAACAGGAAATTATGTGGAAAACATTAATTCATCTTTTTCTTGAATCCAGGTTTCATCTCTGAGTGGATGTTTATGTGTGAAGTGCTGCGGGAAGGTCATGCCGCCACATCTGTGTTCGCGATGGCCGGATTACCGGATTCCTTCGGTTCCGGATGGCTATTCTTCTCCGGCTTTGCATGCGGCTAAATTCGCCCGGCTCTAAAAGCACCTCCAGAAACCCATATTCACAATGTTTGCAGACCTTGATTTCTGGAGGCGCATGATTGATCAGAGTGGTTTTGCCTTGGTGCCTCAGTTCGCCTCCATGCCGAGAAGGGCGGCACCGATGGCACCACAGAGCTGGGAGTCGGGATGGGTGGCGACAGGAGCTCCCAGAGCTTTCGAGAGGGCTTCCACGACTCCCTGATTCTGTGCCACTCCTCCCGTCATGAGGTACGGCGGCTCTGCGTGGACACGCTTTGCCAGCGTCAAGGTCTTGGCGGCGACTGACTCATCGAGGCCGTGGATGATGTCAGGGACAGGCGTATCCTGGGCGACAAGGCTCACGACCTCCGACTCGGCGAAGACTGTGCACACGGAGGATATCCTCACCTCATGCTTCCACTTGAGTCCTGCGCGGCAGAAGTCCTCGAGCGGGAGCTCCAAGGTCCTTGCCATCATCTCCAGGAATCTGCCGGTGCCGGCAGCGCACTTGTCGTTCATTACGAAATTGAGGACCTCGCCCTCAGGGGAGAGGTGGATGGCCTTCGAGTCCTGCCCTCCGATATCGATGACGGAGCGGACCTCGGGCATCAGGAAATGGGCGCCCCGCGCATGGCAGGTGATCTCCGTGATGGTCTGGTCCATGCCCTGGATGCCGGATCTTCCATAGCCCGTTGCAACCCTCAGAGTTATGTCCTCGGGGGCAAGGCCTGCCTTCTCGAGAACCTCGGTCTCGGCAGCTTTGGCTGCGGCCGATGCCTTCGCACCGGTTGCCAGGATGGCCGTGGCCACGATGTTGTGGTTGGCATCCATGAGGACCGCATCGGTCGAAGTGGAGCCCGAGTCGATGCCGAGGACATAGCGCATCTTATGGGAGCTGGATGGGCTAGGCTCCTTCATCTTCTTGGCTCCGAGCGTCTCGCTGAAGGCCTCGAGGCGGGTCCTCAGCTGTCCCGCGCTCTGGGAGCTTCCGTCGGTCTCGATCTTCACCAGAGGCACCTCGCTCATCTTCAGGGCTTCGGCGTATTCGAAGCCATAGTAGTCGCAGAACTTCATCGTATGGTAGACAATGCCGCGCTCGCCTTCCTCGTGGAAGGCCTCTTCACGCTCTCCCACATCCTCCATCCGCATGCACGGCATCTGGTTCAGGAGCGCCTCGGCATACCAGTCGAGGAAGCGCTCGAAGGGGTCATCTTCTGCAGGGTCGAGGCAGACCTGGCAGGACGAGGTGCGCTCTGCGCGGGCAAGGTCCAGAGGGACCGGCGAGGAGATATGGCGGGAAGTGCAGGTGGCATTGCGCACGGGAAGCGCCAGGCCTTCCTCCACCGCATCGAGAAGAGGCTTTGTCGCATGGGCTCCCATGAGCGTCACATGGTCAAAGGAGGGGAGGGCTGATGATTCCATCTGGGCAAGTGCTCGGCCGATCTCGAAGCTCTTCCCGCTATAGGCTGCGTATTTCAGGGCAAGATCCTTCAGGCGGGAGCGGAAGAGCTTCACCTCGGCAGGGGTCCTTCTGTGCGGCAGGTCCAGAAGATAGAGAAAGCCATAGCGGTCCCTCTGCGCATCGAGCACATCGTAGATGCGCTTCACCACGTCGCAGCAGGTGACGAGCACCACCTCATGGACATCGGGCTGAAGCAGGCGCTCCAGGAGCCCCTTTCCATAGCCGCAGAGGTTCGGATGGGCCAGCTGGTCTGCTGCCCGGAAATCGGAGACATCTGCCTCTGCGAGCTGGCAGGCCGTGCCGAAGCCACAGAAGAGCTCGACAGGCGTGTATTTGCAGGCATAGAAGAGCGTATCAGCCACGGCGGGCCTCCAGAAGCTCGAGGAAGGCATCGAATCTTGTTGTCATCTGTCCCTCCATGCAGTTCGCCCTGTCGACCGCATCCCCATCGAGGACGAGCACAGGGTAGCCTGCCTCCTCGACAGCGCTCCTCACAAGCTGGGCGGCACCTGCGGTCTGCTTGCAGCCCCAGTGGCAGAAGAAGACAACCCCATCTGCATCTGTCGCATCGGCGAGGCGTATGAGGGTCTTGATACGGCGTTCGGCCGGGCCATTGAAGCAGTTCCTCACGACCCGCTCCGCCATGAACTCATAGGGCGTGCTGGCATCGAAGAAAAGGCCATTTGGCTTGGCGCCAGGGAGCTTCGCCTCATCTCCCACCGGATCGAGATAGTCGAACATCATGTCCGAGGCCACGATCTGGGCTCGCTGGCTGCAGTCGATCTCATTGCCGATGCCGGCAAGGAAATAGGGCGAGACATGGCCCCAGACGAGATTGAGGCCCTGGCAGCGCTCGGCTGCACCGAAGTCCTCATTCATGCGCTTGGCAAGGCGCTCTGCCTCTTCTGTCCCCAGAAGCAGATGGAAGTCGAGCATCTCCATCATATCGAGCGTCATCGTGTTGTGGAGGTAGCGTCCCTGCCGCTTTGCGAGCCCGGAAAGGATGGCATCCCTGGTTCTGGCCGAAGCCCTGCAGAGTGCCGTGAGCCGCTCCTCGTCGAGCTTCTTCGAGAAGCATTCCTCTGCCATCTTGCCCATCTCGCGGAGCTCTTCTGCGACATAGACGACCCCGTCCCTTGTTATCTCGTAGGGGATATCGATGTAGGCCAGAGGCACATCCCAGAGGCGGCTCAAGGTCTTGAAGGTCAGGTTGTTCGCATCGCAGGCGACTGAGGTCACAGCGAGCATGCGGGGCTTCTCGAGGACGCCTGTCGTGGCAAGGCCCATCAGGGTGCGGTGGTAGCTGCAGAAGGTCTCAGGGACTCCTGCCCCTTCCGCGCAGGCGATGATCCCATGCTCGGCCTGGGCGCCACTCGCGAAGCTTGCGATTGCCTCGGCTGTAGCCGGATAGGCACCGAGCGCATGGAAGATCTCATTCGGCGTGAAGATGCTGGTGATCACCGACTTCTCGGGATGAGCCATGGCGCGGACGACACGGGACATGAAGAGGGCATAGCCATCCTTGCCTGAGGGCAGGAAACGCGGATCTCCTGCGACCTGCGTCTTTGCCGCCATCCCCTCATAGCCCATCATGAGCCAATGGCGTGCAAAGGCAGGGCGCGTGGCCAGCGCATCGTCAGCCACGCGTCCGAACCAGGCAATGATGTCGTCGCCTGTCACTTAAGCCTCTTTCGAGATGAGCTGCACCGTCTTGAAGGGGTGCTTTGCAGACTTGATGATGTCAGCAGAGCCGAAGACGCAGGTGACATGGTGCTCGGCATTCCAGGCGAGGGTGGAGGCAAGGGAGCGGATATCGTCTGCCGTCGTGTCGAGCATCTCCTGCCTGAGGTCTGCCCTCCAGGAGGCGGGGCGCTTCTGGAAGCGGATGGAATCCTGGAGGCGTGCCCAGACACGGGGCTTCCTTGGCGCATCGACGCTGGCGACCGTGGAGACGAGGTAGCCGTCGAGCTCGTCTGGCGTGGGCTCCCAGGTCTTCAGCCAGTCTCCCTCATGGGCAAAGCGCTCGATCGTGCTGTCGATCGAGGGATCGCGGTAGGAGTAGCTCTGCGTCATCCCGTTTGCCTGATGGCGGATGCCGCAGCCATAGGCGCCGCCCTTCACGCGGACCTCGTTCCAGAGATAGCTGAAGGATATCGGGCGCATGCCGACCTGCCAGGTGCCGAGGCTCTGCGCATCAGCGGGGCAGGGGAGCGACGACTCTCCGACATAGACGACATTCGAAGGCACGATGAAGGCCTCGTCGACAGGCTGCATCTCCGGAATCTTCAGGTTCTCGGCCGTGACCTGGCCGCCCTTCTTCTGGAGCTTCAGGTCTCCTGCGGCATCCCAGAAGCGCTTCAGGTCCTCATCCGGGCCGGTGAAGCTCACGACCACATCGTCTGCCGTGAAGATGCGGCTTGCGAGGTTGTAGAGGACCTCGACGGTTGGCTGCTTGCGGTACTGCCAGCGGTCGAGAAGCTTCTTCAGGAAGAAGTAGAAATCGATGCCCGAGAGCTTGTCGATGAGGCGGGAGAGGGGCAGGAGCTGGGAGGTCGCGCGGCTCATCGCGAGCGTGTGGCCGTTATTCATGAAGTCCTGCTCCATTGCGACACGGCGCTGCTGGAGGATCTGGTAGATGCGGTCTGTGTCATCGCTGAAGAGGGTCTCGTCCCAGATCTCCGCGGGGATCTGGGCCAGCGATGCGACGTTCTCGGAGAGGGCAGAGGCTCCGACCACGAGCTTCGGGCTCACATAGGAGAGATCGTCCGGCGTCCCATAGGCTTCGACGAAGATGTTGAAGCTGCCGAGCTTCGTCTCGACCAGGGTGTCGAGCTCAGAGGCGGAGTGGTGCTGCGTCGTGAGGTTGCCAAGGAGGTCTGCGAGGACTGCCACATAGGGGAGCTCCTCGTAGCCGATGCGCTTGAGGTCGAAGTAGTAGTACACATAGTCGATATGGTGGGTATCGAGCGGATGGTGCCAGGTCGTGAGGGGATAGCTGGGCTCGAGCACCTCAGGATCGGGCGTCCCCTCATCGATATCGGAGACATGGAGGCTTGGGAGCTTCGCGATGTCTTCCGGGGCATCAGGCGCCTCCTGCTCCTGCCGGAGTGCCTCCACCTCGTCCATCACCTGCTGGAGCGCATCCTCATCCATCTGGGCCTTGCGCTCGGCAAGCTCTGACTCCTCTTCGGCGTGGCTGCCCTCCTCGACGGGGACGAGCTCGACGGCGGCGGTATGGGCGCTTGTGCAGATGAGCTCATCGAGGAGCTTCTCGAAGTAGCCCTGATCGAGCCCCTCGCGCATATGCGCGAGTGCATCCTCGTAGCGCAGATAGTCCACCGGGCGCTCGTCGTCGTAGAGCCAGGAGGAGAGCGCCTGGATCGAGAGGGCGACGCCGTCGGAGTAGCCCCAGTCGCCTTCGCGCAGGTTGAACTCTGCCTGGGAGAGGGAGGCTGCAAGCTTGTCGTGGCCGATGCCGTCCGAGACGAGCTTCCGGCAGAAGTCCTCCACGAAGGGGCGGAACTTCTTGGCTGCACCTTCGCGGATGCCCTTGAGCTCCATGAAGGCAAGGGGCTGCTGGAGGCCATCGAGGAGCGTCACCGTGAAATCATCGGCCAGGCCAGCATCCATCACGGCACGCTTGAGCGGAGCCTCGTTCGAGCCGGCAAGGGCATCGAGGAGGACATCGACCGCAAGGACGCGCTCGCGGTCTCGTGCCGTGCCGATCACATAGCCGAGTGCGCAGGAGGCATTCTCCTCGGCTGTCGCCATCTCCACCCTTTTCGGCTCCATCAGCTTCACCGGCTTCTGGAGGGGAAGCGGGTTGGGGGCGCCAGCGCCCCGGTCGTCTGCTCCCTGGAAGCGCTTGTCTATGAAGGCAAGCTCGCGCTCCAGGTCGATTGCGCCATAGAGGATCGTATAGGAGTTCGAGAGCTGGTAGTGGCGTGCATGGGTGTCGAGGAACTGCTCATAGGTGAGCTTCACGATGTCGCGGGGATCTCCGCCCGACTCGAAGGCATAGGGGGTGTCCGGGAAGAGGGATTCCTGCATCGCATGGTAGAGGACCTCGTCCGGATCGGAGAGGGCGCCCTTCATCTCGTTCAGGACGACGCCGTTGTAGGTGAGGGGCGCTTCCTTGCTTTCGAGCTCGTAGTGCCAGCCCTCCTGCTCGAAGATGCGCGGACGGTGGTAGATGGCAGGATGCAGCACGGCATCCAGATAGACATCCATCAGGTTCTCGAGGTCCTTCTCGTTTGTCGAGGAGACCGGATAGACGGTCTTGTCCGGGAACGTCATCGCATTCAAAAACGTCTGCATCGAGGTCTTGAGGAGGTTCACGAACGGCTCCTTGACGGGGAACTTGTCGGAGCCGTCGAGGACCGAATGCTCGAGGATATGGAAGACGCCGGTGGAGTCGGCAGGCGGAGTCTTGAAGGCGATTGCGAAGGCCTTGTTCGTGTCTTCGCAGGCAAGCCACATGAGCCGGGCGCCAGTCGTGTCATGGCGGAAGACATAGGCGCAGCCGGAGAGCTCGGATATTGGCTCTGCCGAGACGACGGTGAAGCCGTGATGGGTGGTGCCGGCCGCAAGGGCGGGGTCGGGTGTGAGATAGCGCGAGCTTTCTGCGCTCGCTGCATGTTCAGGCATGGTGCCTCCTTGGGTGTGCCGGGATCTGCTTATTGCTTTGTGCCCAGAGGGTCAGGCGGGCAGATCCCATATCTAGCTGCTTCAAGACTTTAGCATGAGTTGGCCTGCGCACCTGCCTTTGCACCGGCTCCAGACAGGAGATGGCAGATATGCCTTGCAGAAGCCTCGCGGGGAAGGGAAGGACATGCCGCTATACTCTGTGACCGTGTGAGCAGATATTGATACGGGAAGAGGCCAGGATGGAAGAGAAGCGCATAGCAGCAAAGCCTGAGAGGAAGGCGCTCATCCGGGGCATCCTCATCACGCTTTCAGGAGCTGCGCTCTGGGGCTGCAATGGCACGCTCGTGAAGTGCCTGATGGACCGCTATGCGGCTGACCCCCTCTGGATCGCCTGCTTCCGCCAGCTCGGCTGCTGCGGGCTCTTCCTCCTTGCAGCGCGGATCGAGCAGAAGGGCAGGGTCACGGCGCTCGTGCATGACCGGAAGGCGATGTGGGGCATCCTGGGCGTCGCTTTGGGGTCCTTCCTCCTCTCGCAGGTCGCCTACCTCATGGCAATAGCATGGACGAACTCGGCGACGGCCACGGTGCTGCAGAGCCTCCAGATGCTCATCTGCCTTGCCTATGTGTGCCGCAAGGTGAAGCGTCGCCCCCGGAAGCGCGAGCTTCTCGGTGCGGTGCTTGCCCTTGTCGGCACCTATCTCATCGCGACCGGCGGCAACCCCGGCCAGCTCCAGCTTCCCCTCATGGGCATCTTCTGGGGCTTCATGGCAGCGGTCGCAGGCGCCATCCTCGCGATCCAGCCGGCGAAGCTCCTGGGCCAGTGGGGGAGCTTTGCCGTGAACGGCGTGGGCTTTCTGATCTCCGGCATCATCCTCACCCTTTTCTTCCAGCCTTGGAACCATATGCCGGCGCTTGACGGCTTCGGCTGGCTCCTCATCATCCTCTCCATCACGCTCGGGACCTTCGGCGCCTATGGGCTCTATCTCCAGGGAGTGAAGGAGGTGGGGTCGCTCCGGGCGACGCTTCTCGGCACGATGGAGCCAGTCATGGCGACCGTGACGTCGATCGTGTGGATGGGGACCGTCTTCGATGGGGCGACGCTCATTGGCTTCGTCCTCGTCGTCGCAATGGTCTATCTCACGGCATAGAAGCAAAGAAAAGCCCCCCACCAGGTGGGGCGCTTTCCGAAAGGAGAACAGCTTTCGCTGTCGTCGGCTACTTCACGACCAGGACATCGCACT
>OMTG01000014.1 GCA_900313905.1 uncultured Actinomycetes bacterium | reverse complement strand
CCATCATCCGAAAGGCCTTGGGGCGGGATGGGCCCATTAATCATCGTTTCCCTAGAGTACTGGGCATTCATCCCGGTGCCTGCGGGCCATCCGAAGTCCTCGGCGCCGAAATCCACCAGGTCGCCCATCATGTGCTTGTGGTAGTTGATGGCATCCTGCTGCGTGTCGTCGGTCGGGTCGGAGCCCGGGCTCAGCTGGTAGTCTTCGTCGCTGACCCACTTCGCTGCTTTCTCGTATTCCGCAAGCCCTTCTTCTCTGAGCATGCGAGCTTCTTACCGGACCGTTCCATCCAGCCCCTCATGGCATTGTCCTGCGTTTCCCGATTGGTTTCGGCTATGCCGGCCGGGCTTCCGGCGAAGCGCTCCCCGCCATCACTTGCCCCGCATTCCGAGGGGCCAACGCTACCTCGAACCAGATGATAGACCTCGCGCTCGGCCGTGCAGCCATAGCAGTTCGCTGTCCTTGACGCAGGTTCCGATGCCCGAGGGTTGCAGGCGGCTTCTTGACGGCGTGAAATTATTCCATTGGTTGCAGGCATCTTAATCGGTGGATCCGCCCCTAAGCCAGACTACAGTACCGGCGACTATCCTCCTCGGGCGTTACCGCAGTTGGGAGGTGCCGTCGGGCGGTACCGGCAACTACTGCGGGCACAGGCTCCGGCACTCGCTCACGGATTGACTGCACCAGCTTTCCCGACGCTACCGACTGCATGAGACCGGTCAATGAAACGATTGAGCGGAATGGCGAAATTCGGGAATGCAATACCCGAATATGATTGCCAATAGCGTACACGCAGGAATGGTCTCTGGAGACGAGAGGCCATTTCTCTATATAAACTTGCTGGCTGCTGAAGGCGTTGCCTGCCGCAATCGGTGCTGCAAAGCATGGGATGTGGTTTGGGGCTCCTGGTCAGAGGATGACTTTGGCGACTGTCAACTTGCATGAGTACACACGCCAGCAGAAGCAGGGGTCCTCATTGATGCCGTCCTCGCCGTTGCAGGTGGATTCCCTCACGACACAGGCCAGAGATTGCCCTTCGTCCAGGGTCAGGAGAGCATTGATGAACAGGTTCTGGTCGTAGTCGTGGAAAGGCGTGTACGGCAGGAGGGTGCCGTCCTGACCGTAGAACCCGAATCCGAGATCCTGTATTTCGTTCCAATTCTGCTCGTCCGGGAAAGTATCTTTCCAAGCTATGGGGGCAACTACGAGCAGGTCTCCGTCCCCAACGGAATATGCCGCCTTCTCTAGGCCTGTTTCCCGCTGCGAGAATCCATTGCTCCAGGTCGACTGCGACCACAGGTCGGCAATGCCCGCCCTTTCGATTCCCTGCGGCAAAGGGGAGAAATCATTGGGGGTGACGTCCTCTACGAATGCCTTGAACCCGCGCAGGGCGATGGCTTCGTCCAAGGTCGTGGCGTCGGCATACTCTTCAGACAGGTATTCGATGGCGTCGGTGTATGGCCCTGCATAGGGCTTCGGGTCGGGGAGTGCCGCGCCTCCTCTCTCCCCGGCTGGTTTTGCAGGTTCGCCCGATATCGCCTCTCTGATGGCATCGAGGCGCTCAGTGGGAAGCCCGAGCAGTCTCTTTGGACTGTCGAAGACGACTTGGTTGTCCTGTATCCTGACGGCGCTGCCCAGCTTTTCTTCCTTCGCGTAGTCCAGCGCCTTCTCCGCAAGGAAGAATATTGGCGCACCGTTGTCTTCGTAGTCGGGGAGGGGCAGGCTCATCTCACCGAAACCATCATTGGCATGCATGGCAACCTCGATTCTCCTGCATCTGGGAGCTTGTGCAATCTTGACGATAATGCTAGCAGGCCGAAGTGCAGGAGATGGTGGAGCCTCTCATCGCATGCTCAAGTTACATGGCTCTTCGACACTATGTGTGGGAGAGATAGCAAACGAATAGCAGCTGGCGCAGCAGGTCCTCCGGCAAGGTGTCTATCGCCAAATAAAGCACTTCCGGAAAGAATCGGCTGCGCCTATGAAGAGGATACTCGCCCAGGCAATCCATGTCACGAAGACCGCCGTGAGGGGAATCCGCCTCGACGGAAGCGACATCGTGATCGCATGCGCCCCGAGGAAGGGCCAGGAGGCGAGATGCCCCGTCTGCGGCAGGAAGGCCCCCGCATGCGACAGGCCGCCCAGCCCGAGGAGATGGAGGGCGCCGGGCCTGGGGTCGTCCAGGACGTACCTGGAGTGCAGACGATCCGGGTGTCGTGCCCCACATGCGGGATCCATGTGGCATCGGTCCCCTGGGCGGAGCCGGGATCCCGCTTCACCAGGTCGTCCGGGGACACGGTGGCGTGGCTGTGCGTCCAGACGTGCAGGAAGGCGGTCTCCGAGCCCATGGGGGCCGGCTGGAGGAGCGTGGGGCCCATCTGCGGGCGCGTGTTCGGGCGCCTGGAGCGCGAGAGCGGCCGCGGCAGGCCCGGCGGGCTCAGGTGCATAGGCGTCGACGGGACGAGCTGCAGGAAGGGCCACAAGTGCCTCGCGGTGGTCGCCGGCCGCGACAGGGGCAGGGTCGTCTGGTGCCGCGAGGGATACGGGAAGAAGGTCCCCGGCGGCTTCCTCTCCCAGCTCACGGAGGCGCAGAGGGCATCGGCCGGGGTGGTGTCCGGCGACGGCGCCAGATGGATCGACGCCAGCATGGCCGAATGGCTCCCCAACGCCAGGCGCGTGATGGACCCCTTCCACGTCGTCTCCTGGATGCAGGACGTGCTGGACGGCGTCCGCAAGGAGGCCTGGAGGAGGGCGAAGGGCACCGGGGCGCCCATGCCCAAGCCCAGGGCCGGACGCCCCAGGAAGGGGGAGCCGAGGCCCGAGAGGCTCGCCTCCAGGATCAAGGGGTCCAGATATGCGCTGCTCAAGAACCCGGAGGACCTCATCGGGAGGCAGAGGGACGCGCTGGAGACGATAGCCCGCGGCTACAAGCCGCCCTGTCGGGCATACCTCCTCAAGGAGCGCCTGCGCGACGTCTTCAGGATGGGAGACCCCGAGATCGCGCAGGACCGCCTGGACTCATGGCTCGCCTCCGCATGCCATAGCGGGAGGCAGGAGATCAAGGACCTGAGCAAGAAGATCAGGCGAAGGAAGGACTCCATCATCGAGGCGGTGAGGCTCGGCGTCTCCAACGCCCGGGTGGAGGCGGCCAGCAACAAGATCAAGCTCTGCGTCCGCATGGCCTACGGCTTCAGGAACATGGACAACCTCATGGCCCTGATCATGCTCCGGCGCTCAGGCATGCCTGTCCGATTGCCGGGTCGGGAGGGCCAGCAATGACCCACAGAAAGTGGCGAAGCCTCAAAGAAAGCGGCCATTCCTAAATGGGATGTTCCAATATCAGACAATTCTATTTGTGTCGTTCATGAATGCTACCCTTATGCTACCCTTGATGCATGGCAAGGCGATCCATCGATAGGATGACCGCAGAAAGGGCGGGGAAAGCCATGGATGAGATGCATCACGTATATAGAGCGAAAGCCAAAGCGGATGGAGACAATCCGGATATCAAGATGCAGCTGACAGCGAGAAGAGGGATGACAGTCGCATCTGCCGCGATAGCCGCAGCGCTGTTCTCGGCTCCCTGCGTTGCATTCGCAGGGACCAATCCTGTAACAGAGCCCACTGCCGTAGCCGCCACGCAGGCAGCGGCTTCTTCCGCTCCGGCGACATCGGCCAGCACGGAGCAGGCCTCTAGCAACACATCTGCAACGGATGCAGCTGCCGGCGCGTCCACGTCCGAAGAGAAGGCCACGGCTGTGGCAACGTCCACAACGCAGACCGAGACGCCGTCGGCCACGAGCGAGCCGGCCGCGGCATCCGAACCTGAGGCTCCAGCCGAGAAGGCAGCTGCGAGCGATGCGGCATCTTCGGCTGAGAAATCCGCTGCGAGCGATGCGGCATCCACGACCGAGCAGGCCGCTTCCACAGATGCGGTGGCTGCCGATCGGCAGGTAGCCACGGCACAGCGTGAATCCAGCCCTGCGACCACGCAGGCCAAGTACGTTGCGGAGTCCGGCTCCACCAGCTACGAGAGCCTGGAAGATGCACTTGCCGCCTGTGCAGACAAGGGGACGGTCAGCCTGCTGGGCGACATCGACAATATCTCGAAGGCAATCGATATAGCTGGCAAGGCCGTGACCATAGACGGCAAGGGACACGTGATCTCGCGCGCTGCTGGCTACACGGGCTCGATATTCACCGTCGCTTCCGATGGCTCCCTCGAGCTGGAGGATGTCGTAATCGATGGTGGCGCATCGGGCTGGCAGCTCGATTGGGACAATGCGTCAGGTCCGGGCTGGTATGTCGATGTCCCCATCATCAAGGGCGAGAACGACGTGGTGAGCACGGCTCCGCTTGTAGAGGTGGCAGGCAAGCTCTCCACGCATGACACCACGCTCCAGAATGCATATACAGAGTCCAATATCGGTGGCATCCTTGTCCATGGCGGGACGAGCAGCGTGCTCGAGCTTGGACAGGGAAGCGTATTCAAGCATGCTGCAAGCGCTGGCAACGTCTGGAACTGGGTCGACGGTGCCGTCCGTGCCGAGGCTGGGTCGAGCGTCACGATAGACGGCGCAACCTTCACGGACAACGGCATACGCAGCGGCGGTGGCGCGCTCGTGCTCGCTGGCGGTGCCGCGGAGAAGCGCACGACCATCAAGAACTCCACGTTCTCCAGCAATTTCGCCCACTACAACGGTGGTGGCATATTCTGCGATGCCTCCGCCATCGATATCTCTGACTCCAAGTTCCTCAACAACGCCATCGGAAACGACGGCGGCGACATCTGCATGGAGTGGGGCATGTCCGGCGCCAAGAGCACCGGGCTTGCCGGCCAGGACTCGCACTTCGCGAACGTCGTGTTCAAAGGGACGCGTGGTCTTGCGACCGGCGGCCAGAGCATGGGCGGCGTGTTCTACACGTACTATCACCACGGCGGCAAGCTCATCTTCGACAACTGCACCTTCGATGGATCGAGTGCTGCAGCAGGTGCGATATCCGATCTGGGTGCAGGCACGTCGTACACGGACACCTCGGATCCGGCAAACCCGAAGAAGGTCGAGGGGCCGCTTGAGATGGAGTTCACGAACTGTACGTTCACGAACAACTCCGCAAATGATGGTGGCGTCTTCTACCTGCAGGAGGTCGACGCCACGCTCAAGAACTGCACCCTGGAGAACAACCATGCGCGCTACGACGGCGGCATCGCCTTAGTGGGTTACCCCAGCAGCCTCACGCTTGAGGGCTGCACGGTCAAGGGCAATAGCGCCGATTCCCGTGGCGGCGTGATCTTCCTGTACGGGCGTGACAACTACGGTCCCAAGCTCGTGGTGGGGAAGGGCACGACACTCACCGGCAATACTGCCTTGCTGGGCGGCGCCATCTACGTGCTGGGGAGCAACAGCCTCACCAAGGAAACGGACATCTCGTGCGTGCTCGAGCCGGGATCGCATGTGTACGGAAACTCGGCGACCAAGGGCGGCGACGATATCGTTGCCATGTCCAACAAGTATGGACGGATCACGCTCCAGCTGGATTCCGGCGGCTTTGTCGATGGCACCTCCCAGCCTACTGATGGCTGGTATCGTGACTCACCGAGTACGCGCTATGAGCGCAATGTCTCCGGCAAGCTTTCGGACACCACGCTGAAGGTGGATCCGGACAATAATAAGGGGCTCATCTACCTCAAGACAGATGCGAGCAACTACGTTGTCGTCTTCCATCCGGGTAGCGACGACGCGACAGGCAGCATGGATGACCAGACGCTCTGGATGAGCGGTGGCATCCTGTCTGCAAACCGCTTCGCGAAGAAGGGATACCGCTTCGCGGGATGGGCGACAGAGCCGGATGGTTCTGTTGTATTTGCCGATGCGGCCCAGGTGGATGCGCTCACGGATGAGCGTGGTGGCATCGTGGACCTCTATGCGGTATGGGAGAAGGAGCCCGAGCCTGTGGTGCCTGACGTTCCCGAGACCCCCGAGAGCCCTGAGGCTCCTGCACGTTCCACGGAGCCTGTCAAGGCTCAGGTCCCTGCCAAGACGGCAAGCGATCGAGTGGTGTCTGACGCGGGCCAGGCAGTGCCCAACACGGGTGACACGAGAGGCTCTGCACCTGCAGGAATCCTCGCCTCTCTGGGTGCGGCCCTTGCGGCGCTTGGACTTGGAGCTCGCCGCAGGACGCGCGAATAGCTTGCCTGCCAGACAGAACATCAAGGAGCCTCGGGGCTGCTGCTCCGGGGCTCCTTTCCTGTCTGATTCCTGGCCTGTGCCAGAGAGCACAATGGACGCTGGTACGGAATGCCTTATTGGCGCAAGGGCTTTTGCTATGCCTCGTTGATTCCCGCATCCTTTCTTCGCGGATGCCGGCAGGCTGCTGCCATCATCGGGCTGTAGGTGGCTTCGGTGAGCTGCCCGTAACCGAGCGTGCAGTCGGCTGTCTTGCAGAAGGACAGGACGGAGAGGCAGCCGCCCAGGGCATATTCGAAGCAGATACGCTCCTCCTGTGTGAGGTCTGCCCTCTTCCTGCCGATTGCCTGCTCGAAGCGATGGGCGATCATCTCGCGCAGGGCGGCGGCCATCTCCCCGTTCGGGTTGAGGCGCACGAGGTCGATGACGGTCTCGAATGTTTCGAGGACATCCTGGCCGAGCGCAGGGCCATGCGCCCCTCTTCCCACCAGTGCATCGACTGCGTCGGTGGGCGTGGCGCCAAGCGTCCTGTCCACGAATTCGCGCTTGAGGTCGTCGAGAGTCTCGAATTCTTGCTGGAGAGGAGCAATGCTGCAGGTCAGACGGTACGTAAAAGGATTTTGACAGCGATTTCCGGCCGTTGTCCAAGACTTTGGATGGACGTCTGCACGCACGCCTGATACCTTGTGGGCAGAGGGAAGGAGGACGGCATGGACATCGCAGAGCTCATGAAACAGGCGTGGAAGGACAAGGGGATCACCCAGGAGCAGGCAGCCGAGAAACTGATGGTCTCCCGCCAGACTATATCGAACTGGGAGAACGGGCGGTCGCTGCCGGACATCGTGAGCGTGGTGCGCATGAGCGAGCTCTATGGGCTGAGCCTCGACCTGCTCCTGAAAGGGGACCAGAAGATGATCGACAAGATCGAGAAGGACCAGAGGTCTGCTGCCGCTGCCAAGAGGCTCGTCCGCTTCGGCTGGATCTCGGTGACGCTGGGGATGGCTGCTCTCATCCTGGCCCAGTGCTTCGAGGGGAACCCTGCAGTCGATTTCATCGAAGGGGCGCTGCCGTGGGTGCTCCTCGGCCTTGTGCTTGCCTTCGGGGCTGCATACCTGCAGCAGGAACGGGAATCGGGCGATAGCAAGGAGCAGGGGCCGACGCGGTAGCCCATCCGTACATCCGCATCTCAGAGGCGCCCCTGGCAATATCAGATCGCCAGGGGCGCTTGCGGCTGCGGAGCTCATGCTGTGGCCCGCAGCAGCAGAGATGCCATCCTAGTTCGCCAGATAGTAGCGGGGCTTGCCGACGGTCTTGCTGCCATATTCGATGGCGCCCTGCGGGCAGGCTCCGATGCACGCGTTGCACTGCGTGCAGTCCTTGCCCCAGCGGGGCTTGCCGCCCACCATCTGTATGTTGGCGAGCGGGCATTTTGCCGCGCAGGTCCCGCAGCCTATGCAGCTCTCGGTGACATGGAACTTGCCCGTCCCCATCATGGTCGCATACATGATGGGGTTCGCGACGGTCGACATGTACGACTTGCCAGGCTGCTCTTTGGGCAATGCCTTCCCGTCGCGGATGAGGGCTGCGATCTCGGAGATCTTGGGTTCAGCCTCATGCAGGATCTTGCTGCATGCCTCCTCGGGCTGCGAGAGGCCGCCGGTGATGTAGCTCTGTGGCATGAGGATGGAGCTGAAGCCCCTGAGGTCGAAGCCCTTCTCCTTCACCAGTCGCTCGACGTAGCGTATGGTGATCCAGGGAGTCTCGGCGCAGGTCGCGACGAAGTATGCCTTGCTGGTACCGGCGAACAGCGACTCCTCGATGAACTTTGTCATCACGCGGGGAAGGCGTCCCGCATAGACGGGTCCCACGAAGACATAGGGCCGTTCTGACTGGTATGACCCTGTCTCATGCTTCCGCAGATGGATGGCGATGTCCTCTATAGCGTCGCCTGTGGCCTTTGCGATCTTGTTGGCCACATGCCGGCTGTTGCCCGTTCCCGTGAAGTACAGAATCATTGCAGTTCCTCCCCCAACCGTTCAATCGTTCAAACGCTTGAGTAATTCTTTCACGTCGGACGTCCTGCCAGACCATCGGTAAAGCAGGTCGAGATGGATGCTGGCGTCTGGTGGGATGAGCATGTATGCAACTGGATGGCTGGAATCTCGATCGTATCTGCAGTTTTGCCGGGAGCGCTCATGCGGCAGCGGAATCAGCAATCCGGCAGAGGCGGCGGAGATCCCATCTTGCCGTCTCATGGCCAGCGAAGCTTTGCCCTTCCCCATCCTGCATAAATGCACGGCAGATGATGTGCAGATAGATGAAATAACAGTGCATAAGATGGTATATTGCAATTATGACATCCACAAACAAGGAGGCAGCCGCATGGCCACTTCGAACGTCACCATACGCATGGACGAGGATCTCAAGCGCCAGGCTGATGAGGTGCTCGGCGAGATGGGCATGAGCTTCACCACCGCCGTGAACGTGTTTGCCCGGCAGGTCGTCCGCGAGCGCCGCATACCGTTCGAGATCTCTGCACGTGCCGATGCAGGCGCAGTGGATCCCGATGCGCTCCGGGCGGCAATCGACTTCTCTGAAAGGTATCCTGACGACTTCAGGCGGATGGCACAATGAGCATCGAAGTCCGCTACATCTCGTATGAGACCGTCGTTGCCATCAATGAGGCGATGACAGCAGCCTTTGGAGGCTCGTCCGGCGTGAGGGATTGTGGCCTTCTCGAGTCGGCCATCGCCCAGCCAGCCCAGACCTTTGCGGGCGGCGATCTTTATCCCACGATTCCCGAGAAGGCAGCACGGCTCGCTTTTGGCATCGCGAAAGACCACCCCTTCATCGATGGCAACAAGCGGACAGCGGCGGCCTGTATGGCTGCCTTTCTGGCCACGAATGGCTACCGCTTCGATCCGGAGGAAGGCACGCTTGCAGACGAGTTCATCTCCCTTGCTGCCGGAGAGGTGGGCTCAGAAGAGCTCAAAGAATGGGTGGTTCGGCTCTGCGTCCCTGCTGTCTGAGTGGACGCTGAGCGCAGGAAAACAAGAGCAGGCCGAGGTGGATGGGCTCCAGGGACCCAAGCATCTGGTCTGCTTTCATGGGGTGCATTGGTGATTGGTCCTGATGGATCATGCCTTATCGGCCTGCGCCCCGCTTCGCTGCCTTGCGCTCCTGGCATGCCTCGATATAGCGCCTGGAACGCATCACCTTGTTGTGGGTGAAGGAGTACTCCCTCTTCGATCCTATCCAGAGATAGGAGGGGGAACGGAAGACGAACCAGCAGCTGAGAACGACCCGGGCGAAGCCAAGCACGTAGTCAAGCGCTGTGTGGGTGCCAGCTGACAGCGCAGGGATGAAGTAGCAGAGCGATACGGCTGGCAGCATGAGCACCGTGATGAGGCCAGGATTGTACCAGCTACTCAGGCCTACATTGAATCCGACCAGGTGCATGACCGTCTCAAGCACGGCCATCACCCCCACTGCGATGGTCAGGAAGGACAGCTGCGGGAATGCGAAGGCAGCAAGATAGAAGACGACCGCAAACCGCCAGTTGCCGACGAGCGAGTTCAGGCCATTGAGCGTCCATTCGGTGGAATCCGTATCCTCTATCCCCATCTCCACATGGAGCCCGATTCAGGGGAAGCCTCCGGGGGAGCCGAATTCCTCGAAGAAATGGAGGAAGATGAGCCCCATGCTTGCCAGGACCATCCGGCTGCGGGCATCGAAATCACCGATGCCGAGCGTAGCCAGGAAGAGCCCTCCCAGGAGGGCGGATATCCAGTACCACTGTTTTGTGAGCCACTTCATGATGCATCTCCTCTGTCTGCTTTGCTACTCTGCGTGGCCGAGCGAGGTGTGAGCCTTGACCTTCTCGTGCTGCTCGACCTGCCATTCAGGGACGTCGTAGGGCGAGTCCTCATCATTCAGGGACTGCACGGGAATGACGACCGAGATGAGCGCTATAGCCAGGAAAGCGAGGACCGCGAAGAGCCAGCCCCATCCGTCCATGAGGCCAGAGTCTGCCGCCACCATCATGTATGCGATGGAGATCGGCTGGAACAGCGCGATTGCGGTTGCCATCCCCGGGTTGTACCAGGTGCGCATCGCCCTGTTCATCTGGATGCCGTGGCCAAGCACCTGGTAGAGGCTGAAGAGCATCGTTGCCATGCCCAGCCACATGAGCTGGGGGAAGGCGAGCGCCAGGATGCAGAAGACGTACGCGCTCAGGTTCACCACCATCGTCGAGTTCCAGTTGCCGGGATGGTGGCGCCAGTTTCCTTCCGCATGGCAGAAATAGCGGTTGATCACGACAGGGCCGCCTCCGGGGAACTGGTATTCCTCGAACTGATGCAGCGGCAGCGTCATGAAGGATGCCAGGAGCAGCTTCTGGATGGTGTCCAGGCTCCCTCCCCAGAACAGCGTCCAATATCCCATCGCGACGAAGGCGACTATCGTGAATCGGTACCAGTTGTTGCGCAGAAAAGCCATGCCCGCCCTCCCAGAATGTGGTGACAGCCCTAATCTATAATCCGAGGTGCGCTGGGCAAACAGCAAAGATGGTGCAGCCTGGTGCGAGTGCGGCACTTTCCGAGAACCTGCTGCACACGGCTCATGCAGCAAGGGCAGACCCTGCGAGGCACATGTGGACAGCATGGGTGGACCAGAGAACCTAAGGACGGCGTCTGGCCAGGCAGATGCTCGAGCGGGCGCTGCTTGACTTCATGGCCGAGAGGCCGCTGTCCGACATAGGCGTGAGCGAGCTGTGCCGGAAGGCGCAGGTGAACCGCTCCACGTTCTATCGCCACTATGGCAATCCTGCCGATGCCTTCAAGGAGATCGAGGGCCGGGCAGCTGGAGAGATCGTCAGCGCCCTGCATGAGGCATCGGCAGGCATGGGGCTGTCATTGGGGCTGTGCGTCGAGACGATATGCCGCTACTTCCAGGACAGGCCGCTTCTCGCCCATGCGCTGTTCGCCTATCCGAACGAGCCTGCGCATCTGATTGCAGCGCTCTTCGAGGAATCGACGCTTCCTGCATCCACGAAGGATGTGCAGCGCCTGTTTGTGAGCGAGGATCCCACCGACCGCCTGCTGGCGACCTTCCTCGTGCAGGGGGATCTATAGCCTCGTCCGCCAGTGGATCGCAGATGGAGAGCCGATCTCTCCAGAGGAGCTTGGCCGCCTCTCGGAGAAGATCGCCTTTGAAAGATGGGCGAGTGCCCTCAGATAGCGGAGCCTCGTTCTTCTCCTCTGCACCAGCAGCTCTTGTGGCCAGGTCTTGGGCTCTGTATCGGTGCCTGGCTGGCTGACTGCCAGCTGAGTTGCACGCTTGCCCGTGCTGGGCTTGGGGCGGGGCATCTCAGCGAGAGGCGCACTTTGCCTCCTGCACAAGCTGGGCGAGGTTGTGGCTGAAGCGCTTGCGGTCCTCTTCCGTGAAGGCGGAGGGTCCCTTGGTCCTGCCGCCTGCGCGGCGCACCTTCTTCTCCTCATGCCGGATGTACATCATCGAGTCGATTGTGAGCGGATTGTAGACGCGTCCGCGCACCCCGATGGCACGTGCCCCTCTTCCCAGGACGATGTCTGCAAGGCCGATGTCCTGCGTCACGACGACATCTGCCGGCGTGATGGCAGAGGCGATCGCGAAGTCGGCGGAATCGGCGCCGACGCCGACCTGCAGCGTGTCTGCCCAGAAGCCCCGGTCGGGATGCTCGGGATCCTTCGGGGCACGCGGGTCCTGGGGACGCAGGGACCGGTCCAGGTTCTGGGTGGTGTTCCCGGCGATGATGCAGGGCACCTGCTGCGCGCGGGCGCAGGCCAGAGTCTCGCGTATGACCGGGCAGGCATCCGCATCGATATAGATCCTTGTCATAGCCCCTCCCTCTGCCCATGGTGGGTCCGATGGCAGTCTAGGCTGCCTGGCAGATGGGGTCAACTCCGATGCTATGGCCGGCGCTGCAAGGGCTCACTTTCGTCCCACGAGGAGCGTGGAGCCTTGGAGGAGATAGCGACGCTCCTCCGCATCGCTCATGAACTTCCCGCCTGCGGTCGGGATGAGCTGCACCTCGCGATAGCCCCTATCCCGGAGCTTCTGGGCGAAGGCCTCCATATCACCGTAGTGATGCTTGGACATGAGGTCGTGGATCGCGAAGGTCCCGCCTGGCTTGAGGGTGCGCAGCGTCTCGAGGAGGAGCTGCTGCTTGTCGGCGCCTGCGATGTTGTGGTAGACGTAGTTGCTGGTGACGGCGTCGAAGGTCTTGTCGGGGAAGGGGAGCTTCCGGGCATCGCCCTGCAGGAAGGTGGCATTCGTGGCGCCTTCGGCCTCGGCATTCCTCTCGCAGAGCTTCTTCGAGAATGAGGCATACTCCTTGCCCCACCGGTCCACGCCGACGACCTTTGCCTGGGGATTGCGCTTGGCGACTGCGATGGCGAGCACATCCGAGCCACATCCCACATCGAGGCAGGTGCCGCCTTCCGGGATGCTCACATGCGAGGCGGTCCCTTCCACGATTCTCTTGGCAAGGGAGTCTTCGGTGTCCCAGCTGAACGCGCGCGAGGCGATGGCGCACCAATGTGAGAACCACGCGCAGACGATGAATGCCACAAGAAGGATGATGTCCACCACAGTGTTCGCCGTGGGGGAAGGCAGGGGAGATGTGGCCACGGCGAAGAGGAGCAGGACAGCCAGGATGATCGTGGCTGCGAAGAATCCCCTCTTCATCCCTGCAGGGACCCAGTTCCGGTAATCAGCTTTCATGCGTGCCTCCCGATCCATCGACAATAAGTAAGCTAAATATAACTTATTGCAGTGTGCAGGGGATGCACATGCCTGAAGGCAGCTGGCCGATCGGTGGAAGATTGCAGGTTGGAGCGGCCTTCCATCGTGTAAAGTTAGAAATGACTAACGATTATGGAGGAGGCACCAATGGGGCTCATGAAATCGTATTTCGGCAACACGCGCAAGCCGTCCGGCATCCTCGGGAAGATGATGCTCAGCGGGATGAACAGGGAGCATGCGGCGGTCTCCGATTGGGGCCTCACGCATATCGACGACCTCCATCCGCAGACGATCGCCGAACTGGGCTGTGGCGGGGGCAGGAATGCAGCGGCGCTGCTGCAGCGGTTCCCTTCCTCCCAGGTGGTGGCGCTCGACTATTCGGAAGAGGCCGTCCAGAAGACCGCGGACCTCAACAGGGATGCAGTGGCATCCGGGCGCTGCCGCACGGTCCAGGGCGATGTCTCCCATATGCCGCTCGACGACGGGAGCTTCGATCTGGCCTGCGCCTTCGAGACCGTCTATTTCTGGCCCGGCCCCACCAAGAGCTTCGCCGAGGTCTCCCGCATCCTCAAGCCAGGCGGAATCTTCCTGATCGTGAACGAGTCGGATGGGACCGATCCGGGCGACGAGAAGTGGAAGGGCATCATCGACGGCCTCGAGATCTATACGGCAGACGAGCTTGGGGGCTATCTGCGCGAAGCAGGCTTTGCCGGGGTGCGGGTCGACCAGGAGAAGGAGCGCCACTGGCTGTGCCTCAGGGCGCAGAAGCAGCAATGAGCGGTCCAAAGAGCTGACAATAATGACCTAAAATGGCTCAGAACTTAAGGAATAGGCGGCCTCCTCGCGACATCAGCTTTCAAACTGCCGGCTGCAGGCCCGG
>OMTG01000040.1 GCA_900313905.1 uncultured Actinomycetes bacterium | reverse complement strand
CCCCTGCAGGGGGTACAATATAGGTGCACCGCGATGCCCGTCAGTAAAGCGTGGCCGGGCGACGCTGGTGTTGCCATTCTAGAAGCCCGGTTGCCGCCGGGCTTCTTTCATGATCCGAGCATCATCCCTTTCGGTGCCGAAACTCCTTGCTCATCTCATTGACCTCCCTGACGATGTCAGTTATGGCCTTTGCGATGCTCGCGACGAGCGCGAGGGCTTGCAGAATTCCGAGGACATTGTCCATAGGCTTATCTCCTAACTTTTGGTTGGAGCGTCGCCCGCATCGGGACATCGACGGTGCAAGCGGGATTGTACCAGCCGCATCTGACAACGCAGAATCTCACCGTCACAGCCTTTCCTTGTGACGCTCATGCTGTGCCTTCGGGGTCCAGGCTCCCAAGTGCGCAGGAATGCTTCAGAATGGGAGATGGCAGAAGCACATCGACCAGAATGGAGCTTTCGATGGGAACCTATGCATTGCATGCAGCGCACTTCGTTCTTCCTTCGCAGATGGTGGAGGACGGGTATCTGACGGTCGCGGATGGGAAGTTCGGATCCTGGAGCCCTGAGCGTCCCGAGATGGACATCGTGGAGCTCGGCGATGCGTTCGTGAGTCCAGGCATCGTGGACACCCATATCCATGGATTCTTCGGCCACGCAACGACCGACTGCGACGCCGAAGGCATCAACGAGGCAAGCCTCGAGCTCGCCAAGCGCGGCACCACTGCCTGGCTGCCGACCACCTTCACGGACTCCGTCGAGAACATCGCCCAGCAGTGCGCCTCGATCCACGAGGCAGTGACGGAGCGCCCTGATAACTTCATGGGGGCACGTATTCCGGGCATCTACCTCGAGGGCCCCTTCTTCACGGAGAAGCACAAGGGCGCCCAGAATCCGAAGTACCTCGTGCCACCTTCCTATGCAGCCTTCAAGCGCTGGCAGAAGAGCGCCGAGGGCATGATCGTGAAGAGCGCCCTTGCGGCAGAGTACGACGAGGCGGAGAGCTACATCGAGAAGCTCGCAGCCGAAGGCATTGTGTGCGCAATCGGCCACTCCGATGCCACCTTCGCAGAGACGATGCGTGCGGTGCGTGCCGGGGCCACCTGCTTCGTGCATACCTACAACGGGATGCGGGGCCTTCACCATCGCGAGCCGGGCGTCGTCGGGGCAGCGATGGTGAGCAAGGACACCTACGCCGAGCTCATCAGCGATGGGCATCATGTGGTGCCTGGCGCCTGCGAGGCGCTCATCCGTGCCAAGGGCTGGGAGCATGTGGTGCCGATCACGGACTGCCTGGCCTGTGGCGGCCTGCCGGAAGGCGAGTACATGAGCGGTGGCCTGCCGGTCGTCCTGAAGGACAGCCTCTGCTACCTCCTGAACGACGATGGGACGACGGGCAACATCGCAGGATCCATCCTGACGCTCGCAGAAGGCGTGAAGAACCTGGTCAGCTGGGGCATCGTCTCGCCTGAGCAGGCGCTGCGGATGGCATCGGAGGTTGCTGCCCGCTCTGCCCATATCGAGGGGACCTGTGGATTCATCCTGCCGGGACGCAGGGCAGACTTCAATGTCTTCGGGCCGGATATGGCGCTCCGTGCAACCTATCTTGCCGGGGCGAAGGTCGAGGCATAGGGTCCCATCGCAGGCAATCGAGGCGGCAGGCATCCTGGGTGGGTGCCTGCCGCCTGTTTCCAAGGATGCCTGGAGAGCCTCTCTGCTACACTGCAGACACCATGAGCGGAAGGAGAGCCTATGTCCGTACGTGAAACAGCGCATGTCCTGCGTCTCGCATCGCCTGCTCTGGCAGCCTCTTCGCTGGATGCGCGCAATGCGGCGCTTGGAGCGATAGCGGACGGCCTCAAGGCGCACGCAGAGGAGATCTTCGCAGCGAACCGGCAGGACTGCGCCGCTGCAGCTGAGGCTGGCATTGCGGCCACCGTGCAGAAGCGCCTGCGCTACGACGAGGGGAAGATGCAGGAGAGCCTGGCGCAGCTTGCATCGCTCGTCTCCCTGCCAGACCCCATCGGAAAGGTCCAGCTCGAGCGCGAGCTCGATGAGGGGCTCATTCTCAAGCGGGTGAGCTGCCCCATTGGCGTCATTGGCGTCATCTTCGAGGCGAGGCCTGATGCCCTGATCCAGATCGGGTCGCTCTGCATCAAGAGCGGCAATGCCGCCATCCTGAAGGGCGGCAAGGAGACCCAGCGGACGAACAAGGTCCTCTTCGGTGTCGTGCAGGAAGCGCTCGAGATTGCTGGGCTCCCTGCCGATGCCCTGGCGCTCGCAGAGTCCCATGCAGAGATCGATGAGCTCCTTGCCTGCGAGGGGGATGTCGACCTCCTGATACCGCGTGGCTCCAATGCCTTCGTCCGCTACATAATGGACCACACGAAGATCCCCGTGATGGGGCACTCAGCAGGCGTCTGCCATGTCTATGTGGACCGGGCAGCCGACCAGGATATGGCCGTTACGGTCGTGGTCGATGCGAAGACCCAGTATCCTGCCGTCTGCAATGCAGCAGAGACCCTGCTGGTGGACCGTCCGATCGCCTCTGAGTTCCTGCCGAAGGCGGCCCGCGCCCTGGCCCAGAAGAAGGCACGGCTCCGGGGCACGCAGGAGGTCCTTGACCTCCTTGCCGATGTCTCCGACATCCCCGCACCTGAGCTCATGGCAGAAGACGAGTTTGGCCGTGAGTACGGCGACTATGTGATGAGCTGCAAGATCGTGGACGGCGTCGATAAGGCGATATCCCACATCAACAGTTGGGGATCGCATCATACGGATGCCATCGTGACGGCAGACGATGCGACGGCAGCCACTTTCCAGCAGCGTGTCGATTCTGCCGGCGTCTACCGGAACTGCTCGACCCGCTTCGCCGATGGCTTCCGCTATGGGTTCGGGGCAGAGGTCGGCATCTCGACCGGCAAGCTCCACGCCCGGGGCCCGGTCGGCCTCGAAGGCCTCGAGACCTACAAGTACCTCCTCGAGGGAGAAGGGCATATCGTGGGGGACTATGCAGAGGGGAAGCGCCAGTTCCATTTTCGCGACCTGATCTGAAGCTCTGGTACAGATGCGTGCCTGCGGGGCGGCCTGGGATGCATATCCTGGCCGCTCCGCTTTTTCGGCTGGCATAGGGGCCTAGCGGCCAGCCCTCCCGCTATCGACCCTCATGCGCTGATAGAGCCCATGGTCCGAGAAGCCGAGATGCCGGTAGTATTCGCGGGTGCCGACGGCGCTCACGACGTTGAGCCAGCCGTATCCCGCCTCGCATGCAAGCTCCTCTGCCCGCCTCACAAGGGCACGCCCCAAGCCCTGATGCTGCGCTGCGGCGTCGGATTTCCCGAGATGGGCTGCCTGCCCGTAGACATGGACCTCGCGGATCATCGCCTCGCCGGTGCCGGTCGGAAGCTCATCTTCTGGGATAGCGGGATCTGCCTCGATCTTGTCCCAATGGGGGAGGGAGAGCCTGAGGAAGCCTGCGATATGCCCGTCCGGCGTCACCCACTGGAGGAAATGCTCCGTGGTGCAGCTGGTCTCGTAGCGCACATCCTCCATCGTGAGGGTGGCAAGGTCCACCTCCGAGCGGGCGATCTCCCGGAAGCGGATATCGTGGACCTGGCCTGCCTCGCCTGCTTGGATGACATTGCGCTCCACCATCTGGCGCAGGTTCGCCTTCTTGTTGCCGGCCAGTATGTCGTCAGCTGAGATGTCGCGGATCATGCGAGAGATGCGGATATAGGGAGGGGTCGCAAGCGTGTCGGCCACGAGCACATCGAGGAGCTCCTCTTCCGTATAGGGCCGCCAGTTTCCTGCCTTGTATTCCTCGACAAGCCCTGTCCCCGCTACGAGGGCGCAGGGGTAGAGCTTGATCTCGTCGGGGAGGAATCGTGGGTCCGTCACGAAGGTGGCAAAGTCGCGCTTGTCTGCTTCGGGATCAGATCCCAGCAGGTTCACCATCAGGTGCGTATGGATCTTGAAGCCGAAGAGCCGGATCAGTGAGAGCGAGCGGGCGATCTCGTCCACGCTTGTCGCCCTGTGGTTTGCATCGAGTATCTCCTGGCGGGTCGACTGGATGCCGACCTGCACCTTCGTGCAGCCAAGCTCGCGGAAGAACTGCAGTGCAGCCGGGCTGATCGTATCAGGCCTGGTCTCGATCACAAGGCCGACCATGCGGTGATGGGCCGATTCGTTTGCCTCCTGTTCTGCCCTGAGCTCATCCATCGTGGCGGACATCGAGGAGAGGTCTTTGCCCCCATAGAGCTTTGCCCAGGCCTCGTTGTAGGTCTCTTTGCCCTGGTCGACCTTCTCCTGCTCTGCGGCCACGAAGGCACGACAGGCCTCGTCGGTGTTGTGCTCGCCCACCTCCCGGTAGCGCTGATAGCGGTCCCTCAGCTCCTGCTCGGGGCAGGGCCACTCGTTCAGGGCACGGAAGAGCTCGCGGATGAACCAGATCTGGTAGCTCCTCGGATAGTCGCTCCAGGTGCCGCCCAAGACGATGAGCTCGACCTTGTCGGTCGCATGCCCCATCTGGTCCAAGGCGCGGAGGCGCATCGATGCCTGGAGATAGGGGTCGAAGAAGTTCTGCTCCGCCCTCTGGCATGCTGGCTCATGGGAGAGATAGCTCTTCGGCATCCTGAGGTCGCAGGGGCAGTAGAGGCAGGCTGATGAGCAGGGCCAAGGACGGGTGATCACGGTGATCGTGGCGACGCCCGAGGCGGTCCTGCGTGGCTTCATGCGGAGGCTGGCAACGAGGCGCTCCTCGAGCGCTGGGTCGATCTGCCAGGAGGACCAGAGCGCGGGGTCCTGCAGCTTCAGGCGCTGGTAGGCAGGAAGGAGGCTCCGCTTGCTGTAGCGGTGTGCCCCGGGCAGCTCCTGGCTATGGCGGCGGATGATGCGGTCGAGCTCGGCGGACGAGAGCGGACGGTCGCCGGGGACCGTCCGCAGCTCGGCGATGATGTCTTCAAGCAAGGTTTCCATAGCATGGGATTATAGAGGCTCGGCCCATAAGAAGAGGCGCACAGAGGAGGGAAGTCTCTGTGCGCCAGCTGGAGAGGAGAGTTGGTGGGCCTGGGGCCGAGTCGCTGGCCCCAGGCAGGAAAGGGGGCTAGGCAGCTGCCTCTGCCTTCTTCGAGGGGAGGGAATAGGCTTCTCCTGCGTTGTAGACCTCCTCGTCGACGAGGCCTTCGGTGCGGGCAACGAGGAGCGATGCCTCGGCTGCGCCCACGACATTCGTGGCAGTGCGGCCCATATCGACAATGGAGGAGATGGGGGCCACGAGGGCGATGGTCTCGACAGGGAGCCCCAGCGCTGCCAGGAGTGCCGTTGCGGTGATGGTGGCAGTGCCAGGGACGCCGACCGTGCCGATCGAGACGACAAGGGTCAGGACGACGAGCAGGGCATACTGGGCTGGAGCGAAGGTGGTGCCGGTCGCATTGAGGGCGAAGAGGGCGACGAGCGTCGGCCACATGCCAGCGCAGCCGGGCATGCCAAGGTTCGCGCCGAGACCTGCAGTGAAGGAGGCCACGTCCTCATCCACGCCGAGGTTCTTCGTGAGGGAGCGGACCGTGACCGGGATTGTGCCGACCGAGCTCTGGGTCGTGAAGGCGGTGATGGCGGCAGGGGCGATGCCACGGAAGAAGCGGCGCGGGTCGAGCTTGCCGATGAGCGCGACGAAGGCGCTCTCGACGCCGAAGAACTGGATGGCAAGGATTGCATAGGCGACGACGAGGACCGAGAGCAGGGGAAGGAGCTGCGTGATATCTGCACGGCCGATGGCGCGGCCAATCAGGGAGACCACAGCATAGGGTGTGAAGGAGACGATCCAGCTCACGGCATTGCCGAGGACGGAGTTCGTGGCATCGATGAAGGACTTGAAGGGCTTCACATCGATGGTGCGCTCATCAGACTTCTGCTCCTTCTGCTGCTGGACCAGGCGGTTGTAGGCGGCAGCGACGATCAGGGCGAAGACGATGATGGGGACGACAGCGTTGTTCGTCCAGGAGGTGGCGAGGTTCTGCGGGAAGAGGCCGACGATCGTATCGGTCACGCTCGGCACCTCTTTTGCCTCGTACTGCACCGCATCGAGCGAGAAGCCAGTGCCCACATGGAGCGGCAGGGCGATGAGCAGCGTCAAAAGCGT
>OMTG01000008.1 GCA_900313905.1 uncultured Actinomycetes bacterium | reverse complement strand
AAAGAACGCACGATAAAGTGAGGTACTAACATAAAGGTGAGTCAGCTGGACGAAGCGAATGTGGAGTCGATGGCCTGACCGTGCATGAGCACCCGCCCTCCGAGCGGGGAAGGACGCCCATGCCGGTCCTGCAGACGCTCTGCACCTGGGGAACCGAGCACTTCGGCAACTGCTTGGCAGGAAGCCGCGCCTACTCCGCGTCGTCTGCTGCGGGCGTCACGTGCAGGTAGACCGACGAGGCGAACACGCCGTCTGTGGCCTCGAAGCATGCGCCGCCCCGGTATTTCTCTGCGGTCTGCTTGATCGACTGCAGGCCGATGCCGCCCAAGGTCATCGCAGCCAACGGCAAGGTGCTTCCGGCGGCTCGCTGTGCTCATCCCTCCAAGCTCTCAGCAGCGGCAGCAAGGTACGCGCGATAGCCGCGGCAGAGTTCCTCGTAGTCTTTCTCCAGCTTGGCCTGCGTCACCTCCTGGACGTTCTTCCACGGCCCCTTGTTCGCCCATCCGTTGATCGCGAGGGGCCGAGCGAGTCGAATCCTGCCGCCCATACCCGAGAGCCAGCGGAAGAAGGTCGTCGACTGGGTCACGTGCGCGGGGAAGAGGGCCGTCGCGTTCACATCATCCAAATCGGTGTAGTTGAAGAACTTGGCATCGAAGCCGAAGTGGTCGAGAATCATGTTGATTCGGTCAGAGCTCACGCATAACACTACGTAGCGGTCGTCTCCCGACATCGAGTCGAAGTTCTGCCGCATCCGCTCCTTCAGTCTGTCGCGCAGTTCCTCCACGTCATCCTCGTCCGCATCCGAGACGCTCACGTCCTGCATGCGGTCAACACGGCTTCGCGTGACGTTCGTGTGTCGCCAGGCAGGGTTGGCGTACGACTCCAGGTAGTAGTTGTCAGAGGCGAAGATGAGGGCAATGGGCGTCTCCTCGCGGATCCCGACTTCCTCTTTGTTGCCTGTGAGTTCTTCTTTGTCGCCTGTGAGGACCTCACGCCCGCCGGAGAACGTCGGACGCGTGTAGCGGAAGCGGACCTTCTTCTTCTGCCGCAGCGCCTCGAGGATGGTACCGCACGTCTTGAAGACGTCCAGGTTTTCGTCCTGGCTGCGGGCGCGGTGCTCGACCTGGATCCACTTGTGGGAGCGGTCGCTCTCGAAGAGGTCTTCCTGCCGTCTCGAGACGAGCGTGAGGAGCGCCTCCTCGAGCTCGCCGTCCTGCTCGTCGGTGAGGACGCGGGACGAGCGGACCGCGTTCAGCAGGAGTCGGACGGTGGCCGGCGGGAATCGGGTGTTCTCGCACCAGGAGCCCTTGGTCCCGGTGCGAATCGTGAGGCCGAGGCAGCCGCTCTCGCGGATCGCCCGCAGATCTTCGATAACGGTGCCCTTGCTGGGCGCGGCATTCTCGCCGAACTTCGCCGCGATGATCCCGCGGATCTCCTCGGTCGACAGCGGGTGCGCCTCGTCGGTCAGTGTACGCATGAGCTCCGCAATGCAGAGCAGACGCATCCGGTCGTTGTCGAGCCTCATCTCGTCCGGCAGTTCCCTCGCGAGGGCCTTGATGCGCTCGCCGCTGCCGTTTCTCTTCCTGCCCATGGTCTCCTCCAGTCTATTGAAATCGGACCAAATTATCGCACCGATACGGCTATCGCGCCATTATGAGGGCCCGCAAGCAGCGGGTACTATCTCAATCCCGTACGGCAGAGGCCGACGGAGTTGGCAGCCGAGAGATCGGAGGACCCATGGACAACCTCTTCACAACACCCACCGTCATCAAGGAGTCGAGCGCCGGCTTCTCCAGCGTCCGCGTGGTCGACGAGATGTTCGCCCGCCGCGAGGTCCAGTGCGTGGGGGAGGTGGACCGCGACATGGCCTACTCGCTGTGCCTCCAGCTGCGCTACCTCGAGGCGGTGGACCCCAACGCGGAGGTTACGATCATCATCAACTCTCCTGGCGGCTCGGTGACAGACGGCCTCGCCATCTACGACGTGATGCGCTCCATGAGCTACCCGGTGCGCACCGTGTGCCTCGGCATGGCAGCGAGCATGGCGGCGCTGCTCTTCGTGGCCGGCGGGCAGCGGGACATGCTGCCCCACTCGCAGGTGATGATCCACGACCCCCTCGTCGTCGGGGTGGGCCGCTCCTCAGCGCTGGAGCTCAAGGCGCAGAGCGACGACCTGATGCGCACCCGCGAGATCTCGGCCCGGATCCTGGCCGAGCACACCGGCCACACCCTGGAGGAGGTCTACGAGAAGACCTCGCACGACTGCTTCTTCGATGCGGAGGCGGCTGTGGCGTGGGGCCTCGCCGACCGCGTCATCACCTCCCTGTAGGCCACTCGTCGCACCTTGACAACCGAATAGATCTGCACGTTCAACACAATCCTAGGAGGTTCATATGGATGTGAACAATACAAAGCTTTGCAGTCAGGGGCTCCGCGTCTCGTTCTACGCGAGCCGATGCGATGATGTCCCCAAGCTGGTCGGGAAGGCGGGAAGGGGGCTCAGCGCGAAGCCCGTCAGCGACTACGTCGATGTCGTCAGGGTCGCGGACGGGCTCCGCCGAGAGACCCCGGGCCTTCAGTCCGCGACGATCTACGCCTTCGACCTCGACCTCGCGCGGCCAGGGCGCACCGCCTCGCTCGTGGCCGCCATCGGCGATGACTGGCTCCTCCTGCGCGACGGGCGCACCGGCGCGCTGAGCGAGACGGGTGGCGAGGGGAGCCGGCACGTGAGCTGGGGCGGCGTGGCGGTGAGCGGCGCCCGCGATGCGGCCGCGATGTCCGGGCTCCAGCAGGACTACCTGCACTCTGACGGCACCCCTCCGGTGAGCTCCTACCTCGAGAGGAAGCTCGAGGAGGTCTGCGACCGGTATGGAATCAGCCGCGTCGACCCGGAGGCGCCGGCTGGCGGCTCGCCCAAGGAGCGGCTCAGCCAGAGGTTCCGCGAGACGTGCGTGAAGCTCATGACCGTCCTGCCGGCGGAAAGCCTGCTCGACCTCCCGCGCATCAAGAACATCTCCCTGGAGTTCAACGATGCCGCCAACGCCGGGAAGTTCGCAAAGCTCCCGGACGCGGACTACAACGCAGCGCTCAACTTGGTCAACGCCGTCAGCGTTCTCTGGGGAAACAAGAGAACCTGCGACCTGGGCGAGCTCGCCTGGGGCGTCATGGCGGCAGAGGGGACCATCCCCCGCGTTCTCCCGCAGCTCTCGCAAATCTATCGCCAGATCGAAGGCAAGACTCCGCTGCCGCCTGAGCCGCAGGACGACCCCAACCTCTTCTAGCAGCCGGCGCTTCTCGCCACGGGCAAACGCCGGCATCGGCACATGTCACTCTGAGGAAGGAACCACATGATCGACAGAAGCAACTACCAGACCACCACAATCCTCGCAGAGGGCCACGAGCTGGGCTGCGACACCTGGCAGACGGGGCTCAACAACAACGTGCTTGTGCTTGGCCCCACCGGCTCGGGCAAGACGCGCAACGTCCTCAAGCCGAACCTGCTTCAGATGGGCTCCTCCTATGTCGTCCTCGACACGAAGGGCACGCTCTACTGCGAGATTGGGCCTGCGCTCGAGAGCCAGGGCTACGAGGTGCTGAATATCGACTTCGCCCACGACATCGGGGGCAACGTCGGCTTCGACCCGCTGAACGCGGTGCGCGTGGAGTGCGACGGGCAGGGGCGCACGTGCGTCAACTACCAGGACGTCCTTGCAATCGGCGAGGCGCTGTGTCCCACGGCGCCGACAGACAGGGAGCCCTACTGGAACCAGTCGGCGGCGGCCCTGTGCGACGCGCTCGTGGCGTACGTGATGGAGCAGTCCGCGGAGGAATGTGCCACGTTCAGCGAGGTCATGAAGCTCTACGAGGGCCTCTTCGACGGCTCCACCAAGCGGGCCTTCAAGCGGCTCGATGCCACGGACCAGAGGAGCCAAGCGCTCTCGCTCTGGCGCCGGGCGACCGCCGTCGAGAACTCCGACCGCACCTGGGCCTGCATCGTGAGCTTCCTCGAGAGCCACCTCCACGCCCTCGCGACCCCGGCTGCCCGGGCGATGTTCGACAACCCCCGGCAGGTGGACTTCACCGAGCTCGGCCGTCGCAAGATCGCCCTGTTCGTGACCATCTCCGACAACGACCACTCGCTCCGGACGCTGACGGACCTCTTCGTCAGCCAGGCGTTCAACCGCCTGATCTACTTCGCGGACACCGAGTGCGAGGGCGGCATGCTGCCCGTGCCGGTGAGGTTCTTCCTGGATGACTTCGCCAATCTGCACATCCCGCACATGGCCGACCTGCTGAGCGTCGTCCGCTCGCGGGAGATCTGGGTCACGATGCTGTGCCAGTCGGTCGAGCAGCTCAGCGCCCGCTACGGGGAATACGACGCGATGAGCATCGTCGCCAACTGCGACAGCCAGCTGCTGCTGGGCTTCTGCGACGAGGCGACGGCGCGGTTCTACTCGACTCGGGCGAACCGCACCGCCAGCACGCTCCTCGCGAGCGGCCTGGACGACGTCTGGCTCTTCGTGCGCGGCAGGAAGGGCGAGCAGGTCGCCCGCTACGAGCTTGCCGAGCACCCGCGCTACGCGATGCTGGGAGAAGGAGAGGAACATGACTAAGCAAAACGACACGTCGAAGAGGGAGCAGTTCGTCGCCGAGGACCGTCTTGGCTCCATCGCCCTCGACTACACCCACGGCCTTGTCCGCATCAAGCACGTCTCGCGTATCCGCAGGACCTACACCCGCGTCCTGCTGGCCCTCTTCGGACCTGCGCTCTTGGCGTGCTTTGCGGGGATGGGCAACGCGGGGGTCATGCTTGGGTGGTTCCTCAGCGCAATCCTTCTGGCCAAGCTCTTCAGCCCGGGGTCGCTGGTTCTCGAGGACCATCAGCTGAGCAGCATCACCCCCATCGTGAAGGAGAGGGACGCCTCGGGCACGTCCTTCTCCCAGAGGATGGCCGCGGGCATCCTCACCGCGACCGGCCCCTTCAGGCTCGACTCGCTGTTTGCGCAAGAGAGCCTCCTCAACAGCGAGATCAATAACATGGGGCGCAGCTACGTGACGTACCTCGGCTTCAAGATCACCGTCACCGGCGAGCAGGCAGGCACCTACTACATCAACATTCTCACCAACGGCGCGTATTCCAATTCCTCGATCTATGACCGGAAGGCCAGCGACTACGAGACCGTTTACAAGATCCTCTGCGGCATGAACTTCTAAGGTGTTTGACGAAGGCAAAGACTGCGCGCGGTTCAGAGCATGTTGTGATGCAGGCAATCGGATTCCCAGGCGTGGGGCCTGGGAGAGGCCATAGGCGATTGGAGCAGAATGTCTGGTAACAAGGATTGGCAAGGTTTCTGGAGCGAGCAGGACGGTAGGCTCGGCAAGTTCCACAGAGGTGATGAGAAGAAGCCTGCCCACCTCGCTCCCAAGTATCTGACTGAGGCAGAACTTGACGAGATGATCAGCCACACCGGCTATGAAGGCGGAGCAGTGGCCTTCACTGACGGCAGCTATTACAACCCCGGGAAACCGTCTAGTGACAAGACGGGTCGAATGGGATACGGAGTGTTGATCTGCGGTGACGACCAGAGCAACTTCAATTTGAAGAGCCCCGACGAAGACCTTGTGCCCACGTGCATCCTCGCGGGGACGTGCGACGACGTGTTCGATGAAGATGGTGCGCCCAACAACAGCAACGCCACTCCAGAATGTGAGGCACCGAGAAGAGCGATCGGAGAGGCAGCAAAGCTTGGGCTCCATAAGCTCACGATCGTGTTCGACAACACCGGCGTTGCCAACATCCCACTCGGGCTCCATGAGAACATCAGAGGGCCGCAAGAAGCATACAGGAAGTTTGTCAAAGACGACCTGCCCCAGCTTTGCAGGGGGTTCGAGGTTCGCTATTGCTGGCAGGCTTCGCATGGGTCAGGAAAAGAGAACCGTCCCTTCTCCCAGCGCGGCAATGACGTAGTCGATGCCCTGGCTGGTCTGGAGTCCGGAAAATTTCTTGGCGGGAAGCATGGGGAACGATTCGCCGCTTTCGCCGGAGGTGCTCAGGCGGATGACTACATCAAGGGTCTGAGCGACGGCACCAATGACTTGGAAGAGTTCGCCGCCTGGGCTTATGCCGAGAGCAAACGCAAGGGGTAGAGGGACGAGCTAGACCAGCAGAGGACTGTCGGACAACTCGTAGCAGGGCGTTTGCGATGACCGCGTTTTCTGAGCTATAGCGAGGACCATCATGCTTGACATCATGACCGTTGAGAAGCCCCAGGACCAATACTTCATCGCCGCCGTACCGCCGGTGGTCTCGTCCGTCATCGAGCGCCAGCTCGTCGATGCCGGCCTCCTCGTCTCGGTCTACGCGCCGAGCGATGTCTATTGCGGGAACTCCCCGCTCACGATGGAAGAGCATGATGCCGCGCTTCCGAGCTTCGAGCGCTTCATCCCGGATGCCGGCCTCGGTGCCATCGTGTCGAACTACACCCAGGAACAGATTGTGCACATCGCGAACGCGCTTGCCGACGACCCGTCGTTCCGCCGCATCTGGTCGCTGGACAGGGGATTTCCAGCCGAGTGGCTTGATGGCGTGCCCGAAGAGATCGAGGACATGAGCCAGTGCATTGTCGCCGACATACCCCGGATCATAGGTGGCGGGCAAGAAGGGTAGACGGTGGCACTGGTGGCAGGGGAGCGAGGCGGGCTCGCTCCCCTTGCTAATGGCTTTAGCCTGTGCCATGCGCAGCATGGCATAAAAAGCCACCCGCTCAGCGG
>OMTG01000035.1 GCA_900313905.1 uncultured Actinomycetes bacterium | reverse complement strand
ATCTCGGCCCGGTCGCTGTGGTTCGGCAGGCTCGATGCCTCGTAGTCCGTATCGTAGATGACAGTGCCATCTGGGGCGACAAGCGTCGCCCGCATATCCTTCGGCGTGAGGAGCTTCACCACGTCCTCAGGCGAGCTGTCCCCATCATTGCTGTTGAGCTGGGCAGAGATCGTATCGCATTGCTCCTTGAGCCCATCTTTCGCATCCTGCACAAGGGAGGCATGGAAAACGAACGCCGCCGCAAGCGTAGCTATGACAGCTACGCTTGCGGCGAACGTCACCTGGGCGATGAAGACCCTGCCTGAAAGCGTTCTTGTCTGGCTGCTCTTCGGCATATATCCCTATCCTCTGAGGCGGTACCCGATTCCGCGTATCGTCTCGATCATATCAGCTGAGTCGCCCAGCTTCGACCGGAGCGTCTGGACATGCACATCGACCGTGCGCGATCCCCCATCGAAGTCCCAGCCCCATACCTGCTGGAGCAGGTTCTCGCGGGTGAAGGCCTCGCCGGGCGAGCGCATCAGGAACTCGAGGAGGTCGAACTCCCGCATCGTGAGGCGGAGCTCCTTGCCGTTGAGGGTGACCTCGCGACGGCTGGGCCAGAGCGTGAGCGGCCCCACCTTCAGGACCTCTGCATGCTGGTTCGCGGTATGCTTCCCGACGTGGCGGAGCATCACGCGCACGCGGCTCACCATCTCCATCATGCCGAAAGGCTTCGTGAGATAGTCATCGGCACCCAGGTCGAGCGCGCGGACGGTATCGAGCTCGGTGTCCTTCGCCGTGAGCATCATGACGGGGACATCCTTGAGCTCGGGGGTCTGCCTGATGCGCTTCAGTATCGTTATGCCGTCCGTGTCAGGAAGCATGATGTCCAGGAGGATCGCATCGGGAATACGCTCGGCACATCCACGGCGGAACTCCACGTCGTTGTCAAAGCCCCGGGCCTCTATGCCTGCCTGGGTCAGCGCATAGATCGTGAGATCGCGAATGTTCTTGTCGTCTTCCACGTAGTAGACCACGGCTAGTCCTTGTCTCCCATCGTCCGTCCACGATAGCTGCCCGTCGCCCTGAAGATCGCCCAGTCGGCGATGCTCTGCGAGTGGTCGCCCATGCGCTCATAGTACTTGGCGATCGTGAGGACCTCAGGGGCAGCGGCAGCAGTCGCACCCGACTCCTTCTTCAGCAACTCTACAACATCGTCGCGGATCTTGTCGAAGAGCTTGTCGGCGCCGTCATCCTGCGGGAAGACCTCCTCGGCCTTCTCCACATCGGAGTTGTTGAAGGCATCGAGCGCCTTCTCGACCATGCGGGCGACCTTCTCGGCGAGCTGCGCGAGCTCAGGCGCGAGCTCGGAATGGCTGATATCGTACTCGTCGATCAGAAGGGCCGTCTCGTAGGCCATCTCGTCGATGCGGGAGAGGTCGTTGATGGAGCGGAAGCAGCCCGTGACGAGACGCATGTCAGAGGCGAGAGGCTGCTGCAGGAGCATGAGGTTCATGCAGGAGTCCTCGATGGAGCGCCTCAGGCGCTCGTCGTCGGCATGGCGGTCGACGACGTCCTTGGTGGCGGTGAGGTCTGCATCGCCGATCGCACGGGCGGTGTCGCGGATGCTCTGCACGACTTCGCTGCCAAGCTCGACCATATGGTCGCTCAGGGTGTTCAGCTGCTTCAGATAGGCTGTTCTAGACATCGTTAACCAAACCTTCCTGTGAGATAGTCCTCGGTCTGCTTCTGCTTGGGCGCAGAGAAGATCTGCGCAGTCGGGCCACACTCGATGAGCTTGCCCAGATAGAAGAATGCGGTCACATCGGAGATGCGGGAAGCCTGCTGCATATTGTGGGTCACGATGATGACGGTATGGTCTGCCGCGATCTGCTGGGCGAGCTCCTCCACGAGGCCCGTCGAGATCGGGTCGAGGGCGCTCGTCGGCTCGTCCATGAGGAGGACATCGGGGTTGATGGCAAGGGCACGTGCGATGCAGAGCCGCTGCGCCTGGCCGCCGGAGAGCGAGAGCCCGGAGTGGTCGAGCTTGTCCTTGACCTCGTCCCAGAGGCCCACGCCCCGAAGCGTCGACTCGACGATCTGGTCGAGCTCTGCCTTCGATGGCTTGCCATGCCTTCTCAGTCCATAGGCGACATTGTCGTAGATGGAGATCGGGAACGGGTTCGGCTTCTGGAAGACCATGCCGACACGGCGCCTCAGCTCATAGACATCGATATCGTTGTAGACGTCGATGTCGCCGAGCTTCACGGTGCCCGTGACGCGGCAGTCCTGGACGCGGTCGTTCATGCGGTCAAGACAGCGCAGAAGCGTCGACTTGCCGCAGCCGGAGGGGCCGATGAATGCGGTGATCTTGCCTGCAGGCATCTGCACGCTGATGTCGTGCAGGGCCTGGAAATCCCCATAGAAGAGGTCGAGATGCTCGACCGACATTGGTGTCGCCATTAGCCAAACCTTCCCGTCAGATAATCGTCGAGACGCTGGTCCTGCGGATTCGAGAAGAGATCGGCAGTGTCGTTGGTCTCGACCATCTCGCCCAGCAGGAAGAAGGCGGTGCGGTCGGAGACGCGCATGGCCTGCTCCATGTTATGGGTGACGATGATGATGCACATGCCCTTGGAGGCGAGGTCGCGGATGGTCTCCTCGATCGCGAAGGTCGCGATCGGGTCGAGGGCCGAGCAGGGCTCGTCCATCAGGATCACGTCCGGGTTCATCGCGAGGGTGCGTGCGATGCACAGACGCTGCTGCTGGCCGCCTGAGAGGGCGTAGGCAGACTGGTTGATCTTGTCCTTGACCTCGTCCCAGATGGCTGCCTGCCTGAGGCTCCGCTCCACGAGCTCGTCGAGGTCAGCCTTCTTCGTGATCCCATGCTTGCGGGGAGCGAAGGCGATGTTCTCGTAGATGGACTTGTGGAAGGGGTTCGGCTGCTGGAAGACCATGCCGACATGGGTGCGCAGCGAGAAGGTATCGATCTTGTGCTGGTTGATCTCGGTGCCATGGTAGTAGATCTCCCCGCCTATCCGGCAGCCACGGATCTCGCGGCTCATCAGGTTGAGGCAGCGAAGATAGGTCGACTTGCCGCAGCCGGAGGGGCCGATCAGCGCCGTGCAGGTGCCAAGCTCGAAGGAAAGGCTCGTGCCCTTGAGGGCGCGCTTCGGACCATAGTCCACCGTGACATCCTTCGTGACGATGGCGAGCTCGCCTGTAGCATGGCTTTCCTTGCCTGCCGGCGTCACGAGCGACTGGGCGTCTATTGCATCTATGCTCATTCAGCCGTCATCTTCTTTCCCATCTTCTTGCCGACGATGCGGGCAATGATGTTGAAGGCCAGGATGCAGACCATGAGGACTGCTGCCGTGCCGGAGGACACTGCGGTCAGGTCAGGCACGACGCCTTCGGAGTTGATCTTCCAGATATGGACGGCGAGCGTCTCTGCCGGACGGAAGACATTGAGGGGGTTCGCCGTGCTCGTGATCGGCGCTGCCCAGTTGAGGGCCGGAGCCGACTGGCCTGCCGTATAGATGAGGGCTGCTGCCTCGCCGAAGACGCGGCCTGCCGAGAGGATGACGCCGGTGACGATGGCAGGCATGGCGGCCGGGATCAGGACGTTGGTCGTTGCCTCCCAGCGCGTGAGGCCAAGCGCCAGTGCGGCATCGCGCTGGTCGCGCGGGACCGCTTCGAGCGCCTGCTCGATGACGCGGACAAGGATAGGCACGTTGAACATCGTGAGCGCCAAGGCACCCGAGAGGATCGAGAAGCCCCAGCCGAACTGCAGGACGAAGATCAGCATGCCGAAGAGGCCGACGACGATGGAAGGAAGGCTCGAGAGGGTCTCGATGGCGGTCTTCGCGATGTTCGTGACAGGTCCCTCAGGCGCATACTGCGTGAGGAAGATGGCGCCGCCGAGCGAGATCGGGAGCGAGATGAGGAGCGTCAGCACAAGCAGGTAGAAGGAGTTGAAGAGCTCCGGGCCGATGCCGCCGCCCTCCTTGAACTGCTCCGGCTTCGCCGTCAGGAAATGGATATCGAAGAGCTTGTAGGCGCCCGACAGGACGATGTAGGCGATGATCGCGACCAGCAGGATCAGGATGACAGCGACGATGGCAGTGAGGATGCCCGTCGCGATCTTGTCCTGGGTCTTTGCGGTCTTCGTCGACTTGGTCGCCTTGAAGGTGGCCTGTGTGGCTGCATTGCCATTCTCAGGGCTAGTCATTCTTCGCAGCCCCCTTCCTGCCAATGAGGTGGACGATCAGGATGAAGACAAGGGACATGATGAGCAGGACGAGCGCGAGCGACCAGAGGACGTCGTTGTAGACGGTGCCCATGGCCTCGTTGCCCATGCCCATGGTGAGGACCGAGGTCAGCGTGGCTGCTGGCGTGAAGAGGCCCTGCGGCATCTGCGCGGCGTTGCCGACGACCATCTGGACAGCCAGGGCCTCGCCGAAGGCGCGTGCCATGCCCATGATGACTGCAGTGAGGATGCCGGGAAGCGCCGAGGGGATCACGACGTGCAGGATCGTCTGCCAGCGGGTGCAGCCAAGGCCATAGGAGCCATCGCGGTAGGCCTCAGGGACGGCGGCCAGAGCATCGGTCGAAAGCGAGGTCACGGTCGGCAGGATCATGAAGGCGAGGACGAGCGAGCCTGCCATGATGCCATAGCCGGTGCCTCCTGCCCACGAGCGGACCCAAGGGACGACGATGTTGAGGCCGACCAGGCCGAAGACGACAGACGGGATGCCCGTGAGGAGCTCGACCATCGGGCGGAAGACCCTGCTGCCGAAGCCCGGCTGGATCTCCACCACGAATATCGCGGCACCCAGCGCGAACGGTAGCGCGATCACGCAGGAAAGCAGCGTCACAGCGAAGGAGCCGGCAATCATCGGAAGAGCGCCCATGAGCGGCTGCCCGTCATCGCCCGTCGAATGCGGATTCCAGGTCGTGCCCGAAAGGAAGGACCAGAAATTGATGCCATCCGTCGTGAACGTGGCAAGGCCCCTCGAGCACACCATGAAGATGAGCGTGATGACCAGAAGGACGACGAAGAGCACGCAGGCTCCCGTGAGGATCTGTCCTTTCCGCTCGATCCGGTACTTCGAGGAAGAGCCTTCGGCTATGCTCCCTGAAGCACCACCAGTCTGTTTAGGCACGGTACCTCCATTGTTCTTGGCAATTCATGCGATGCGGTGCCCACCCCTCTCAGGGGCAGGCACCGCAGATGCGTCATCTCAGACGCCAAGGCATCTCTTACAGGTTCGTGACGTTGCCGGAAGCGTCGCGGGAGACCTTCATGCCGGTGACGGGGATATATCCCGTGCTCTCGACCAGGGAGCCCTGGACATCGTCGGAGAACATGTAGTCGATGAAGGCCTGGGTGGCCTCGTCGGGATCGGCTGCGGTGTACATGTGCTCGTAGGCCCAGATCTTCCAGTCGTTCGTCTCGACGTTGGACTCCTCAGGCTTCACGCCGTCGACAGAGAGCGACTTGATGCTGTCCGTGAAGTAGGAGAAGGCAAGGTAGGAGATGGCGCCCGGGGTCTGGCCGACCATGGAGACGACGGTGCCGGAGGAATCCTGCTCCTGCGGCTTGAAGCTGTCGGGGACCTTGTCGCCGCCGAGGACAGCGGACTCGAAGGTCGCACGGGTGCCGGAGCCTGAGGCGCGGTTGATAACGACAATCTCCTGGTCGGAGCCGCCAACCTCGCTCCAGTTGGTTGCCTCGCCCATGAAGATCTTCTTGAGGTCGGCCATCGAGATGTTGTCGATATCGACATCGGGGTTCACGACCGGGCCCATGCCGACGACGCAGACCTGGTTGTCCTTGAGCTTGCTGGCGTCGTCAGGATTGTCGAGCTTCTCCTCTGCGAAGACATCGGAGTCGCCGATCTGGACTGCGCCCTGGGAGATCTGCGTGATGCCCTGGCCAGAGCCGCCGCCCTGGACGGTGATCTGGACATCCGGGTAGCTCTCCATGAACTGCTCGGCAGCTGCCTCGACGAGCGGCTGCAGAGCCGTGGAGCCGACCGCAGTGATGCTGCCGGACAGATTTGCCGTCTCGCTCGAGCCGCTATCCGAGCTCGTGGTGTCAGAGCTCGATCCACAGGCTGCAAGGCCGAGGCCCGCAAGCGCTGCCACGCTTCCGCTCAGCGTGAGGAAGCTACGACGAGAAAGACTCTTAGACATATATGTCCCTCCTGAGATGTGGCAGCCGGAGTTCGGATATGGAAGCATCGGTGCAAGGTCCAGCTGCCTTGTGACAGCCTTATCGTAGGGCGTGCCGATGCGTCCCGATGAGGCTGCGGCGCGCTTATTACGCAGCACTTAAAGCGCATTACAAATGCTTTACAAAGGCAGGTACGATTGGTTGTCCGCCATCTTTAGGTGTGTGGAGGCCAATCCATCGCGGCTCGGGGACGCAGGCTCCTGCCACTCCCCTCCGACCATGAATATGGCGGAAACACGGAGCCTGCCGCTAATTTGCTAGGTACCTTGACATTAATTCATTAGGTACCTAATGTTTCGTATGCAAGATAATCAGGGAACCTTGAGATGCCGCCTCCCCAAACAGGGGCGGCAGAGGCAGACAGAGGTGAGAATCAGTGCAGACAGAAGGCCTTGTGCCCACCTGCTCTCCCCCGAAGCACCCGGAGGGGCTTTCCAGGCAGGGCTGCATCCTGCAGGACCTCGGGTATTTCGGCCACTTCCTCCACATGCACGGCGGAGGCAGGAGCGGCAAGCAGCATATGCTGATCAAGCTCCTCACGGTGGGAGGCACCCTGCAGCAGCGCGACCTCCAGAGCACGGAGCCCATAAGCTCCGCCTCCCTTTCGGAGGTCCTGACGAAGCTCGAGCGCGAGGGGCTCATCACGCGCACCCGCTCGGAGCAGGACCGCCGCCAGCTCGACATCACGCTGACCGATGAGGGCTGGAAGGAAGCCCAGGCCTGGGCTGACCAGAGGAAGAGCTTCGAGCAGGATGCCCTCTCAGTCCTGAGCGAGGACGAGCAGGTGCAGCTCCTGGATGTCCTCGACCGCATGGTCACGCATTGGAACACTATCGAGGAAAACGAGAGAGAGAAGGCGATGCCAGAGTGGGCCTCAAGAAAAGCATGAAGAGGGCCATGTCTGCCGAGACAGATACGACCCTGCCCGACTACAGCTTCCGTGACATCCTGAGAACGCTCAGCAAATCGATGCGGGAGTATACGAAGTATGCGTGGGGCACGCCGCTTCTCGTCACGGGCGAGGCGGTCATCGAGTGCATCATCCCCGCCTACACCGCAAGCCTCATCAACATGCTCTCCGGGGGAGGGACGCTTGCAGACATCGCACCATATGCCGGCATGCTCGTCTTCCTCGCGCTGGCCTCGCTCGCCTTCGGCACGGCAGCAGGCGTGACCTGCTCGATCGGATCCACAGGCTTTGCGAAGAACCTGCGGCATGACATATTCCACAAGATCCAGAGCTTCTCCTTCGCGAACATCGACCGCTTCTCCACAAGCTCGCTTGTGACGAGGCTCACGACCGATGTCACGAATGTCCAGCAGGCCTACATGATGCTGATCCGCACCGCCATACGCTGCCCGCTCATGGCGATCTTCTCCATCATCATGGCATTCATCTCCGGCGGCCCCATGGCTGTCATCTATGTCGTGGTGGCCATCCTTCTGGGCTATGCCGTGTTCAAGATCGCGATCGTGGCCATGCCGATCTTCCGCCGCATCTTCCGCAAGTACGACCGCCTGAACGACTCCGTCGAGGAGAACGTCTCCGGCATCCGCGTCGTCAAGTCCTATGTGCGCGAAGACTACGAGAAGAAGAAGTTCAACGATGCCTCTGGCACCCTCTACCATGACTTCGTCCACGTCGAGCGCATCCTTGCCTGGAACCAGCCGCTCATGACGCTCGCGATCGATGTCATCTATACCTTCGTCATCTACTTCGGCTCCCAGGCGATCGTCTCCACCCAGGCGCAGGCCATGGGCGTCGGCCAGCTCTCCGCCCTCATCACCTACGGCTTCTCGATGCTCTTGAGCCTCATGATGTTCTCGATGGTGTTCGTGATGATCACGATGGCCGAGGAGTCCTCCCGCCGTATCTGCGAGGTGCTCCAGGAGGAGCCGACGCTCAAGAACCCCGAGCATCCCCTCATGGACGTGCCCGATGGCTCCATCGACTTCGACCACGTGAGCTTCCGCTACTCCGCGAAGGCCGACCGCAATGCCCTTTCCGATATCGATCTCCACATCAAGAGCGGCGAGGTCATAGGCATCCTCGGCGGCACCGGTTCCTCGAAGTCCACGCTGATCCAGCTCGTGAGCCGCCTCTACGATGCCACGGAGGGCACCGTGAAGGTCGGTGGCCACGATGTGCGCGAATATGATCTCGACACCCTCAGGAACCAGGTTGCCGTCGTGCTCCAGAGGAACGTCCTTTTCTCGGGCACCATCAAGGACAACCTGAGGTGGGGCAACCCCAATGCGACCGACGAGCAGATGCTCGAGGCCTGCAGGCTTGCCCAGGCAGACGAGTTCATCCAGCGCTTCCCGGACAAATATGACACCTACATCGAGCAGGGCGGCACGAACGTCTCGGGCGGCCAGAAGCAGCGCCTGTGCATCGCACGCGCCCTCCTCAAGAACCCGAAGGTCCTCATCCTCGACGACTCCACAAGCGCCGTCGACACGAAGACCGACCGATTGATCCGCCAGGGATTCAAGAGCTTCATCCCCTCGACGACCAAGATCATCATCGCCCAGCGCACCTCTTCGATCGAGGATGCTGACCGCATCGTCGTCATGCGCGACGGCAAGATCGACGCAATCGGCACCCATGAGGAGCTGCTGCGCACGAACGACATCTACCGCGAGGTCTATCTGACCCAGAACAAGCAGTCCCACGACGAGAAGATGGGCGCCCTCCAGGAGAGCGCTGACGCCGGAAAGGAGGCAAGCCATGAGTGAGGAAGAGAAGAAGAGCCAGCCCCAGGCCCCAGGACGCGGCCATGGCGCGACGAATCCCGGAGCGACCTTCAAGCGGACGCTCTCCATGGTGTACCACTACTACCCAGGGCTTGTGACGGCGCAGATCATCTGCATCGTCGCTGCCGCCATCATCGCTTCGGTGCCCTCGATCTTCATGCAGCAGGCCATCGCCGTCGTGCAGCAGTACGTCGAGAGCGGCAACTGGGCCGAGGCCCAGCCCCAGATCGCCCATATCGCGCTCTCGCTCATCGCCTGCTACGCAGTCGCGCTCGGCTGCAACATCGCGCAGACCCAGCTTGGCGCCGTGATCTGCCAGGGCACGATGATGAAGGTCCGCAATGAGATGTTCGGCCATATGGAGGATCTCCCGATCCGCTATTTCGACACGAACAAGCACGGCGACATCATGTCCCACTACACGAACGACGTCGACACCCTGCGCCAGTTCATTGGCCAGTCGCTGCCGAACCTGCTCACGATGGCCATCGCGATGTCCTCCGTCCTCTTCATCATGCTCTGGTACTCCCTGCCCCTGACGCTCGTCGTCCTTGTCATGGTCGCCATCATGATCGTGCTCGTCCGCGTCCTGGGCGGCAGGTCCGCCCACTTCTTCCTGGCCCAGCAGCGTGCCCTCGCAGCCACGGAAGGATTCGCCGAGGAGTCCATGAACGGCCAGAAGGTCATCAAGGTCTTCACCCATGAGAAGCTGACCGAGGCCGACTTCGACAAGGTGAATGGCCAGCTCTTCGAGGCAGCCAAGAACGCGAACATCTACGGCAACACGCTCGGCCCCATCCTCATGAACATGGGCAACCTCTCCTACGTGGTCGTCGCCCTCTTCGGCTGCATCTTCCTGGTCTCGGGCACCCCGAACCCGTCCATCTCGGGCATGGTGCTCGGCATCGATATCGTGGTCCCGTTCCTGAACCTCACGAAGCGCTTCGCTGGCTCGATCGGCCAGGTCTCCCAGCAGATCAACTTTGTCGTTATGGGCCTTGCCGGCGCAGAGCGCATCTTCAGCCTCATTGACCAGAAGCCTGAGACGGATGAGGGCTATGTCACCCTCGTCAATGCCAGACGCACCCAGGATGGCACCATCGAGGAGGCTTCCGAGCGCACCGATTTCTGGGCATGGAAGCACCCCCATGAGGATGGCACCACGACCTACACCCCGCTCGAGGGCAAGGTCGACCTCTACGATGTGGACTTCGGCTACAACCCCGACCATATCGTGCTGCACGATGTGACGATCCATGCGAAGCCCGGCCAGAAGGTGGCCTTCGTCGGCGCGACCGGTGCCGGCAAGACGACCATCACCAACCTGATCAACCGCTTCTACGATATCGACGACGGCAAGATCCGCTACGACGATATCAACATCAACAAGATCAAGAAGGCCGACCTGCGCCACTCCCTCGGCATGGTCCTGCAGGACACGAACCTGTTCACCGGCACGGTGATGGACAACATCCGCTACGGCCGCCTCGATGCGACCGACGCCGAATGCATCGCTGCTGCCAAGCTCGCCGGCGCAGACTCCTTCATCACCCGTCTGCCCGAGGGCTACAACACGATGCTCCGCGACAACGCAGAGTCCCTCTCCCAGGGCCAGCGCCAGCTCCTCTCGATCGCCCGCGCCGCTGTCGCAGACCCGCCCGTCATGATCCTCGATGAGGCGACCTCCTCCATCGACACCCGCACCGAGCAGATCGTCCAGCGCGGCATGGATGCCCTGATGCAGGGCCGCACAACCTTCGTTATCGCGCACCGCCTCTCGACGGTCAGGAACTCCGATGTGATCATCGTCCTCGACCATGGCCGCATCATCGAGCGCGGCACGCACGACGAGCTGATCGCCCAGAAGGGCACCTACTACCAGCTCTACACCGGCGCCTTCGAGCTCGAATAGGCGAAAGCCGCCACCCGTCCCCATTCAGGGCCCCGCGTCTGCGGGGCCCTTTCTTTCGGCGGGTGAATCGTGAGCATCCGCCCGTCTCCTTATGCTGACACGGTGTTAAATCTGTGCGGTATACTGGAGGCAGGGAAAGCTTTCTCTGGAGAGGAACGGCATATGTCAGACTATTTCGGAAAAGAGACCCCGAAGCTCGGCTTCGGCCTCATGCGCCTGCCCAAGAATGATGACGGGACGATCGATATCGACCAGACCTCTGAGATGGTCGACCGGTTCCTCGCGGCCGGGCTCACCTACTTCGATACCGCCTATGTCTACACCGGATCTGAGGAGGCCACCCGAAAGGCCCTGGTGGAGCGCCACCCCCGCGATTCCTATACGCTGGCGACCAAGATCAATGCCAGAATGGGATGCACCGATGAGGCGTCCTGCAAGCAGCAGTTCACGACCTCGCTCGAGCGCACGCAGGCAGGGTATTTCGACTACTACCTGCTCCATGCCCTCCAGACCTCGAACTACAGGAAATATGATGAGTACCACATCTGGGACTTCGTGCGCGAGCAGAAGGAGAAGGGGCTCATCCGCCATGTAGGCTTCAGCTTCCATGCCGACCCGAAGCTCCTCGACGAGATCCTTACGAAGCATCCCGAGGTCGACTTCGTGCAGCTCCAGCTCAACTATGCTGACTGGGAGAACCCCTCGGTCACGAGCCGTGCAAACTACGAGATGGCCCGCTCCCATGGCAAGTCCATCGTCGTGGTGGAGCCCGTCAAGGGCGGCACGCTCGCCAATCCCCCGAAGCAGGTGGCAGACATCCTGAAGGCTGCCAATCCCGATGCCTCCCTCGCCTCATGGGCAATCCGCTACATCGCCTCGCTCGATGGCATCATCACTGTGCTCTCGGGCATGTCGAACGTCGAGCAGATGGATGACAACATCTCCTACATGAAGGACTTCGTCCCCATGAATCCAGATGAGCTCGAGACCATCCATCGTGCGCAGCAGGCGCTCGCCGAAATCGAGCAGGTCCCCTGCACCGCCTGCCACTACTGCACGCCAGGCTGCCCCATGGGCATCCAGATCCCCGAGATCTTCTCGGCGCTCAACCGCAAGCTCATCTGGAGCCAGGAGGACCGTGCCCGGGAAGCATACGACCGTGCGACGAAGGACCATGCGACCGCATCCGAGTGCCTCCACTGCGGCCAGTGCGAGAGCGCCTGCCCGCAGCAGATCCCCTGCATGAGCTGGCTCGAGCGCGCCGCCGAGGCCTTCGACTAGCCACCCACCGCCTCCAGAGAGCCCATTTTGCATAGGACACCAATAGATATGCATCATTTTGCTATGTCTATCGGTACCCTGATTCCGAATTATGGCCTTTAGCTGGAATATCGCTGGTCATTGGCCGTCCTGCATTAGGATGGAAAGTGAATTGACGATACTAGGCACTACGCAATCAGCCAATTCCAGATCTGCAAAAGGGCCGAGGCCATGCCGGAGCCCCCGAACGATTATGGGTTAGAAGAGATGCGAACACCAGGAAACTTTTTTCGCCATGCTGCCGTCGCTGCGATCTCCGCAGCGCTGGTAGTGACCGCCGTCCCAGCCGTGCCCGCGCATGCCGAGGACACCGACCTCGAATCGCTGCAGGAAGCCGCCATCCAGGCAAATGCCGATTACGAGGCTGCCCAGCAGGAGCTATCCGACCTGCAGGCACAGATCGACGACAACGAGGCCGCCATCAGCGAGCTGGAAGCCAAGCTCCCTGAGCTCAAGCAGAACGCCGCCGACGCAATCACCACATCCTACAAGCTCCATCAGGAGCAGAGCTCGCTGCTTGCCCTGCTGCTTTCAGCGGACAGCTTCAATGAGTTCATCACCCAGCTTGCCTACCTCAACCACATCGTGGGCAACGCCTCCAACGATATGAGCAGTCTCGTCGAGGCGGAAAACGAGCTCACGGCCAAGCGGGCCGATCTCGAGCAGCAGAAACAGGACGAGGAGGCCAAGGTCGCGGCCGCCGAGAAGACCTCCGAGGATGCCGAGGCAGCTGTCGAGGCTGCAAAGGCCAAGGCCGTCGAGAATGCTGCAGCGCAGCAGGCTGCCTACGAGGCGGAGCAGGCCGCAGGCCAGCAGGACGCGACCGTGACCGAGATCGAGAGCTCCACCACGGACTCCAGCTCGGACACCAGCCAGAGCGCCAGCACCGATACGTCGTCGGGCAGCAGCGCCCAGCAGAGCTCATCCCAGACTCCAGCTGCTGACACCAGCTCCTCCTCGTCCCAGACCTCTGATACGAGCTCGAGCAGCAGCTCTTCCGACACGTCCTCTGCTGCAAGCTACACCTATGTCCAGGCATCGATGTACGGCGAGGGCGATGGCCTCATGTATGGCACGACCGCCTCAGGCGATACGCTGACCCCCACGTCCATGGGCGTCGCGATGAAGACGATGCCGCTCGGCACCATCATCGAGATCACCTACAACGGCAACACCGTCCGTGCTGTCGTCAATGACCGTGGCCCCTACTCCGGCAACCGCCAGATCGACCTCCAGCCCGCCGTGGCCCATGCCTTGGGCTTCTCCGGGGTCGGGACGGTCGGCTACCGCGTCGTGAGCTAGACAGGGCAGCAAGACATGCAACGGATGGGGAGGAGGGTCCAGCTAGGCCCTCCTCCCCTTTTTCTGCCTGGTTTGCCGGCAACAGACGCCTTGTACCTAGCGCTTCTTCTGCTTCCGCTCCTTGATGATGCTGAAGACGATCCAGAGCCCCAGGAAGAGTGCGATCATGAAGCCCAGAAAGCCGATGATCGGGATGCCGAAGATGACAGGCTGGATGCGCGCATAGTAGATGACCGAGGAGCCGATGAAGAGGCCCGCCACGACGATGCCCATCGTGAGGCGGTCTGCCGCTGCGGCAAGGTCGCCGATGGGGTCGGTCCTGTTCGCGAAGTCGAAGTTCATGCGCAGCTGCCCGCGTGTCAGCATGCTCGTGAGGAGCCCTGCCTGCGAAGCTGCCTGGAGCATGCCATGCGATGCCGATTCAAGTTCGCGGGCGTATTCCTTCGCCTCTTTCTTCGCCACGTCCGAAAGGGACGCATGGGCCTTGATGTGGCCCTTCACGATCTCGATGATGGAGACGCCCGGCAGAAACTCGTCCACGACGCCCTCGAGCGTCACGAGGCTCCGCGCGAGCATCGTGACCGTCCCGGGAAGCTCGATGCCCGCCTTCCTCGCCATCGCTATGAGCGAGTTCACGAAAGCCGCGATATCCAGGTCATGGAGGTCGGCGGTGCCGTACTCATCGATAATGAGGTCAAGGTCGGCCAGAAGCTGCGCATGGTCGATGCCTTCGGTGCCTGATATGGCAAAGCGCAGAAGGCCGTTCTTCAGGCGTTCCGATGAGCGCTCTGCGACCGCCTCGACCATCTCCTCCAGTGCGGCCCTGTCATGCGAGGAGAGCCTGCCCATGATGCCAAGGTCGATATAGGTGATCTTGCCGCCGGAGATGATGATGTTGCCTGGATGCGGGTCGGCATGGAAGAATCCATCATCGAGCATCTGGCGGGCATAGTTGTCGATCAGCTTCGCGCCTATCTCGGTCAGGTCGTAGCCATCCTGCACGAGCCGCTTCGTGTTCGAGATGGGGATGCCGCTCACATAGTCCATCACGACCACGTGGCGGGTGCACCATTTCATGTAGGGCTTCGGGCAGCCGATGAACTTAACGTCCGCATTGTTGCGCCGGAACTCGTCCAGGTTCCGGGCCTCGACCAGAAAGTCGGTCTCTTCGCGGAAGGAGTGCCAGAGCTCCTCGATCACGGACCTGAGGTCGAGGATCTGGGTGTCCGGGAAGAACCGCTGCGCATAGCGGGCAAGCCGGCGCATGATATCGATGTCCTGCGCCATGGTCTCCTGGACATGGGGGCGCTGCACCTTGATCGCGACAAGCTCGCCCGTGATGAGCTTCGCCTTGTGCACCTGGGCGATCGAGGCAGAACCCAAGGGGACATCGTCGATTGCATCGAAGATGTCCTCTATCGGGATGCTGTATTCAGCCCGCAGGGTGGAGAGGACCGTCTCGCGGTCCATCGGCTCCACATCGGCCCGGAGCTTCGTGAGCTCCCGGCAGAACGGTTCCGGCAGGATCTCGGAGCGCATCGAGAGGATCTGTCCCGCCTTCACGTAGGTGGGGCCAAGCTCCTCGAGCATCTTGCGCAGCGTCACGGGCGTAAGCCCATGGAGGATGTCGTACTTCCGGACGATAGCGAGGATCTCGCGCATCCGCTTGTGGCGGGTCTTGCGCGATCCCCCCTCATAGCCCTTCTGCCGGCCGCCGAGGAGCCCTATCGTCTCCTCGTAGCCATCCTGCTCGGTTTCCTCTTCCTCGAGATCGTGCAGCATCCTGTCATAGACGTCTGCCGCATATTCTGCAGCAGACGCCATCTTGCCCTGCTTCTTCTCTTCTGTCCCGTCTTCGGGCTTGCCCACGCGCCTACTCCGTCTGGTCGTCAGATGTGTCTGCGTCCTCGACGTCGACGGTCACATGGGAGGACTTGGCCTCATCAACCATCGCCGAGACCTTGCGCAGGAACTCGTCGCGCTCCTCGTCTGTCATCGCGTCGATCTTGGACTTCAGGGCGCCATCGGATGCGCCATCCACGGCGCTCTTGACGCTGTGCTTGAGCTCCTCGTTCAGGGCCTGGCCCTGGCGGACCGTCTCCTCGCCCTTGCGGATGAACTCGGTGAGCATCTCGGAGCCCTTGTCGCCTGCCGTGGCGACGGCCCCGACGCCTGCCAGGAAGATCTTGCGTGCCTCATCGAATGCATCGAAATCAGCCATGGTATAGCTCCTCACATGTCAGTGACTGCCGATAGCCATTTTGTACCCCGAGCATCCTCCATCCAACAGGTTTTCCGGAAAGAGGCCGTTTCCAGGCAGGAATGGCGGACGCCGGCATGCAGGGAGATGGACCGCAGACATCCGGATTGCATCTGGATAATGTGTTGGCACTGTGCAGCAATGGGGCATATTGGTAAACGGTTCGATAATTTCCAGCCCTTTTCGGGATTATCACGGGCAGGATAGCTAACGTGTTTCCCAATCTATACATCTCGCGCTGCTCCGTATGCAGGCAGCGCGCCTCTTCAGGCAGCGCCTGGAGAGATGACAAGATGGGGGTCTTTGCATGGCTCGCGTGTTCAATTTCAACCCAGGTCCGGCTGCAATGCCCGAAGAGGTGCTCCGTGAAGCCCAGTCAGAGCTTCTCGAGTACGGCGACTCCGGCATGAGCGTGCTTGAGATGAGCCATCGATCTCCCGACTTCGAAGCCATCCTGCATGATGCGGAAGACACGCTGAAGAAGCTCTATGGCATCCCCGAGAACTATACGGTCCTGTTCCTGCAGGGAGGCGCCACCCTCGAGTTCGCGGGCGTGCCTCTGAACCTCATGAAGACCGGGCACGCTGGCTACCTCGTGGCAGGCAACTGGTCCAAGAAGGCCTGGAAAGAGGCACAGAAGTATGGCACTGCCGACCTTCTCGCCTCCTCCGAGGACACCCATTTCGACCGCACGCCGCGCCTTGCCGGTCCCGTTGACCAGAGCCTCGACTATGTCTACATCTGCCAGAACGAGACCGTGTACGGAACGATGACAAAGGAGCTGCCGGACACCGGATCGGTCGATCTCGTCTCCGACATCTCGAGCATGTTCCTCTCCTGCCCGCTCGACATCTCCCGCTATGGGATGCTCTACGGCGGAGCGCAGAAGAACGGCGGCCCTGCCGGCATCACCGTCCTCATCATCCGCAACGACCTCATCGAGGACTGCCCGGCACGCGCCGACATCTGCCCGACCTATATGGACTACAAGGTGCAGGCAGGCAAGGATTCGCTCCTCAACACCCCGAACACCTTCGGCATCTACCTCTGCGGCAAGATCTTCCACTGGATCGAGCGCACGGGCGGCCTTGAGGCCATGGGCGAACGCAACTGGGCCAAGATCGGCAAGCTCTACGATGCGATCGATGCCTCGAAGCTCTTCCGGGGCCTCGCCGTCCCCGAGGACCGCTCCATCTCGAACGCCGTCTTCACGACGGGCTCGAAGGACCTCGACGCCGCCTTTGTGGCTGGCGCCAAGGAGCGCGGCATGGTCGGCCTCAAGGGCCACCGCATCCTCGGCGGCATGCGCGCCAGCTGCTACAACGCCGTCCCGCCTGAGGCTGTCGACGCTCTGGTCGCTTATATGGCAGAATTCGAGAAGGACAACGCATAACCCAAGGCAAGGAGATTCCATCCATGCGCTATGTGAAGGTATTTGACAACATCGCGAAGAACATCACCCGCGATGGCGCAGCCGAGCTCGGCGAGGGCTACGAGAAGACCGACGATATCACGAAGGCTGACGCCATCCTCGTGCGCGCCTCCGACATCCACGGCATCGACTTCGGGCCCACAGTCCGCTGCGTCGCCCGTTCCGGCGCCGGAGTGAACAACATCCCGCTCGAGGAGTGCGCAGAGCGCGGCATCGTCGTGTTCAACGCCCCGGGCGGCAACTCCAATGCCGTGAAGGAGCTCGTCGTCGGCATGATGCTCGTGAACTCCCGCGGCACCCTGGGCGGCATCGACTGGGTCGACAGCCACTCCGACGACCCCGATGTCGTGAAGGACGCAGAGAAGAACAAGAAGGCCTTCGTCGGCCATGAGCTGATCGGCCGCCGCGTCGGCGTGGTCGGCCTCGGCGCTGTCGGCTCCAAGGTCGCCAATGCGCTCGTCGCCTTGGGGGCCGATGTCTATGGCTACGACCCCTACCTCTCCGTCGAGCATGCCTGGCAGCTCGACCGCATGGTGAAGCGCGTCGATACCCTGGACGACCTGTGCCGCGGCTCCGAGTACCTGACGCTCCATGTGCCGGCAAAGGACGACACGGTCCACATGATCGGCGAGCACGAGCTATCCCTGCTGGCTCCGGGAGCGATGCTTCTGAACTATGCCCGTGCTGACATTATCGACGAGGATGCCGTCGCTGCAGCCCTCGAAGCCGGCCAGCTCGGCTCCTTCATCTGCGACTTCGCGACCCCGAAGACGACGGCGATGCCGCGCACGACCATCACCCCGCACATGGGCGCCTGCACGAACGAGGCAGAGGAGAACTGCGCACACATGGCGGTCGGCGAGATGAAGGACTATCTCGAGAACGGCACGATCCGCAACTCCGTGAACTATCCCGACTGCGACCTCGGCCCCTGCCGCGTCGGGGGACGAGTCGCCCTGCTCCACAAGAATGTCCCGGGCATGATCGGCAAGATCTCCTCGATCCTCGGCAATGCCACCGCGAACATCCAGCGCATGGCAAACGAGGCGCAGGGCGCCCATGCCTATACGCTCCTCGACACCGATGTGCCGCTGGACGCAAAGACCGTGGAGGAGCTCTCCCAGATTGATGGCATCTACCGTGTCCGTGTGATCAAGCCAGCCCGCAACTAGCTGCGAAGGAGCGATTCCATGCACGCCCTGCCATTCAGCTGCTATAGGCCCCAGCCCAAGGAGGCTCCAGAGTTCGCGGCCCTTCCCTACGACGTCTTCGACCGTGCCCAGGCAAAGGATTACGTCGAGAGACATCCGAAATCGTTCCTCGCGATCGACCGTCCCGAGACGGCCTTCGGTCCCGACCAGGACATGTATGCCCCTGAGGTCTATGCCAAGGCCAAGGAGCTCCTGAACGCCCGCATCGCCGACCATACCCTCATCCCAGACGGCAAGAAGTGCTACTACCTCTACCGCCTCCAGCAGGATGGCCGCTCCCAGACCGGCATCGTCTGCGCCTGTGCCGTCGATGATTTCCTCGACGGCACGATCAAGCGCCACGAGAACACCCGCCCCGAGAAGGAGCAGGACCGCATCGACCACATCGAGGCCCTGGGCGCCCAGACGGGCCCCGTCTTCCTCGCCTACCACGATGAGCCGGTCCTGGACCTCATCCTCTCCGCAGCCATGAGCGGAGAGGCGCTCTATGACTTCGTGGACGAGGAGGGGGTGCATGAGACCGTCTGGCGGATCGCCCGCGAGGACGCGATCGGCGCCATCTCCGCGATGCTCGAGCGCATCCCCTGCGCCTATATCGCCGATGGCCATCACCGTGCAGCGAGCGCCGTGAAGGTCGCCCTTGCCAAGCGCAAAGCCCATCCCGACGCGAGCCCCGATGCCCCCTACAACTTCATCCTCTCGGTCCTCTTCCCGGCAAACCAGCTCACGATCCTTCCCTACAACCGCGTCGTACAGGACGCCTGCGGCTTGGACGAGGAAGAGCTCCTGGAGAAGATCGCTGCCCAGGGCTTCACGGTCTCCGAAGGCACGCCGGAGCCGCCTGAGCTCGCAGGCCGCCACACGTTCGGCCTCTTCCATGCCGGATCCTGGCATCTGCTCACCTATGCGCCAGCCGATGCGGAGGAGCAGGACCCGGTCGCCTCGCTTGACTGCTCGATCCTCCAGGACCATATCCTCGGTCCGGTCCTCGGCATCCAGGACCCGCGCACCGACAGCCGCATCCGCTTCGTCGGCGGCATCGAGGGCACGAAGGCCCTCGAGGGCTATGCGGGAGGTGAGGGCGTGGCCTTCAGCCTCTATCCGACGAGCATGGATGAGCTCATGGGCGTGGCCGACGCCGGCCTCCTCATGCCGCCCAAGTCCACCTGGTTCGAGCCGAAGCTCAGGAGCGGCCTCTTCATCAGGCCCCTCAATGGCATCCCGGCAGATCTCGCCTACTAGCCCTATCACGTATATCATGTCCTGTACAAAGCCCTCTTTCTGCCAAAGCAGAAAGAGGGCTTCTTGCATCAGGCTACAATGGAGCCACACGGAGGCTGCTGGAGAAGGGATTCAGATGGAGAAGAAGCGCACGATACTGGTCGGCCAGTCCGGAGGGCCCACCTGCGCCATCAATGCGAGCCTTGCTGGCGTCATTGCAAAGGCCCGCTCTGAGGGCGCCCATGTCCTCGGCATGCGCTACGGGATCGAGGGCCTGCTGAAGCGCAGGATCGTCGACCTCGACGAGAAGGTGCCGACCGCACAGGCGCTCAAGGAGCTTGCGCTCACGCCGGCAAGCTATCTGGGATCGTGCCGCTACAAGCTCCCCGACCCCGCCGCCGACGAGGCGCCCTACCAGACCCTCTTCGGCCTCTTTGCGGAGCTTGGGGTCGATGCCGTCTTCTATATCGGCGGCAACGACTCGATGGACACGATCGCGAAGCTTGCTGCCTATGGGGCTGAACACAAGAGCCCCATCCGCTTCGTCGGCGTGCCGAAGACCATCGACAATGACCTGATGGGGACCGACCATACCCCCGGCTACGGAAGCGCCGCCAAGTTCGTCGCGACGGCCGTGGGCGAGCTTGCCCGCGACGCTTCGGTCTACGACCTGAAGAGCGTGCTCGTCGTCGAGATCATGGGAAGGGATGCCGGCTGGCTTGCCGCATCTGCCGCCCTGGCCAGCTCCCGTGAGCTTCCGACCCCCGACATGATCCTGCTCCCCGAGGCTCCGCAGACGCTCGATGCCATCGCAGGCAAGGCCTCAGAGCTCCTGGAGACCCGCAACACCGTCCTCATCGCCGCCTCCGAAGGCGTCCGTGACGTGTCAGGGAATCTCCTCTGCGAGGCGGGGTCAGGGGCTGTCGCGAAGGATGCCTTCGGCCACGAGGTCGCGCTCTCGGGCACCTGCCGCTATCTGGCATCGGAGCTCAAGAGCCGCCTCGGCGTGAAGGCCCGCGGCGTCGAGCTCTCGACGCTGCAGCGCGCCGCCACGCACTGCGCCTCGAAGACCGACCTCGATGAGGCATTCAGCCTGGGAGCCGCAGGCATCGCGGCTGCCTTCGAGGGAAAGACCGGCATCATGTGCACGATCGAGCGCGTGAGCTCGCTTCCCTATCGCACAAAGATCGGCACCATCGCAATCTCCGAAGTGGCCAATGCCGAGCGCACCGTGCCACCCGAGATGATCGCAGCAGACGGGATGGGCGTGACCGACGCCTTCATCCGCTATGCCCGCCCCCTGATCGAAGGGGCCGTCCATCCCTTCGAGGTGGACGGTGTGCCGCACCGCCTTCCCGCACTCGATCCTGGCCGCTGCTAGAGCATGGCCTGAACGAAGCAGCCTGAACGAAGGGAGCCCGGATCCAGGATCCAGGCTCCCTTGCTCTCTGCTGCTGCAGCCTCTATCCTTCGCACTGGATATGGCCGGCATGCTCCAGGCCTACCCGGATCAGCGTCCTCACATGGTCATCGTCGAGCGAATAGCAGACCCTTTGCCCATCGCGCCTGGCGGCCACGATGCCGCGGTCGCGCAGCAGCCTCATCTGATGGGATATGGCCGACTGCGAGACATGGCAGACATCCTGCAGCTCCGAGACCGAACGGTCGGAGATGCTGAGCGCACACAGGATCTGGAAGCGCGTGTAGTCCGAAAGGGCATCGAAGATCTGCGTCGCGGTATAGATGATATCATCGTCCTGCATCGCCGATTCGATATAGCGGCGTCCTGCCTCGAGCTCCGCCGCATCCTGGCACGTTCCCTCTGCATCCTTCTCGGCCATCTCAGCCCTGCCTTCCTGCCTCTTGTTCACCAAAGACGAGTATACGCTTTGCTACGTTTTGGCAACCGCGGCTCCTTTGTCGGTATGGTCTGTGACAGGTAGGGTAGTAATTAGCTATCAGCAATCTGCAGATGCTCCATTGGGACCCCTCAGAGGGATGGCGGAATGGATAGGCATGGCAGCACGCAGGGGCCCAGGAGGGCCCGGATCGCCCTTTCCCTCCTCCTCATCCTTTCGGCCGGCATCCTGGCATGCCTCGACGCAGGGCCTGCCGCCACTGCCGCCTTGGCTGTTGCGGCAGGCGGTTTCGTGGCCGTGGCATGCCTCATGGGCTCTCCCGCATCTGCAGAGGCGGACGGTGCCGTACCACCAGGCACCAAGGCCGCCAGAACGATGAAGGAGCAATCCGTGGACGAGAAACACCTTGATTCCAAGGTCACCGAGGAGCACGCAGAGGCCGAGACCCAGGCCGCTCCCTCCCTCTCGTCTATGACCTTGGACACAATCACGAAGCGCCTGCTCGCGGCAGAGGACGCCATCTCCGAACTCAAGGCGCAGGTCGGAGACATCAGAACCCGTGAAGCCGCCTGCTCAGAAGCAGCAGGCGACCAGAAGCAGCAGAAGGCCCAGAGCCTGCCTGAGCCCCCCAGCGAGCTGGAGCTCTTCTATGCAAGGAAGCTCGAGGAGGCCGGCCTCTTCGAGAAGGAGCCGAGCCTCCCACAGGCGACAGCCGTCCTTCTGCACAGAAGCAGGCTCTTCTATCTCCGCGTCCCCGCCTCGCGTGTCTCCTATGGGACGAAGCTTGCCATCATCCGCATCGAGGCTGCCCTCAATGCGCTTATCTTCGCCTGCGTCTTCCATAAGGGCGAAGAGCCCCTGCGCGAGCGCGAGGCATACCGCACGAACCAGAGCGTCGAGCGCTCCATCACCTCGCAGATCCCGACCATCGGTGACAAGCTCCCGACGGCCGATGAGCCCTTCCACGACGGAGAGTGGGCGGTCCGCAAGGGCATCGCGACGCAGGTCGAATCCTTCCGGCTCCCCTACCGCCTGGAGACGAACTTCCGCGTCAACATGCATGACGGACGCGTGCTCTTCGAGCTCGAGGTCACCCCCGCAGAGTGCTTCACGAAGAGCGCCTGGGTGGAGGGGCTGGGCCGCATCGTCCCGACCACGCGGCTCATGCGCGAGCGCGAGGCAAGCGACTATGCGCTGCGCCTCGGCCTCCTTCTTGCCGGCTGCGCCTTCCGCTGCACGCCCGCCGTGAAGGATGTCTGGATCAGCGCGATGCTGACGACAGGGACGAAGCGCATCTGCTATTACGCGGTCCATTTCGACAGGATCGGCTACGCCTACCTCGACCTCGACGAGATCCGCGACCCCTTTGCGGTCTATGCCTCCTTCGGCGCCCACATGGACGAGGTGAACGAGACCCTCCAGCCGGTTCCGCAGGTGCTCTCGCTCTCCGACGAGCGCTTCTGCCCACCTTTCCGCTATGATACGGTCTCGCTCTCCAGCCGCCGGATCTATGGCTATTCGGCCAAGGCCTTGGGAACTGCGACGGTCTCGGGCCTCGCCGTCGAGGAGGCAGATGGCAGGACACGCATGGCAGAGGAGATTGGCCGCCATCTCGGCAGGACGACCGAGGAGGCGGTCACGGCGATCCTTTCCGCCACACAGGGGAGCCGGGAGCCCGATATCCAGGAAGCCGCCCGGCGCACCATGGAGAAGCTCATCAGCGGCAGCCTTGCCGCAGACGATGCGCTTGCGATCGAGGACGAGTTCGTCTGGGGCGAGCCCCTGGCACGGGCAGTGAGCGAGGCCGATGGCCTCGCGAAGGCCCACCGCACGCAGGATGAGTCCGACCTTCTGCGGGATGCCCTTGCGCGCTTCGAGCAGGACCATCTGATTGCCGATTCGACCGGACATGCCTACCGCTTCTTCAGGACCTACATCGACCGGGTGCTCTACAACAAGCTCGAAGCCCAGCCGCATCAGGAGGTCATCCTCCTTCCGGACTGCTACTACCAGGTCCACAGCATGCTTGCGTCCCTCTCGCTCGAGCAGGACAAGCCAGAGGCCGCAGCGCAGCATGCGGCCCGCATGATCGCCTTCGCGCCGGAAGATCCGAATGCCTATATGCTGTATGCCCGCTCCCAGACCGCGCTCCAGAACCCTGAGGGCGCCAAGGAGGCCCTGAAGCTGCTCCTGAAGCGTGCCTACGACCCTGAGACCCTGGGTGGCGCCTTTGCAGCCCTTGCCCAGATCTTCGAGCAGCAGGACGACGATATCACGGCAGCCGCCTGCTACAGGCGCTCCACGCGCTTCGTCTCCTCGTCCTACCTCATGGCCATCTTCGCCCTGAACCAGCTCTCGCCGAAGCACCCGACGGAGATGGCGAAGCTCGAGGACAATGAGGACGTGGACTATGTCCTGGCCTCCCACGATATCCCGCTGGCACCGACCGAGCAGATTGCGGAGATTTTCGTGAATGGCATGCGCGGCGCCTTCAATGCGGAGGTCTTCCCGGTCGCAAAGGAATTCATCGATGTCCTGGGCATGCTCTCGGGAGACGATGTGGTCCTCGATATCGGCCGCTCGCTCGAAGGCGAGCCGGACCGCTAGGAAGCACAAGGCCAGAAAGACAGATCGAGGGGCAGGAAGCGCAGCTTCCTGCCCCTCTTCTTCAGTGCGCCCGGCATGCGCACGTCTCTAATGGGTGAAAGTCCCTAGCG
>OMTG01000028.1 GCA_900313905.1 uncultured Actinomycetes bacterium | reverse complement strand
CGAAGAAATCGGCTTCGATGGCATGATCGGCGGCAATGGCTCCTATGTGGAGGACCACGACCATGTGGTGATGCACCAGCTGATCACGGCCGACCAGTGCCGCCACATCGTGGACTGGCTGCACAGCCGTGGGCTCGAGTTCTATCTCGAGTCCAACAATGGCCTCTTCGCAAGCGAGAACTTCCGTGAAGCGGCACGGCCGGTCCTGCGCCTCTATGCAGGACGCAAGGGCGTCGAGAACGCCGACGAGCTCGAGACCGACGATGTGATGCATGGGATGGTCTACGGCGGGAACCTCTACCGCGACGATGTGAACAAGGTCTCCTTCATCCTCTCGAGCTATCAGGACCATCTCGATTCGATCGAGGAGTTCCCCGATCTCAAGCCCGGCACCTGGGGAGGGGCCGGCGAGACGGCGCTTTTCGGCGACCTCGGCGTCAAGGACATCACGAAGGCCCATGCGGTGCAGGTGCTGCTCGACTATCTCGGTGCCAGCAAGGCTGATACGATAGCCTTCGGCGATGCAAAGGTCGATATCCCGATGTTTGAAGCCTGCGCCACAGGCGTCTGCATGGGGAGCGGCGGCGATGAGGCAAAGGCCGCTGCCGACTACGTGACCGACGCCGTGGACGACGACGGGCTCTGGAATGCCTTCGTGCATTTCAATCTCGTCTGAGCCCTCCTCCGATTCCTCCTTTGCCTGCCCCTGTCTGCTGTCCCAGGGGCAGGCGCTTTTCTTGTCTGCAGCCTTCTTTCAGCCATCGCCCACAGGGGTTGGCCCCTCTCGCCCAAACGCTGCTGCAGATGCAGCGCATAAGCGCTAGGGTGGAGGCAATGGATGGGTCTGTGGCTCCCCTTTGGGACGTCGACGGGTGCTGTCCGGCTCTTCTGGTAGGATGGAGACGCCTTTCCGTGCTGCATGCACGGTGGACGCGCCGGTCCTGGAAGCGAGGATTAGTCTCAATGAGGATTCTTGTTATCAATGCCAGCCCCCGTGAGGGCGGCAACACGCAGCAGCTTGCCGAGGCCTTCTCCCGGGGAGCAGAAGAGGTCGGAAACGAGATCGTCTTCCTGAATCTCAGGGGCAAGAAGATTGCCGGATGCCTTGGCTGCCGGTATTGCTATGCCCATGAGGGGAAATGCGTGCAGCGCGACGATATGCAGCAGATCCTGAAGACGCTCGATCTGGTGGACATGGTGGTCTTTGCCTCGCCGATCTACTGGTTTGATATGAACGCCCAGATGAAGGCTGTGGTCGACCGCATGTATGCGAAGGGCGCCACAGGCTTTGCCTTCAACAAGGTCGCCCTCATCCTCGATGCCGGGGGAGAGCATGTCTTCGATGCGGCGGTCACCCAGTACCGCCTCACCTGCAATTACCTGAACTGGAAGAACATGGGCATCGTGCTTGCTCCGAACATGGAGAAGATTGGCGGAGCTTCGGCGAGCCCCGCGATGCGCCAAGCCTACGAGCTGGGAAAGTCGCTACGCTGATCAGCTAAACAGAATGAGAGCAGAAAGCCGGGGCGCCTCCTTTTGCGGAAGCGCCCCGGTTCGTTTCTGGGGTTTCTGGCCAGTTCCGGGATTTCCTGAGCTCAGGCTTGTTTTTGAGCCTGCGCCATCAGATGTGCGCGAGGCGGCAGTCCTTATGGACACAGAACCATTTGGTTGGCAGGAAAGATTCACCTCTACATTCTCTCCTTATGGATAACAGATAGCTATCTCATTCAGATTTGAATGGATTAAGCTAAATATTGTCAATTTATAGCAAAAATTGATGTTATTCATTATGATATAGCCATAGACGAAAGGAGTGACTCATGTTCAGGCTCATGTCGTTCACAATCGGGAACTATCGGTCGTTCTGCGCTCCGCAGATGCTTGATCTCACCAGGGATGATGGCCGCTCGGTCACTGCCGTGTTCGGTCCCAACGCCGGTGGCAAGTCAAACATCGCAAAGGCGCTCAGCGCCCTGGTCAATGCGATTAGGAGATCTGCAGACCCCAGCTTCAGGCTTCCCTATGAGCCATTCCTGCTGAGGGCCGGTATGGACCAGCAGCCGACCACGCTTGGGATAGCCTTCTCAGTCGATGGCAGGCTCTACCAATACTCGGTATCCTTCGTGGCGGACAGAGTGACGCATGAGATGCTCCTAGAGCAGTCCTCAAAAGCGAACAGGATGAACAAGATATTCGAGAGGACCGAAGATGGCGTCAACCCCTATGCCAAGCAATATGGCTTCGGCAAGAGGCTTGTCGGGAGGACCCGCCCGGATACGCTACTCATCACAAAGGGGCGTGAGGACAACAATCCATATTCAAATATCGTCTTTGGACTGCTCGACCACATGACAATCATTGCGCCGAGCTCAGATTCCGCTATCCCGGTTTTCGTGGACATGCTGAAGAACAACGCGGATCTTCGTGCAAAGACGCTTGAGCTGCTCAAGCGCTGCGATTTCTCCATCCGAGATATCAAGTTCACTGATGTACCCATCTCCAAGGACTTCTTCGCCAAATTCCCGATACAGCTTCCACCCGACATGAAGAAAGCCATGATCGAAAAGGGCTCCACTACATTCACGACGGTCCATGCCATACGCGATGATGATCAGACCATCGTGGGCTCGAGAGACCTGGATTTCTGGAGTCAGGAGTCTATGGGCACGCAGAAGTTCTTCGAAGTGGCGGTCCCCATCATCGATGCAATCGAGAACGGCAAGACCATCTTCATAGACGAGTTCGGAACATATATCCATCCGACGCTTGTCCATGCCATCATCTCCCTCTTCGATGGCGCCGAGAGTGAGTCAGCGTATATGATTCTCACGACTCATAACACAAGCATGCTTCACGAACTGACACGGCATCAGATAGTCCTCGTCGAGAAGAATCACGCAGAGGAGTCGCGCATCACGCCGCTGATCAAGCTCGGGGTCCGCGACGGCGAAGCGTTCGAAAGACGGTATCTCGCAGGGCTTTATGGCGGCATCCCCATCATCGAAGGGGGGAGCGATGCATGAGAGGGGCCAGGGACCGGAAGAGGTTCTTGCTTATCTGCTGTGAAGGCAAGACAGAGAAGGAATACTTCACCATACTTATGCGGCTTTACCGCTTGCCCGGCGCTCGGGTGCTCATCATCGGTGAGCAGGGACAGCACAAAGCGCTTGTCGACAGAACAGTTCAGGAGCGTGATGCTTTCTGCAAGAAGCATGCGGCGCAGCCTGACGAGGTTGAATGCTGGGCAGTCTGCGACGACGATGGCATGTCCATTTCTTTCGCGGAGCTTCAACGTTATGCCGATATGAATGATGTCAGGCTTGCCTTCTCGCGTCCTCAGTTTGAAGCGTTCTTGCTGCAGCATTTTGAGCAGTCTGCGGTTTGCAACCAGAAAGAGCTATACTCCAAGCTTGGCAACTATGCCCGCAAGCTGGGCGATGAGGATGCTGATTACGAAAAGGCAAGCCTTGGATGGCTGGCAGATGCCATCGATGCCAAGCCGAAGCTCGTCGATATTGCCATCACCAATGCCGATCAGCGGACCAAGCAGTCTGGCCGCGTGTTCTTGACAGTCCAGGAGCTCGTTAGAAGAATGAGGGAGCTGCGTCTATAGCAGAAATGTCGTCAGATTTCATTGTGCTCATGATATCAATGCTCTTTCAAGACATCATGGTCTGGGCGCTCGCTTGCAGATGATCGCGTTGGCGCGCTAGATGCTGTCGTGGGAAAGTCGCTGCGCTGAGCATCCTTTTCCGATAGGCACAAAGATGGGGCGTCTCCTTTGCAGGAGGCGCCCCAATCTGTTTGCGGTTGAGCTCTTTGCTACGAGCGGATGCTCCGCACATGCTGGAGCTCGAAGCGGTAGGACTGCGTGGCATCCGGATACTTCTGGCGGTCGACCGAGGACAGGAACATGTCGATTGGGCGCACCCAGAGCGATGTGTCCCCGTACAGCTTGCGGTAGATCACATAGGTGATGCCATCCTCGGATCCCGTGGCGACGCCTTCCACGAGATAGTAGTCGCCCTTGAAGTGGCGATAGATGCCGTGGACGCAGATCTCGTCCTGGGCAGCCCCCGTGATGGGGATGGCACGCGAGGTGAGCTCCTGCGGGAAGCGCAGAAGCGGTGTCCTCGATCCGGTTGGCTTCGGCTTTGCGATGGAGGCATCCATGCTCAAAGACCTGGCTTCCTTAGCGGCTCTTTCAGGCTGTTCCTGCTTCTCCTCGAGATGCCGCGCTGCCTTCCTGATGGCCTTCTTGACCTCCTTGCGGCATTTGCCGCACTTCGATCCGGCGCCGGTGAGCGCTTCGACCTCCTTATAGGTCGTAGCACCTTGCGCCACGGCTTTCTTGATGTCGGCTTTGGTCACATGCTTGCACGTACAGATGGCTCTGTTCTTTCCCATGTGCCGTCATCTCTCTTCAACTGTATATGTACCTCCAGCATGGCAGAAAGGCTGAACAGTGGACCAAGTCTTCGGCATCCTGCATGAAAGACGGCTTCAGCGGAAGGAAAAGCTCACAGATCTGCCGTATCTTGCGCTGCGTGGCAGGATTATCGGCTTGGACGGCAGCTTCACTTGCTCCTGCGGGCTTCCTCGATATCATGCACGGCCTCCCTGAGGCGCTTGGCGCTCGCTTCGCGGTGCTCTTCCGTGTAGCGGCGGATGCTCTTCAGGGCACGTCTCTGGGTGGCAGTCATCTCCTCTGCTGCATGGTGGGCGGCTTCCTCGAGGTCGGACTGGAGCGGACGCCTGCCTGAGGCGATATCGTCCACAGCGGTCTCCATCACGGCATCGAAGTCATCGCGTCCCTGCTCGATCCGTTTCGTCACGTCCGTCATTATCGAGAGCGTGAGCGCGAGGTCGGCCGACATGAGCGAGACCGTGATGAGGGCAAGGAGCTCCCAGGCGAGAAGTGGGACATTCGGGGCAGCATCTGAGAGGAAGGGCATCACATAGTAATAGAGGAGGGTGCCGGCGGCTCCGAAGCAGAGCGCGAAGGGGAGGCAGATGCGGCCATTGAGGTTGAGCGGGATGTTGCTATAGTCCCACCAGCGGGCATGGAAGCATTTCTCGAGGACATAGGAGGTCCCGTATTCGAGCACGGCACTTCCTGCTGCGCAGGCAAGGAAGACCTGCCACCAGGCTGCATCGGCAGGCCCCTGCGGCAGCAGGTTCGCCGCGATCAGGATGGCGGAGGCGCCGAATCCGTAGATCGGGCAGACAGGCCCCATCAGGAATCCGCGGTTCTCCCACTTCCTGTTCCTGATGGCGCAATACGTGCACTCATAGACCCATCCGAGCACGCTGAAGAGCCCGAAGAGGGCGACATAGCTGCATATATCCATTTAGATGCCTTCCGGTCTGTCTGATCGCGATCTCATTCTCCCATGAGGAGGGCATCTCCGGAAGGAGGGGCGACAAAGAAAAAGGGACGGCGCCCTTGCGGACACCGTCCCTGTGCGGCAGCGGATCTGCGCTACTCGATCGTGACCTTCGTCGCGTTGGACTTTTCCTGGACCTTCGGGACCGTCACCGTCAGCACACCATCGGCGAGCTTCGCGGTGAGGCCTTCGGTCTGGGCATCCTTCAGATAGACGCCGCGCGTGGCGCTCCACTCCGAGGTCTCCTTGTGCAGATAGTTCCTCTGCTTCTCCTCGTCGGACTCCTTCTTGTCGACGGAGATCGAGAGCCTGCCCTCATTGAGCTCGACATCGATCTCGTCCTTCTTCACGCCGGGCAGATGTGCGGACACGACGTAGTGGTCATCGGCATCCTCGACGTCCATCGGGAATGCATCGCTTGCATCGACTGAAAGGACGGGGGTGAAGAAGTCATCGATCGCGCTGAAAGGCCATGCCCTCCTGAGAGCCTTCTCATACTCGCTGTAAGGAACCATGCCTGCCATATCAACCACTCCTTCTGAGATTGCGAGGCCCTTCTGGGCCTCTTCGGGTTTCACAGTTCTATATATCCTGCTGGAGAATATTTATACAAGAAAAAGAAGAAAATCTTATACAAGAAGACTTAGATAATGGGATAGCCACTCCCCGAAGAAACAGGCCGTCCGCAGGATGCGGCTGCATGGGATGGAGACGAGGGGGTATTCCTCCCTGTGCTTCGGATAGATGGTTGCCCGGCGCTGCCCTGTCTGCTATGGTGGTCCCGATTCCGGCCTTGCCGGAGTGCCTGTCAGATATGGCCTTCGGGCCCTTGCCCCAAGGAGGTGTCCGCCATGAAAGATGGCCCTTCCAGTAGCTGCTGTCTTGTCAGTGGGATGGATGCCTGCAGAACGGGGAGGCAGGCATCGGTGTGCCTCGAGGATGTGCTCGGCGCCTGATCTGGTGGCGTGAGCATGCCTTGCGCACCCATCCCGTATCCCCGGGATTGGTGGTGGCCCATGCCGCGCATCAAGATGCTTGTCCCTGCTTTCCAGAAGAAGGGACGCAGAGAGGCTGCTTCTGGCTTCCAGCTCGATTTCATGAGGATGCTCTCCTCATCGACGGCTGAGCAGGTGCTTGCTGAATTCAATTCCCATGAAGGCGGGCTTGAGCCCTGCGAGATAGAGCTGGCGCGGGCAGCCTATGGGCCGAACAAGATCGTGCGCGCGAAGAGGGATCCGGCATGGCTGCGCTTCGTGAAGGCCTTTGCCGATCCGTTCACGGGCGTGCTCGCGCTGCTCGCTGCAATCACGCTGGCGACCGATGTGGTCTTCGCGGCCCCTTCCGACCGCGATCCGTCGACCTTCCTCCTCATCATTGCGATGATTGTTGTCTCGGGCCTCATGCGCTTCATCCAGGAAGGCAAGAGCGGCGAGGCGGCCCAGGCGCTCGCGCGGACCATCGAGACCACCTGCAATGTGGAGCGCGCTGGCGAGGGCAAGGTCGAGGTTCCGCTTGCCGAGGTCGTCTGTGGTGACATCATCCATCTCTCCGTCGGCGACATCGTGCCGGCAGATGCCCGCCTCATCCAGGCACGCGACCTCTATGTGAGCATGTCGTCGCTCACGGGCGAGAGCCTGCCGGTCGAGCGGACCGGCGCACCCTGCCCGGATGCGGCAAGACTTGCTGCGGCAGACCTTCCGAACATGGTCTACATGGGCTCTTCGGTCGTCTCCGGCACGGGCACGGCTGTGGTCGTCGCCACGGGAACCCATACGCTCTTCGGCGGCATCGCCGAGGGGCTCGGCGTCAAGAGGGGAGAGACCGCCTACGACGAGGGCATCGCCTCCGTGAGCCGGCTCCTGCTCCGCTTCATGCTTGTTATGGCGCCTCTGGTCTTCGTGGTGAATGGCATCACGAAGGGTGACTGGCTCTCCGCCCTGCTCTTCTCCCTCTCGGTCGCGGTCGGCCTCACGCCGGAGATGCTGCCCATGATCGTGACGACCTGCCTTGCGAAGGGCGCACGCGACCTTGCAGGCGAGCAGACGATCGTGAAGCACCTCGACTCGATCCAGAACCTCGGCGCGCTCGATGTCCTGTGCTGCGACAAGACCGGCACCCTGACCGAGGATCATGTCATCCTCGAGCGCCATCTCGATATCAATGGTGCCCCGGATCCCACGGTCTTAGGCTATGCCTTCCTGAACAGCTTCTTCGGGACCGGCGCCCGGAACCTGATGGATTCCGCCATCATCGAGCGGGCGACGAAGGAGAGCGCACGCGGAGACTCTGGGATCGACGTCGATGGGCTCACGGGTGCCTGGCATCTCGTGGATGAGGTGCCATTCGATTTCGGCCGCAGGCGTGTCTCGGTCGTGGTCGAAGACGGAGAGGGCAGGCGCCTCATGATCGTGAAGGGTGCGGTTGAGGAGGTCAGCACCTGTTGCTCCGAGGTCGCGCTCAAGGGGAGCATCCATCCGCTCGACGATGAGACCAAGGCCTTCGTTATGTCCAAGGCCGACGATCTTGCCCGTCGTGGCATGCGTGTCCTCGCTGTCGCAATCAAGAGGGGCGACGCTTCCCAGGAAGCGCTCAGGGCCGAAGACGAGTCCGGGATGACGCTCGTGGGATACCTCGCCTTCCTCGATCCTCCGAAGAGGAGCGCCGCTTCCGCCATCAAGGCGCTTGGCAGCCACGGCGTGGCGACCAAGGTCCTGACAGGCGATTCGCTCCGTGTCGCAATCACGGTCGCTGAGACCATTGGCCTTCCGGTCGAAGGGGCCCTCGAAGGTTCCCAGATCGCAGAGCTCACTGACGAGGAGCTGGCCGAGCGGGTGGAGGATGTGACCATCTTCGCGAAGCTCTCGCCTGACCAGAAGGTCAGGGTCGTCCGTGCGCTCCGCTCATGGGGCCATATCGTGGGGTTCATGGGGGACGGCGTGAACGATGCGCCTGCCATGCAGGCAAGCGACTGCGGGATTTCGGTCGACACCGCTGCCGATGTCTCGAAGGAGGCAGCTGACATCATCCTCCTGAAGAAGGACCTCGGCGTGCTTGAGCGGGGTATCGTCTGCGGACGCAGGACCTACTGCAACATGAACAAGTATGTGAAGATGACGGCAAGCTCGAACTTCGGGAACATCTTCTCGGTCCTGGCCGCAAGCATCTTCCTGCCGTTTCTGCCCATGACGGCAGTGCAGCTGCTGCTCCTGAACTTCATCAATGACTGTGCCTCGACCGCCATCCCCTGGGACGGCGTCGATGAGGAGCAGCTTGAGCGCCCCCAGAGATGGCAGAGCGGCTCCATCGCGAACTTCATGCGCATGATGGGACCGGTGAGCTCCATCTTCGATATCCTGACCTTCCTGGCGCTCTTCTTCTGGATCTGCCCCGCAGCAGCAGGAGGTGCCTGGGCCACGCTCGATGCGGCCAGCCAGGCCGTCTTTGCCGGCACCTTCCAGGCCTGCTGGTTCGCGGAGTCCATGTGCACGCAGGTGCTCTTCGTCCATCTCGTGAGGACCGAGCGTGTGCCCTTCATCGAGAGCAGGGCGGATTGGCGCATCTGCGTCCTGGGGATCTCTGCCGTCGTGCTCTCGCTCACGATCCCTGAGATGGGCATCGCCGCTGAGCTCGGCTTCGAGGCGCTGCCGGCGCGCTTCCTGCTCCTTCTCGTCCTGATCGTGGCGGGATACGCAGGCTGCGTCCTTCTCGTGCGCAGCCGCTACATCCGCCGCTTCGGCAAGCTGCTCTGACTATATTGATCCGGCCAGCCCATCTGCTGGCCGGATGCTCCTACCTGAGGCCTTCGAAGCCTGTCTGACGCAGCGCTTCGAAGAGGACGATCGCAGCGGCATTCGAGAGGTTGAGCGAGGAGACGACCGCGGCCCGAGGATCGACGAAGTTGCCGCAGATGTCGCGCTCGAGGTCGGGATGGAGCCCATCGAAGCGCTCGTGCCAGCTGTCTGCGTTCGCGAGGGCATCATCGCCCCGCATGGGGATGCGTTCGGTGAGTGCCGGATGCGCTTCGAGGAATGCACGGTCGAGCCCTGCGCTCTCCTTTCCGAAGACGAGGTAGTCCCCGTCGTGGTAGGTGGCTTCGGAGTAGATCTTCCTCCCGGCCTTCGTGAGGAGATGGACGTGGGGAGCATCAGGCTCCTTGGCAGCGAGGTCCTGCTCGACCACAGGGTTGGCGGCTACGAACTCATCCCACCCTGCATAGGTCCTGACATCGAGGCTCTTCCAGTAGGCAAGGCCAGCCCTTCTCACGGCCTTCTCATCGAGCGAGAAGCCCAGAGGTCCGACCAGATGGAGGCGGGCTCCTGCAAGCACGCAGGTGCGGCCGATATTGCCGGTATTGGCAGGGATCTCAGGCTCGACGAGCACGACATTGAACATGGGCATCCTTTCTCGAACGTGCATTAGTATAGTTCCGGACGTATGGCACAAGGTTCCGGAGGCATGCAATGCTCTATCTGATATCGCCGGCAAAGACGATGTGCGCATCCGATGCGTTTGGAACGCCGCTTGGCCGTCCCCGCTTCGAGGATGAGGCAGAAGAGCTTGCCTCAGCCCTCCGCGCCTTGGGGAAAGATGGTGCCCGTGCGGTCTGGAAGTGCAGCCAATCCCTGGCAGAGAAGGCCTGGGATATCACCGGCACGTTGCCTGAGGACATGCGCGAAGTTGCCCGGCGCTCGCCTGCGGCGATGAGCTATATCGGGATCCAGTACCAGCATATGGCTCCGCAGGTGATGGATGAGGAGGAGCTCGCGTGGCTCTCCTGCCATCTCAGGATCCTCTCCGGGCTCTATGGGGTGCTCTCACCCTTCGATGGGGTGGTGCCCTATCGTCTCGAGATGCAGGCAAAGCTCCAGGTGGGCAATACGCGGGACCTCTATGCCTACTGGGGAAGCCGCATCGCGGAGAGCCTCGAGGCAGAGCCGGAAGGGGATATCCTCGTGGATCTCGCCTCGGCAGAATACAGCCGGGCGGTGGTTCCCTATGCATCCTCTTCCCGCGTGGTCCAGGTGCGCTTCCTTGCTCCACGCAAGGATGGGAAGCTTGCCCAGGCAGCGCCCGAGGTGAAGGCGGCGCGGGGCACCTTCGTGCGCTGGTGCGCAGAGCAGGGCATCGCATCGGTGCCGGAGCTTGCAGGCTTTGCAGAGCGGGACTATGGCTTCTCATCTGAGCTCTCGGATGAGGGGCATGTGAGCTTCGTGCGGAAGACAGAGAAGGAATTCTGAGAGGGGCAGGCAGATGGATTTCGAAGAGGCACAGAAGGCGGCCATCGCCTTCCGCAATGAGCGGGACTGGACCCAGTACAACAATCCGAAGGATGTCGCGATATCGATCAGCCTCGAGGCGGCAGAGCTCCTGGAGTGCTTCCAGTGGTCGGGGACAGACCTCACGGTCGCAGAGCATCACGAGGAGATGGCAGACGAGCTTGCCGATGTGATGATCTACTGCATCGACTTCGCGGAGCGCACCGGCATCGATATCCCCTCTGCTATCGTCGCGAAGCTCGAGAAGAATGCCCAGAAGTATCCGGTCGAGCGTGCCAAGGGCAAGAAGAGCAAGTATACGGAGCTCTGAGGGGCGGCTCGGCCACGCAACGGCAACAGAAGCGCAACCAGACAGTATCCATGCTGCCACCGTCCCACATTCTCCGGGCTCCAGACTGGAAGAGTCTTATGGGAGCTGGGGACAATCAAGGGGATGGCGCAATGGGAACGGTCTATCCGAAGGTCAAGGTGGCAGCGGTGCAGTTCGAGCCGAAGATGCTCGACCTGGCAGGCTCGATCGATCATGCCTGCGACATGATCCGTGAGGCAGGGGCAGAAGGTGCGAATGTCATTGCCTTCCCTGAGGCTGCGATTCCAGGCTATCCGTGGTGGATCTGGATGGCAGATCCCGGCTCGGGCATGAAGCACTATGTGCGGCTCTTCCAGAATGCCGTCGAGATTCCTTCGCCGTCCGTCCAGAAGCTCTCGCAGGCAGCACGCGATGCGGAAGCCTATGTGTGCATCTCGGTCACCGAGAAGGATGGCGGCTCGCTCTATCTGGCACAGCTCTGGTTCGATCCGACCGGTGCCCTCATCGGCAAGCACCGCAAGCTCAAGGCCACGAATGCAGAGATGACGATATGGGGAGATGGAGACACCTCCCTCATGCCGGTCTTCGATACGCCTTATGGCAGACTGGGCGGCCTCCAGTGCTGGGAGCACTACATCCCGCTCAATGTCGCTACGATGGGCGCGATGAACGAGCAGATCCATGTGAGCGCCTGGCCTATCGGCATGGCCGATCCGACGCATCCCTTCGCTGATCAGCAGTGCATCAATGCTGCCCTCTACTATGCAGTCTCGAATGCCACCTTCACCTTGGTCGCCTCCCAGCTCTGGACCGAGGCCCAGGCCGATGTGATCTGCGACACGCCTGAGCAGCGGCAGATGATGGGAATCGGCCACGGCTTCACCCGCATCATCGGCCCCAATGGCTGCGTCATTGCTCAGCTTCCTACAGACCAAGAAGGCATCTGCTACGCCACGATCGATCTGGCAGAGACGATTCCGGTCAAGTACTTCATCGATACCGCCGGCCATTATTCGACGCCAGGCATGATGCAGCTCTATGTGGACCAGAGCGTCCACAAGGCTGTGCATCTCGAAGGGGGAGCACCCCAGGAGCCGGTGAGCTACGAGGAGCTCCAGTTCGACGACAAGCAATAGCGCGCCTGCACAAGAGGGCATCATCGGGGCGGACCCTGTCCAGAAGGATGGGGCCCGCCTCTGCACGTGCATGGAAAGCTGTTCCCTTGAAGCACCGGGCGTCTTCTGCACTCGGGGCTGGAGAGGAATATGTTCGCAAGAGAGCACTGCCTGCCAGGCTGCATGAATCTGCCGTCTGTCGATGGCTCTGGGATGCTGTCCTTCTTTCGCATAAGGTTGTTGCATGCAGACTATGCATGAGAGCAAGGCGCTTCTGCAGTAGGAGGGATGCATGGAGGAGACGGCAGGGGAGAGAAGGCGCATCTTCTGTGCGCTCACGTTCACGGATGAGGAGCGGGAGCTTCTGGCAGGCGTGCGGGACCAGGTGATGGCAGGCCTGGCCAAGGGAAGCCCAAGCCGAACCGAGAACCTGCATCTGACTCTTGCCTTTTTGGGCATGCTCGATGCTGAAGAGGAAGAAAGGGCAGAAGCTGCGCTGCGTGCGGCTGCTGCAGCAAGCGGTCCTGTCACCATCACGCTGGGAGGTCTTGGCTCTTTTGGCAGCAGACGCCATGCAGGCGTGGTCTGGCGGGGCATCGCGTCTTCGCAGGGGCTTATGGAGCTTGAGGCCCGGCTCGTCTCTGCCCTCAAGGATCGGGACCTTGCTTTAGAGGACCGGCCCTACCGGCCCCATATCACCTTGGTGCGCGGAGCGAAGGCCCGTCTGGACGAGGATCTCGATGCGCTGCTTGCCAAGCTCTCGAGCGGGATGGAGCCTCAAGAGATCTGCTTCACGAGCGCTTCTGTGATGTGGAGCCACCACCCAGAAGGAGGGCCACTGACCTATACGCCGCTTGCGACCGAAGCTCTGCGTGTTTCGTAGGTTTTCTGGGTGGGAAGCTGAAAACATGCGCGAGGCTGCGATACTTGGGAAATAGGTCTCTCGGGGAAGGCGGCCGTGCCTTTCCAGGAGACAGGTTTGAGGAGGGATGACTCATGATATGTCCTCACTGCGGTTCCGTGATACCGGACAACAGTGTCTTCTGTTCGCAGTGCGGTGCCCGCATAACGATGCCGCATGCTGCAGAGCATGCCTCCGCTGCATCCAGCAATCCAGCTACGCCAGCGGAAAAGCTGGCGAATCTGGTGCCTGAGGTCGTTCCGGCAGGTGCTGGGGCAGACGAAGAGGTCGAGATGCCGGAAGTGCCTCTGACGGGAAAGACGGTCGTCCTTCCCAAGAGCGCCGTGGCAGCTGCTGTCTCTGAGGCGCCGGCAGAGATGCCAGAGGTTCCCCTGTCAGGCGAGACGGTCGTGATTCCCCAGAGCCATGCGGAGGATGCTGTCTCTGAGGAGCCGGCAGAGATGCCCGAAGCCCCCTTGGCAGGGGACACTGTTGTGATGTCTGAGGATGCTGCGAGCATTGAGAGCGCACCTGCTGCAGAACCTGCAGCAGAGCCCGAAGAGATGCCAGAGGTTCCCCTCTCAGGCGAGACGGTCGTGATGCCGCAGGATGCAGCGGATCTTGCACCAGAGCAAGCTGAGGAAGAGCCTGAGACCGAGAAGACGATGGCGGTGCCAGGCCGGGATGTGGCCGAGGAGCTCCAGCAGGTGCCTGCCATCGAGGAGCCCCAGGACATGCCGCCCGCCATCCCCATCGAGGGGACGCCGGTCGTGATGCCCGAAGAGACGAAGCGGGCTCCTGAGCAGAACGCCTATGAAGGCTATCAGGGATTGCCGGCAGATGATGAGCCTGGGCAGACGGCAGTGAGGCGCCCAGTCGTTGTGCCGCTGCAGACGCTCTCGGGCGGAGCGACGCCGATTCTCCAAGTGCCTGTGAACAAGCATGACACGCCAGATTTCCGTGCCAATGTGAAGCATAAGCGCCACTCGCGTCCAGCTCCAGCTCCCCGCACCCAGCAGCCGTCCCAGTTCGCGCAGACCGTGTCGCGTGCGGAGTATGAGCAGCGCAGCGCGAACGAGTCCTACACCGAGGCTGAGCAGGAGGTCTTCTCCGAGCGTGCCCAGGCACCCCGTGCTTCTGTGTCGGCAAGCTCCTATGTGGCACCTGCTGCAGCCTATCCCGAGGAAGGCCAGGGCCTCGAAGAGCATGCCCGCAGGGCAGAGACTGCCCTCAGGGATGAGGAGCAGCCGGTACGCCGATCCGCCACAAGCTCGCACACGTCGCTCATCGCTGGCATCTGCGTTGCCGTGATTGCTGTCATCGCCCTCGTGATCGTCCTGGGCACCCCGAATGGCAGCACGACGGATACTGCAGCGACCCAGCAGTCAGAATCGCAGGACACGTCGACGCAGGCCGAGCAGACGTCCTCTCCGGTCACGACTGCAGGAGATGTGAGCTACAACTCGGATACGGGCGAGCTCAAAATCGAGAAGTATGGCTTCTCGACGACCCTGCCGACCGGGATGACGGCAGAGGCTTCCTCTGATGGCACCGGGCTCGAGCTCGACGACAGCGATACAGGCATGCATATCAGCGCCTGGGCTAAGACAAACGACGAGGGCGTGACGCTCGATGGTGCCTTTGAAGAGGCGGAATCGGTAAGCGGGCTGACCAAGTCATGGATCTCTGATCTGAACGGCTATTTCTACGTGAACTGGTCGGAGGGGAAGACGAGCCGGTATATCCGTGAGTACATCAACAGCGACAGGGTCTTCGCCCTCGAGTTCAGCTGGCCTTCGAGCAAGGATGAGGCGAATTCCGCCATCATTGATTCGATGAC
>OMTG01000113.1 GCA_900313905.1 uncultured Actinomycetes bacterium | reverse complement strand
GATATGGGCACCCATACCCTCTTCATCGGCGAAATACTGTCCGTAGTCGTTCCGGAGTAGGAGAGGGGAGAAGGACCATGACAGAGATGGAGAAGCTCGAAGCAGGGCTCGAGTACCACTACGACGATCCTGAGATCGCAGCACGCAAGCGCTTCGGTGTCGAGGCCTGCGCCCGCCTGGCTGCAGCCGATCCGAACGATGTGGAGGCCTACGAAGAGGTCGCCCGCTCGGTCGTGGGATCTGCCGGCACGCATCTGGACATCCAGCCGGGGTTCCACTGCGACTACGGCAAGAACATCCATGTGGGCGATGAGTTCACGGCGAACTACAACGTCACGATCCTCGATGGGGCACCCGTCACCATTGGCAACAACTGCATGCTCGGGCCGGGAACCCTGATCTCCACCGTGGGGCATCCCGTGGATGGGGCGAGAAGGCGCGGCCATGTCGCCTATGCGAAGCCTGTGACCCTGGGCAACGATGTCTGGCTCGGCGGCAATGTCTCCATCATGCCAGGCGTCACGATCGGCGACAATGTCGTGGTCGGCGCGGGCGCTGTCGTCACCCACGATATCCCGTCGAACTGCGTCGCTGCGGGCGTGCCTGCCCGCGTGCTGCACACGCTCGAGGCAGAGTAGCTGCCAAGAGAAAAAGCGGGGAACATGATGAGGGACGCCGCAGCTGATGCTGCAGCGCCCCTTTGCTATGCGGGCTGGTCTTGCAGGAACCGGATCGCTCGTCCCAGAAGCCAGCGGATGATTGCCTTTGCGGCATGCCTGCAGCCTCAGCGCGCTGGCTGCAGGCATGTTCTGTCCGGCTATCCCAGAAGCTTGCTGCGGTTCTCTGCCGTGGCGTCTACCAGCGTGGGCGTGATGTCCTCGTCGGCCAGCTTGTTCACAGTTGCCATGTAGGTATTCAGATCGACGTCGGCACCATTGACCTTCAGTGACTCGCAATATTGCATGGATTCTCCTCCGGGGTCTTTGAACGAATCCGTGATATCGGTAGCCCCGGCCTTCCAGTGGCTTGCAGGAAGGTCTGATGAGTCATAGCTGGCAACCTCGACCAGGCTGCCATTCTGGAGGGTGTAGTACCGGCCTGCCCAAGACCCTTGTGCTACGTGGTACCAGAGGACAGCCCCGCTCCGGAAGATATGGCAGGCCTCGCCACCCACCTCGAGCTCCACAATCTGCCCATCCTGATAGCTGAACAGCCGCTCGTAGCCATCTGCATGCGATGCATTGGGATTCCATACAAGCAGCTCGTCCACCCCGTCGCCGTCGATATCTACCGGTCCGAATTTGCAGGTGTCAAGGCTGACATCTCGTGTGTACCAGTGGTAGGTGCCCTGCAGGAAGGCTGCATAGGCTGCATGGGCCTCCTGGGCCTTCTTCTGGAGGGCTGCCTGGGCTTCAGCCTCCTCCTTTGCCTTCTGTGCGGCGGTGTGCGCGTCGGTTGCAGCCTGGCGGTAGGTGTCAGCGGTGGCCTGGTCGAAGCCGCCTGCAAGGGCGGCCTGATAGGCCGCATCGATCATATCGCTGGTCTGGTTGATCGGATCGAGCTGGGTGAGCTGGAGCGTGCCTCCTGCAATGGTCCCGTCAGACGAGCCGGCATCGCTGGCAGAGCCGTCTGTGGAGTCCGAGGTGTCAGCATCTGCAGCATCAGAGGCTCCCGTATCTGTGGAGGTGCCATCTGCCGATAGGCTCTCGTCGTCGGGAACAGGGATCTCGAAGGAGATGGCTGTGTCCGGCACGGCATAGAGCGTGCCCGACTTGGTGAGCGGGGAGGCCACCACGGAAGCCTTGTAGCTTCCAGACTTCAGGGTCGTTCCGGTGCCGTCCTGCGCTATGTAGCAGGTCGTGTCCACTGCATTGCCATCGAGGTCGGTGCCGGTTATCTCAACGGGGATGGGGCTGTCGTCTGCCGTGTATCCGTCTGCCTGGATCGTGAACGTGACGGCGTGGTCCTGGTGACGGAGCGCATCGAGGGCAGCTGCCCGCTCCTCTTCCTGCTTGCGTTGCTGCTCGATCTGCTGCTCGTGATAGTACCAGGCGCCTCCTGCAGCACCTCCGGCTACGAGGATGCCGACCAGCACGAGGGCGACGACCTTCTTCTTGGAAGAGCGGGGACGCTTGCTCTCCTTGGCAGCATCTGCCTGAGGAGCCTCCTCCGGAAAGACCTGCGTCTCGTCGACCGCATCAGCGCTCATTTCAGGAGCGTCCGGCATATCCTGCTCTCCGCTCTGGCCTTCCGGCACATGAGGCATAACGGAAGTGGCCTCGGCTGGTGGTTCGTCGTGCTCTGCTGAACATGCTATCTTCTGGCCACACTTGGGGCAGAAGATAGCATCATCGCTGATCTCTGCCTTGCAATTGGGACAAATCACAAGAATCCTTTCTCTGCTGCCTGTTCCTGCTGCAGTCTCATGCGAAAATGGTACTTCACTCTCAGCCACCATGCACAGAGTGCCGGCATGCCGGGGCTGGGGAACACCGTGGCCATCTAATCGTGCGGGCGCTCTCGCTGGAGTCCATGAGACGAATCAAGCCATCGAGGCATCTTTG
>OMTG01000067.1 GCA_900313905.1 uncultured Actinomycetes bacterium | reverse complement strand
ATAGCTATGGAAGAAGTGCTTACCCTACCAATGGAAAATCTGCTTGACATTCACAAAGCGGCACACGCGGTGCCGTGCACCGGCATTGTAGCGCCCTCGTCTGCCCTGTAAAGCGCAGCGGCCGGATTGGACGCCTAGCCCCTGTACATGGAAAAGGCGGAGCCGGACTTGATATCCAGCTCCGCCCTTGTCTGTCATTGCCCTATACGGCTATTGCAGGCCCTGCACTCAGATCCAGCCGCGTCCGCCACCGGGACCACCAGGGCCTTCAGGGCCGCCTGGGCCTTCGGGGCCGCCACGGCGTCCGCCGTCCATGCCAGGGCCGCCAAGCCCACGCTGCACTCCGCCAGCCTCATGCATCATCGGGTCGTTCCAGCCAGCATCGCCCCGCGGCCCGGGACCGCGGTCCCATCTCGTCGGGCCGCCGAACCAGCCGCTCCAGAACGGACGGCCCCAGCCACCCCATCCTCCCAGCCACCCATGCCGCCGAAGAAGACACCTCTGAGCAGCCGTGCGCCAACCACAAGCAGCAGTACGAAGACAATAATCAGCAAGATCATGGCACTCGCCTCCCAGGACAGCACCATGCCTGGGCCCGATGCCCAGATCCGCTGTCCTTCATCCAAGACACGGAACCATCGTCTCGGTTGATGGATAGTCTGCCCACCCCCAGAGCAGCCGCGCAGATTCCGCCCCGGCACCATCCAACCGCTTCAAAGCTCAAGGAAACCTGAGAGGCGCCTCCCTAGCTCCAGATTCAGAGGGCCGGAGCGAAATCGAAGCCCAGACCATAATTATCTGGTTCGCTTGAAAACCGCATTCATGTATGATTGAGAGATTCATTGGATACCGACAATCTTCGGGGTGACAGTCTTGATTCCAGTCATAGACCTCTTCGCTGGACCAGGAGGCCTCGGAGAGGGCTTTTCAAGTGTCACCGACAGGCACGGGCGTAACCTGTTCAATATTGTCCTATCAATAGAATGCGACAAACAGACATACGGGACGCTGCGCCTCAGGTCTTTTCTTCGACAGCTTTCCTATCACGACGAAGAGATTCCTTCGGAATATTGGAGTTACATCAAAACTGGAAACAAGGCCTATCTCGAAAAGCTCAAATCTGACTTCGGCGACCTATGGCAGGAAGCCGAACAGGTTGCACGTCCGTATAAGCTGGAGATCGGCAATGAGACACCCATTGAGTATGCAAGGCAACGATTGAAACCTTACAACACCGCCGACAATCCATGGGTGCTCATCGGTGGACCACCGTGCCAAGCATATTCCCTGGTGGGACGCGCCAGACAAACAAACAAGGAAAAACTCGAGCACGATGAGAAGCAGGAGCTCTATAAGTGCTATCTGGACTTCATCGAAAAGCTCAAGCCCACTATTTTCGTAATGGAGAATGTAGTGGGCATGCTGTCTGCAAAGCATTACGGCAATAGCATTTTCCAGCTCGTCACGCAGGATATGCATGACGCGGGATACACACTGCGCTCGCTTGTTGTTGATGAACCCTCATCGCCCAAAGATTTTGAAGTGCATATGGAACTCTACGGCATTCCGCAGAGAAGGCACAGGGTTCTGCTTGTGGGCATCCGAAACGACTATGCAGAAACGCTTCGTCGGCATGAGAATGCGGGGTTCTTCCTCAAGAAACGCGAATCTGTCACGGTCCAAGATGTTATCGGCAATATGCCTCCAATCAGAAGCTCATACTCCTCGCATGAGGAGGATGCATTAGGACTTGACTGGAATAGCTACATCAAAGACGTTGCTCATCACTTCATGATTGAAAGCATCATTCCAAATGGCTCCAGTGAACTGCAGGCTGTACTGGAGGATGCTCTACCGCAGTCTGACAGGGCATCAGTGCTTCCTGAACCGAATCGATGCACATATACATCCTGGTACCGCAAAGAATTTCCATCCGGTTCCACAAACCTGCTCATCGATCATCGGTCGAGAGGCAATATGCCCCTCGACCTCAAGCGCTACCTATTCTGCTCAACCTTCGCTGCGGCAAATCGAAAATCTCCAACGCTTGAACAGTTTCCCGAGGAGCTGCTGCCCAACCACAAGAGCGCCACTTTGAAAGGCGGTCAAAGGACCCGGTCGTTCACTGACCGATTCAAGGTCCAGATGGCAGATCAGCCATCAACCACCATGACTTGCCATCTCTCAAAGGATGGGCACTATTTCATTCACTACGATCCAAAGCAATGCCGCAGCCTGACGGTACGTGAGGCCGCACGTCTGCAGACCTTCCCCGACAACTACTACTTCTGCGGATTGCGGACAGCCAAGTACCACCAGATTGGCAATGCAGTCCCTCCCCTGCTGTCCCAGCAGATTGCACAAGTCACTGCTCGGATGCTAGGCAGTGATGCTTGCACATACTTCGATAGTCTGGATTCACGTATTGCGGGCCCAGCAAATCTTCACCTGTTCTGACGCAGAGGTCGAATAGCGGATGAGCCAGTACGCCTGCTCTCAGCGTTTCATGAGGTAGGGGCAGCCGGCATCTCTCAAATCATCCATAAGCTTAGCAAGTGCCAAACATTGCTCATCCGAAATGAATCGTGAACCCGTCTTCGCAGAAACTACCGCCAGAGCTTTCTTCCCCTCATCAGATACTTCCGCCTCACTGGCTCCAATCCATGAGATGACATCTGACCACATGCTTGTCCCAACCGAAAGCACGCGCTTCCTTGCCGCAATGGCATTGTTCTGAGCCTGCTGATCTCGAGCCTTGCTTTCCCTTGCCGCTTCCTCTTCAGATGAGATAAGCTCCGATATCCAAGCCTCATCCCAATCCGTAACTTGGCCGCACAAAAATCTCAGGCACTTTTCCTGCTTAGCCCATTCCGAAATGTTGCGATAGCCTGACTGCGGACTCATCAGCACTTTGTCTGCTGCATCTGCAGCCATTTCCAGAGCCTCTATCAGTTTGCCGGAGATGGCTTGTTGTCTCCAGATTGCGTCAAAGTCAATTGACTTATGCATGTCCTTCACGGCATTGGCAAGGTAGGCAATAGCCAGCACTACATGCTGGGAGCGATAGCCGCCCGCTTCGTACCATGGTCGGTCGGTCACAATCCGTTCAGTCTCATTGAATATTATCTTCTTGGCGATTGAGTGCCTGTAGAAGCGCTCGTTGAACTGATCGGGATTCTTGTTCCAAGCCGCCTCGGTCAGTCGCGCAAACTCAGTAAAATTCTTCTGGGCACCACGGTTGACATAGTAAGCCTTATCCGTCCAGACCATAAGATATTTTGCAAGATCGGTCTTTGTGAACGACTGGCTCTTGGGATATTCAGCCAAGAACTTCTTCTTAGCCGCCTTCTTCAAATGGGATTGCTCATCACGATATTGGCCACGTGCACGCTCGTAGTACCATTTGGTCTGCTGGAAGCTGCCCTCCTTTGCCGGCGCATATATTCTTCTCGAGTAGCTCTCCATCCGAACTTGGAAGGCGGAGTTTGAGGAGAGGTCGGCATCAGATACCTTGTTCTGGCTATTGGCATATTTTGAAATCTTGGGGACCAGGCTCTTGGCACGTTCAGCTGATACCACATTAAGCTTTAGCTGTACCAATACATCACTGATGTCTACACCACTTTTTGACGCAGCATAGATGGAAGCAGTCGTCTGACCGCCATTCACGATCTGGAAATTATACAGTCTTGTGATCTTGCAGAATGCCCCATCTTCAATTACGTCAGCGCTTTCAGCAGTGGCTGTAAGCCCATTGTTGTACGAGAAGAAGAGAGATGGTTCCTCTTCCAGCGTCTTTTTGATGCCTTTGTTGACATTGCTACGAGCCTGCAGGAAAACACGCACATTCTGTTCAAGGAGTCTCGTGCCCCACCGGTCATATATGGCAGCAAGATCTTTGCCTGGCAATGCAGCAAGATAAACCGCACGCCCCGCGCTGTCATCACTCGCCTTTAGAGCTGTAAGCGGACCACTCGGCAGCTCGGAGAAATCGACGACGAGATCTTCCCTCTCCTTGCCCGAGCTCACCAGCTTGTACAGCCGTGACGTATCCCATACATCAAACGAGGTTGGTTTGCCATCAACTTCGATGCTTTCTTTGCCTGTTGCCAGACTGCTTATGGCCCTGTTGCTGAACAGATAGATCTTGATGTCAGAGATGATTTTCCAGCGGCTCTTGATCAGATCAGCAAGCTCATATCCAGGCTCCTTTTTCTGCATCGCCCTACGGAAACCAGTTTTCTGAGTTCGGGCTACAAAGTTTTCAGCACGCTTGAAGATTGCATTGATCTCAGTATTCGTAAGCGACTTGGCAGATGGCTCAATTGCAGAATCGATAATGATAAGCTTCAGGCGGCCAAAGCCAGTGCCGTTGAGTTTTGCCTCGTCTTTGGGATCTCCGCCAAATCCATCAATCCTGACGCCTCCGGCCGCAGGCGCATAATGAGCATACTGCGCTTCCTCGAACTCCCCCGCACCGATAAGATAATCGGCGTATGTGTCAAAGAGCGCCTCTTCGAATGAGATATTCTCTGAAGATGACGTTTCCGAAATCTCTGTGTTCAGTTCTTCTGTAAAAGCGCTCAGACCAGCATCGTTTGACATATAGCCTCTCTAGATGGATTAGGGGGAACATCAGGAGCAGTTAAGGCAGCAGGATAGTATTTAGCTTTCGGTATTCATAGAAATGCGTTCAGCGAAGAAACCTATCTCCGGATTATTTAAAGTACCAATCAAGGCGGCTCTATCCAAGAAGCAATTGCGCATCGTGCAGCTTGTTTCTGGCAGCAGCGCGCATGCGTGACAGGCAGCGTAATTCAAGGAATCGAGCCCTTGCCCTTCAGAGTCTATGCAGATGGGATCGGAAGAGCACCACGTCGCAGTCTCAAGCATGCTATCCAGAGTGACCCCTAAGCGATCCTTTTTCCCTTGCCGGACAAGACCACCCAAGCTTCCATCAGAATCGGATGATGAGGTATAGACGAGAATTCCGGCCATATGATTCTCTTTGACCGTGTTGGGATAGGTGCTATATATGCGCTCCTTCAAAGCCGATCCAGAATAGCCACAATCCAGAGAGAGCTGCCTTATCAGCAGATGTGCGAAGGTATGCAGCAATACAAGAGCCGGAGAGAAATTTGAGCATGTCACGCTGCTCGAGCGTCTCCGCTCGTCCATCTTATTGTATCTAGAGCCGACCTTCTCCTCCCATTGCTTCAGCTTTGCATCATCCAGCTCGATGAAAATGCCTTCACCCAGCATCTCCATAGCGGGTAACCATTCAGGATTCGCCTTGCTCCCTGGCGGGACAAGCTTCACATCCTCGCAGGTGCCATCCTCAGCATTCATTAGCTTTGCCTGTCCAACAACACGACGGAAGCCTCTGAGAGCGACAACCTCTCTGAGGCGATTCACCAAGGTGACACGCTTGATAAGTCCCTCATATCCTTCAGGAATAGGCTCATGCGCTGTATCAAATTGCCTGCCAGACTGCTCAGGGCCTCTGAGAGCTTGATACTCTGTGAGATAAAGCTGCTCCTCTTGATTGACTCCATCATTCTGGTCGCTCTTCGCAGCTGTAATTTGGTCTACCACTTCTTCGGGAGTAAGGCTGACACCATTCGCTTTCAGAATTGCATCAATGCTATCGGTCATCCCAGCGTCCACAAGCGGCTCAAGCATTCTAGCGTTGTTCTCAACAAAAGGGTCCATCTTGGATGGCAGAGTCAGAGCACTGACAGTTTCCGGAAAATAGACATTCGAAGCCCCCCTTTGCAGAGTCACAAGAGGAGCATCGCACTTCTCTTCAGCGCTGCAATCAGACTTTTTCAGCCAAGGCCGGGAACCTTGGCAGCGGCAATGCGCAGTTGAAGCCAAGGCTCCTTTTGAGGTGCACCCAGCCATTGTCCTCTTGGCTCCACAGTTCAAGCATTCAATGACAATTCCCGCAAGGCTACCGGTCTCCTGCTCAAATGTCACCCGCAATTCAGGCTTGTCGCAGGGGTCTCCTCTATGCACCCAACGAATATAAGGAAAGTCCTCTATATGACCATTCGTACAACCAGCAACAAAGCGCGAAGGGATGAGCTCCTGATTTCTGCATTTCGCGCATTTGCGGTATTCCTTGTCTCCACTGATTTGCCAATACGGCCCCAGACGCCCACATTGCGGGCAATAACACCATTGCGGAAATCTGAATGCCTGAACGGAGTAGCTGCTACGATCATCGCTCGCGTCGGAATGTGGCTGCTTGAACCCTCTAACACGCAGATACCTGGCTAGTCGATCATCCCTGACCTCGACAGGTTTCTCCCAGTAATCGCATCCTCCCATGATGACGGAATAGTCTTGCATATCAACGATTGCTCCTGGCCCATAGCTTGTCAGCAGATGGGTCCGGCGCAGCTGTCCAACTATCAGTTTGCTGTCATCGTTCACGGATGACCTGCCCCCTAGCCTCAATGCAGTCACCTCAAAACTATGAAAACGTTAGAAGACCCCTCAACATTGCGCATGCTGTTCATGGTTCTGAATCTACTGTTATCCGTATCGTCTTTGAGCAGCGATCTCGAAGGCTTCTTGAAGTCTTGGTAGCGTAACGACCTTATATATTCAGCATTCTGCTGCCACTCATCTGCAATGTCGTTTAGCTCTTTCCGCACATCCGCAGCCTCTTGAGAATCCACCTGTCCAGCATAGGCAACAATTCGATCTATGATGCTGCTGACTCCGGGAAGGTCTTTCCTGAAGTTGCCGGCGTCCTCATTTTCAGCAAGCACATCGATACAATTTCTGCAGAGCGTGACGAATACCGCCTGCAATGCACGGTCTCTTGCGCGTTCAGAAAATGGCGTCAAGCTCGAAGCATCTACATTCCGGTAAAGCGCAGAGTGGAACCTGTAGAATTGCTCGAAATGAGAACGGTCTCGGGATTTCGCTGCGTTTTCAGCTACCACAACGAGCCCAGGATCGCTACGCCCCACTCGACTTGTCGCTTGGATGTATTCCGAATTTGACTTTGGCTGGCCGTCTACCACCATCAGCCCAAGCCGCGATACATCAACACCAACTGAGATCATATTCGTCGCAAGAACAAAGTCGCACACATCTTCAGATTTGTCCGGTGCATATCCCCGCTCCAGCACCTTGATAGAATCGCTTATTTCCGAGCTTGTTCTACGGCTGGTCAATTCCACCACGAGGTAGTCCTTGATCTTCTCAGGATCTATTCCGGGATATTTCTTGGCGAACTTCGTACCTGCCAAGAATTTGAAACGGCCTCGGATGTCATCCCGAACCATGGTCAACGTACCGCCGAGCTCTCGAAGGGAGTTGAAATATCCAACCAAAGTCCAGTATGCGTCTATTACCTCAGGTGAATAACCGGCCGCCTCCAACCATCTTCCCGCGAAATAGAGGCATGCATAGAGCCTGATAATCGTCGTCGTCTGTGTAACGCCAGAGCCCATCACCCCGACATACATACGGCTTGGCCGATCTTCCGGCCCAGCCTTGACGGCAAAGAAGGAATCATCCATCGAAATCCCCTGTGGTGGGAACTGGTTGAATCCTTCTGCATATAGTGACTTGATTTGATTCGCAGCATTCCTGACCGTAGCGGTCGAGGCAACGACCTTAGGACGTCTGCCTGCATGCTCGCACAGCAAAGCCATAGAGGACTCATATAGCCCAGCCATAGTTCCGAGCGGACCTGTAATCAGATGGAGCTCATCCTGAATGACCAGATCAGGTGGACGCTTGTCTACACCGCATCCAAAGAGCCGAGAGGATTCCAGCTTCTTGGGTAGCTGAGCAAACTTGTCAATGGTAGAAACTATGAATGTCGGAAGCTTGGTGTATATGTCATCATCCACTACATAAATGGGCAGTCCGTCCCCCTCATGGAATTCACAGTCCTCATTGGGGCACCTGATTGTCATCCGAGACAGGTCTTTCTTGACCGTATAGCAGCTTTCATCAAGCTCCGTGCCACACCATGGACAGTATTTGACTATTGTCGGATTGGCTTTGTTCTGCCTGTCACCGTTTTTACGCAGATAATCATCTGCGTCCTCAAGCCTGTTCGGCGTCAGGCCACCACCAACCCACAGACCTATCGAAATCTCGCTACCTCCGAGATTTCTGGCCTTCCGGATATGCTCGCAAGCAGCAATGAGCAGCGATGCACGCTCAAATTGCTGTAAGGTCAGCATGCGCAGCGTATATCTCATGATGACTGTGACGCCATCGTCATCAGGATTCTTCAGTCGTCGATAGAAGATGCAGAATGCGGCAATGCCGAGATATGCCTCTGTCTTTCCTCCTCCGGTCGGGAACCAGAGAAGATCAGTAAGGTCCCGCTCCTTGCCATCAGGCTCAACAAACGATGAAATCTCCTGGAGCAGGAAAGCAAGCTGGAAAGGATACCAAGTGATCAACGAAGGGTCGGCCTTTTTGCCTGCATGCCCAAGTGATTTCTCACGCTGCAGATACATCGCTTCATTCGCAAGCTGGAACGCGTGGAATGCGTCTGGGTTCGATTCCAGCAAATCTATGCCATGCTTGATTCGGTCCAATGCATTGCTGCAGCGCTCCATATTCTTGTATGCAATCGCTCGCAGATCCGTTGCGACCTTTCGTTCCGCCTCACCCTGCTGAGCATGAATCCATTTTGCATATTCGCTGCACAAGGAGCTAAGACCATTGATAATAGGTTCTCTTTTGCCAGACGCCAAATAGCTCATGCCAAGAATAGAGGGGTCGGATAGCTGTCTGGGCTTCATCTGGTGCACAGAATATACAGGCAGATATGAGGTTGCAATCCATTTCGGTGTCGCATGCTCCACATCCCACACACCAGCGCATCCATGCCCCTGTGCGTAGCATAGATTTCCACTATAGAGCAGCTGCATCTCTTGAAGATCTTGGCTTTTTGATACGTGCTTGCGCATATCCGTCGAGACAAAGGTCCCGCCATCCGGACCATCGGAAACAATTTTCAGCGAAACTTGGAAGAGCGTTGCTTCTGCATCTGCAGCAGACGATTTCCTTCCAGACTTCTCCAGATTGACAAGAGATGCCGTCACGATTCGAATGCCACTAGGAAGCTTCTTTCTCACTAAGACTTGGAGCAGCACCGACCCGAACGTTTCAGTGAAGGACCGCCTATCATCTAGCCTCCAGACAACGGTATACGCATGCGGAACACGTTTCCATGCTCCACCATCAAGACGTCTTTCGCTTGGCAGGCCCGCATCAGCTGCTGAACTCTCCACGTTCTCGGCTATGTATTCGTAGGTCGCATATCCAATCCGAATTGTGAAGCTGCCTTCCCCTTGCACAGCAAACGTGATGCCCATGGATGCAGGCTCATACTGGTTCTCGAGCGATACCGCGGCGTCGTATTCATTCAGAATCTTATCGATATCTACCGGCTCTTCTTCACAGACATCGGAATCATAAGTCTTCTGCGGATAAAGCTTCCCTGCGATGTAATAGGTCGTCGGCATGTCATGGATGACCTCATGCTCATCTACAGGACCAATGAGATCGCGCTCCAAGATTTCAACTATCTCTTTTCGCGCCCGGTAGAACTCATCATATTTGCCCACGGTTACCCCACCCTAGTGGTCGAACTGATCATTGACGTGCGCAAACCCGCTTATGGCAAAACCATACCAGATTGCACGTTTCCCAAAAACTTTTGCAGATGCTGGAGCCAAGCCTTTCTTGCCAACACAAGAGATCGTCTCAACGATGCGCAAGCCATCGAATGCATCCGGCAACGGTTTCTCGAGTTTATTGGCCGGACAGCAGGCGTAATATGCATCGCCAAACTCTCGCGTAGTGCTTCCCAGCTTGATATTTGGACTATCCTGCACAACAATCTGGTAGCGATGACTGTCTTTATCTGGATTGACAAGACATACCTCTTGCCCATTCAGCTTGCCCGCTGCTAGGAGCTGCTGCATCTCCGGTTCGGAGCAGCAACTTGTAAAGTCGATATCCTTCGAGCTCACGAATTCGAGATGCGTAAGTCTGTTTTTTGACATACGCAATCTCCCTTTCGACCACTTGTAGCATCTATCAATATTATCGTTACGTCTCGAGGATTCCTTTGAGTCCCTGTCACAGGATTGCAGAGCTACTTGGTATCGAGCCCTGCTTAGAGCTACATAAGCGACCTTTTCTTCATCAAGCTTAACAGCCTCTGTCCAGTCGCTCATATTTTCAGTCATGAGCCAAACGTCATCAAACTCTCGACCTTTTGCACCATGGATTGTCGATATGTAGATATTTCCACAACCTTCGACGTGTGCGCAGAACAGCGGAGGCAGCACACCCTCTTCACCAGCCAGGACATCCAAGATGTCAGCAATCTCTATCCTGGAACCTTCTCTGTGCACAAGATGATTTCCGACCAGATCAGACCAGATGCCCTCAGCTTGGTCCTCATCTACCAGCTTGGTCGAAGAGGCTCGCTCAATGAATTGGTCTTCGTTAATGGTCTCAATAGGGTAGTCTACAAACATGTCAGCAAAGAGCCTCGAAGCAAACCTCTGCTTCTCGAAGCGCTCGAGATGCGCTTTGACATCCATCTTGCTAAGCAGATCATCAACTTCAAGTGCTTCAGCATTGGTCCTCACTAAGATGCCGAGACTGGAGTCATGAGGTTCGTTGATGCTCAGGTGCCGCAATGTCTTCTCAGGCTTGTCGAATACATCAGCGATGGATTCGATAACAGCGCGCGCACCATCAATATCGCGATCCAATATCCTTGAACGAAGCGGCGCAAGATCAAAAGGCTGCTTCTCTTTTGTGCGATAGCTCTTCTCGAGAGTCCTGAACTCGAAATCTCCCCTGCGTTTGATGGCATCGAAGAAATCCTCCGAAGACATCTGGCATCCGTAAGCCTGATAATCAAACAACGATTGGCAGCGATCGCCCATCAAAGTGATGCCACAGTTATCTGGCAATTTGTCAATTATCGTCAGCGTGAGCTCTGCACGGCATGAATTGAGATCTTGGGTTTCGTCGATCAGCAGATGGCTGCAAGAACCGACAATATCAGGAGTCTTTCTAATAATGCTGCAAGCGTAATATATCCGCTCATCATAGTTCATGGCCCCCAGCTTCTTGCTGGTCTTATAGAGCTCTGGCTGGTTCTGCTGAACCCACATCAGCATCCTTGTGCAGAATTTATCGAAGGTTGTCACCTCGATGAACTGCCAGCTGCAATGCAGCTCTCCAGCATCCGCAGCTGCCTTGAGACGCTCCTGGATGACGTTGACAGCAGCGTTCGTGAAGCTCAGAACCAATATCTCATCAGGCTCGATATGCTCTGTTTCTGTAAGGTATATAAGACGTTCGATGAGAGTGAATGTCTTTCCTGTTCCCGGACCAGCAGTCACAAAGATGCGGGAATTGCTATCCGCTTCGATAACAGCCGCCTGCTGTGGATCATATTTCTTTGTCCACCCCTCTGGATAAGCCTCTTCGCTGTCTGACGAAATCGGGAGCGCATCCTCCTCATGGCTCTTCTCATCCAGTGTCCGAAGTTCCGGATGCGATTCCGGAACAGAATCGGCTTCGCCTTCAGATTCTTTGCTTGTGGCCCCCTGTGGCAGCAAGTCTTCCTTGCAGGTTTTCTCCTCAGCTGCATCGGCGACATTATCTTCAGGCTTTGCAGATGATTCCGCTTCTGCTTCTCTTTTGGCATCGCGCCGGCATTCTGTAAAGAATAACGGGCAATCCCGCTTCTCGCACCTGCAGATGACATGCGGCCCATCATCAAAAAGCACAGTGCCCCACGGGAAATCGCCATCATCCGCATAGACGCAATGCTCTCCTTTCTTGAGCTGCTTGCGCTGCAGGCGATTCAGGGTGATATGCTCGGATTGCATCTTCTTGAGCGCAGATAAATCGCTTATTGCATCGAGAAACTTTCTATCGCTGAGGATGCTCGATTTAGTCACCGGATATATATTGCTCTTGAATTCCAAGGTGCTCTTGTCAGCTTGAGCCATACTATCGCCCACAAGAGTCAAGCTCATATGAGAGCTTGAGCTGATCGTATTCCCAGATTCTCTCATCGCGATCCGGCCGCATGGAGCTCTTCATGCGCACACGGAATATCATGTTCTCATCAATCTCTGCGATCAGCTTCAGCTGTTCTTCCAGGAAGGCATAGCCCGGGACCTTGATAGAGTTCGCATGGCTCTCTGACTCTTCGATATCCTTACTTCCCGCAAAGACCACGCGAATCTCCTGCGAGGTATCGACGAGCCCGAATGTCAATTCCTTTTTCCAGCCAGAGGCAGAGTCGCCTTCCGAGATAAGCGGGAAATATGAGCCATCAGCCAGACGAAGTCCGACATTCTGGGCGCAGAGATGCCTGCCGGGCAGATATGAGAGCTGTGCAGCGCCACTGCTGATGCTCCAGACCGTCTCATCAGGAAAATAGAGCCTGTCTCCAAATCGTTCATCCAGTCGCTCGAGAAGCGGTCCGATGTTGCTGGAGCCTCCAACCATAAGTATCTTGTCCATATTGGCTTCGGGCTCGCCAGAATCTGCAATAGCCTTATCAAGGCAATCTATAGCGTCGTTGACAATCGAATCAACAATGACCGAGAACTCTTCGTAAGTCAGACGCTGCCGAAAGGCCCCCAGTTCACCATATCTATTGAGCGAAACAACTGTATCGTCTTCCTCGCTCAGAGCACGTTTTGCACGCTCCGCACGAACAATCATCATGTCCTTTGATTGTGCTGGCATATCATCAAAGGCGATATTCCTGCCCTTTGCAGCAACTACTTTGGCATGAAGCTTGCGTGCAAGTTCTTTATCTATGTCATCTCCTGCAACAGGCATGCCTGCTGTTGATAGCTCATGGATCCTGCCGTCACAAATCTTGAGAACAGAGACATCCAGTGTGCCCCCGCCCCAATCAAACACCACGACGTGCTGGGCTCCACTAAGTGCCTCATGGTTTGCATAAAACGCAGCTGTTGGCTCACTGACGAATGCCTCAATCGAAATTCCAGCACGTTCAGCGGCTCGTCTTAGCGTTTTGCGCTTCTTTGCATTGAATCCAATGGGTACAGCCACCGTAGCTGAATCCATTGGATACTTTTCATTTGCTTGGCTAGCGGCCTTCTTGAGGTTCTTGAACACCTCGCTCGCGACGTCCTCTGCAGTCCATCTCTTCCCCGCTATATCCATGGCCCAATCATCAGCGTCCAATAAGGATTTGACCGATTGGATGCATTCGCAGGTATCGCTGAGCTCTCCTCGCTTGTTCCAAGCATCACGACCCGTAAATACTACGCCGGTCTCGCGATCAATAGCGACCGTAGATGGAATTGGCCGACCTTCCTCATCACCAATATGGATTGGGTGCGGATAGCTCTTGTCGTCCGATATCGGCATGAAAGATACCGAGCTGTTGGTAGTACCAAAATCTATTCCGTAGTGATATTCGATGCTCATTGAGATATCCTCTAGAATTCCAGGCCATGCTTCTGCAAAATTTTGAAGATTGATTGGATCTGCAACCGCATGTTTTCACCGAGGTCCACATCCATCGGCAGATTCTCGGCATCCTTGAAATCCTGGTACTCTATGCGAAGTTCACTCGAAAGCCTCTTCAGCTGTTCATTGGATTGCCGTTCATGATCTCGATCCATGAGAGACAGCATCTCTCTTGCAGAATCGCCATCTTTCTTCAGGCTCGCCATCCGGTTCTCAAGCTCTTCCTTCTCGGTCGTCAATGCTGAGACAGCGGCTTCAAGTTCTGCGACCCGCTGTTTTTCCTCCGCAAGCTGATCCTGAAGAGATATAACAACACTCTCGTCGTGCTCATCAGCACTTTTCGCAGCACCAAGCTGCGAGCGCAACGTCAGAACTTCGTTCTTGAGACTTGCATGCTCTTCGCTATAGCTGTGCAGAAAACCAATCACGGAATCCATTGACAGCATACCAGACGAAGCAATAGAGCAATCTTCGCTGTCCGTGCCTTCCTGAGGGTCAGCATCTTGCCACTGCGTCTCCTGTATTGGCTCTGCAGCAGATTCCTGCTTTTCTGTCGCATGCTGCGCGTCAGGCGATTTCTCCAAAGCGTGTGGTTCAATCTCTGCTTGCGCCATCGAAATAGCCTCTGAATCGGACTTCAGATCCTGCAGCCATCCCATCAGTTTTATGATGGCATCTCTCTCGCTGCTGCGCACATTGGATTTCATCCCCAGCAACTTCAATTGGTCGCTTAGAACCGCAGCAAGCCCTGCAGCTTCTTCTGGAGACAGCTCCAAGTCAAGTCCCAGACCAGGACAGGTCTGGTTTGCCATACGTTTGACAAGGTATTTGTTTATGCAACCTTCTGCGAACCCATACAGGTTTCCATCCTTGTTATAAGCGACTTTTTGAAGGCTGCGGCATATCGCCGCAAGAGAGTCAGCGCTGGTCGGCCGGACAATCTCAAGTCCAAATAGATCGAGAGCCATCTTGAACGAACTGCCAGCCTTGTTCTCCAAAAACAGTTCGCTGGTCAAGAAAGCCTGATATGACTCCCCTGAATCAGTCTTCTGTGCATACAGATAGAATGGCATGGCAGCATCAATCGTAAGGCCACGATAGAGTCTCAGAAGAACTTCCTCTGAAAGCCCCTCCCTGTCTGCAAGTCCTAGCCATGAATGTTCAAACTTCCTGCGGTCCGCTTCGCTTGCAGAGCTTTTCTCTTTGACGGCAGCTATGAGATTATCGATGCGGCCGAAGGCATCATCGATTGATGAGCCAGTCAAAGTAGTTGGCATAGCGGCTTCTTCTTGAACAGAACCGTCAGACATAAGCATCCACCTTCAGCATCGCATGCGCAGATTAAAATTCCGTATGTTCATTCTAGGTTTTATCGCTGACAGGAATAAAGCCTGGAACAGAATTTGAGCGCAAGCCCAGCATCCTACCGTCTGCTACCCATCAAGCTGGTGGATAAAATGCCTGCGCAGCTAGACCAGAGTAGTACCTGACGGATAATTACAGCAGCGTGCTAAGGGACGCTCGGATGAATAGGCATGGCGAGAAGTCTGCAGAAAATGATTTCCTCCCAGTTAGCCAGAAGCACATGCGAGCTGGACACAGGAATCGGCATGACATGGCATGTCCCGTGGCCATTGCTTTGAGAGGCGATATCGGAGAGGCGATATCGCGTTGCGAAGAAGGCAAGCTGGCAAGGTCGGCCGGTACGCCTCGCCGTCATGAAGATGAAAGCCTATGAGACGCGCGACATAACGGATGAGGGGGCGCGCAGGAGACCTGCAAGAACAACGCCAAGGCGTTGCCGCAAGCAATGGCCAAAGTCCTAGCTCGCGGTCTGCAAGACAGCTGCTTCAGGAAGGGGCGAAAAGCCCGCTGGTGCCAGCATAGGCAAGACTGAGGGCAACCAATGCAGAAGCGGCAGGGGGATTATTGCCTCAATCCCTCTATAGGTAAGGTCGCACTTGGAGTTGGTTGGATGTCACGGATTCTGTCCGCGCTGCTGTGTCTCAATCCCTCTATAGGTAAGGTCGCACAATGTGCAGCATAGCACAGAAAGGCCGATATCGCTCCAGATGCCGCGGAAATCAGCCCTTCAGGCTCCTTCCGCCTCCATCCCATCTATCAACACATTTTCTCCACATTCTTCCTACCGCTGCAGCAGAGATGATACAGAGATCCGCAGACAGTCCCCTATGCAGGGCAGCAGGCGGCAGGGCTGCCCGGGGCGGTAGGGCAGGAAGCGGGCATCCATATACGACCTTGCCGAATGCGGGAAGGCCGGCAGCATGGCTGGACAAGGATCGCATGCCGGACAAAGATGGCCGAGAGGCCGATATATGGGATGGGGGGTACAAAGAAGAGGCCGAAGGCGCAATGCTGCGATAGCCCACAGCCACCCAAGATGCTCGGCTCCATCCGCAGCCGGCATCTATAGCCTTATGGACAACAGTGCGGAGTTCGGAGCCATCGCGTGTCCCGGCGGGCCAATCACTGAGTTCTGCGTTGCAAGAAACGATGGACAGGTAGAAGCAAGCTGCATTCGGTCATGTCAGCTCCCCTATGAAGATGCATGATCCATGATCATGACAAGGATGGCTGCTCGCAGGCATATGGGAATGATTAGGGGTGCACGCTGAGCGTCTGGCGTGAGGCAAAGAAACAGATGGCCAAGCAGCCAGAAGACGATGCTGGGTTTCTGTTTGGCAGCATCAACGGTGCACTCTCAAATTATGACGAGAACTCTATCACGATGAAGTCAAGCATGCCCCTGACCTCCAGGCTCATTACGGGAAGGAACCAGACTTCGAAAAGCGACTGGAGCATAACCTTATGGATCATTTCGCCGCCGAGGAGGCAGCGCACTCCTGGCCAGCCCCAAGGCGCAGCTAGGCTTCAGGCCCCTGTTGCCACGGCAGGGGCTTTTCTTCATTATCCGAGATTCCGGACCCATAGAATGTTGCCAGCAGGCTTCCATGCTGAGACGAAATGCCAGTCCATGCAAGGCGGCAATGGGATGCCCATCAGGAGAGAACGATTCTCAGGTTCGCAGGCCCTGGAAGATCAAACGCTGGAAGCAGGATAGAATAAAAAAACAGACCAGCTGGCAGATACGCCACCTGGCCTGCACTTTTCTATGGAGCCAGCTATCAGACTCGAACTGATGACCCCCGCTTTACGAGA
>OMTG01000042.1 GCA_900313905.1 uncultured Actinomycetes bacterium | reverse complement strand
ATTTCAATCCACGCCCCTCATGCGAGGGGCGACCGCTACATAATGTATTGCAATGATTGTCAGGGTTCAATAGAAGCTTTGGGAGCGAAACTTCAATAGAGCAAGAGCATTTTGCAAGCTTAGATATGCACTTCAGTGTATGTAAATAGGTGCGAACCTACTAGGCCATTTATGTCCGCCATAGGTTCGCACCCCACCGTCATGCAACTATATAATTGCCGAGATTCTAAAGCGCCAGAAACCCTTCCGGATCATAGCTGCGTTTAGCCCCAAATGCTTGTACCTTCTTGTCATAGTGGTTGCCAAGATTATAGAATCGCAAGCTGTCTTCGCTGGGGTTTATTGCCTCCAGCAGTTTGTTCTTCAGCAATACCAATGTGGCTGAATCAACATCGCATTCAAACACTGAGCACTGCACCCGCTGACCGTAATCGCGACAGATTTTGGCAACCTTTCGCAAACGCCTTTCCCCTGCATGCGTCTTTGTATCCACGTCGTAAGCAACTACCACCAGCATATGGCCCCTCGCCTACTTCCACAAGAACGGAGGGTATGCATCGAGATCCCCACGTATGTATTGCGCCAGAAGCTGAGCCTGCACAAATGGTATTAGACCCCAAGGCATCTTCTCCTGCAAATACGGATGAGTTACGGCCTCACGCTTCTTGTCCTGCCAAGCATCGAAAAGGGCTTTCCTGCCTCCATCTGTAAGACGCACCTCCCCAGTTTCGCGTACCTCAAAATCCGTGGCCTTGATAACCCTGTTATTGATGGCGGATACAACGAATCTATCAACGAGAACCGGCCTTAATTCCTCCATGCAGTCTAGCCCGAGGGACCTTCTACCTGGTCGGTCTGTATGGAGAAAACCGATATAAGGATCAAGTCCAGCACCCCTTAGTGCTGATGAGCAATCAAGTCCAAGCATCGTGTAGAAGAGCGAAAGCATTGCATTGACCGCATCCAACGGCGGCCTCCTGTTACGCCCATTGAAAATGAATGCTTTGTCATTGCTGAGAATCAGCTGATTGAACACAGAAAAGTATTCGGCAGCTGCATCGCCTTCGATGCCACGTAATGAATCTATGGAATTGCACGATCGAACAGACACTAGGGCATCGCTCAATTGATGCGACACACTATGCATTGCATCTATATCGACTCTCATGCCATGGTCTCTAATGCATCTCTCGACCACCCATTTGCAGTTGTATATTTTCCCAAGTATGAAGTTCCTAGCAATTGCAAGACGCTTAGTTTCGTCTTGGGTTATCAAGGCTTGTCTATGGCGAAGAAGAACGTTTCCTTTCGGCATTCCCGCTATATCAGCGAGAAACTTGCCTCGAGGAGTGAAAAAGGCAAGCTCAATTCCATCCTCCGCACATTTGCCCATGAGTGCTGGGCTTGCACCCATATAAGAGAATGAATATATGCTCTGCAGCGTATGCAGCGGTATGCGTCCCGCCTCTACGCCATTGCGCTTCGCAACAACATTTTCCCCATCAACCTTTAGATAGAGGTCTTCCGATAGGACGTAAAGCGTATTCCCAAGGCGTCTCATGACATATCTCCCAGCGCATCATCAATATAATTCTCGACGCTTCGTTTCTTCGGCATGCAGATGTCTTTCAAAGAGCATGCTTTGCAGCATTTCTTGTACTTAGCCTTAGGAATCCAATTGTCCTGATAATACTTGTGCATCTCGGCAAAATCGTTCGCTACCGTATCCCGCAGATCCTGCCCCAGCTCGACACGCTCTCTTGACCGTGTCTCGCCGTAATACAGGAAACCATATGGAATTGAGGTCCCAAACATCTCTTCAAGGCACATGGCCTGCGCGGCGAGCTGTAGACGGTCCGCATCGATTGTCTTCGAGCGTCCATGCTTATACTCCACAGGATTCTCGGACCAGAGGCCATCCTCCCCTACGAGAGGATGGCCGGATGCGGATTGATGAAATTCAACTACATCGCATTGACCAACGATGCCAAGCGCATTTGATCTGACCGTCAATCCCCGCACCAGAATCGTATCTCCGCGACGCTCGCGAATTGACTCATCATGAGCGCGTTTGTGCATCATTTCACCATCGGCAGTGAGGTAATTCTCCTGCCAGATGCCGGCAATGTGGATGAGCCCCCATTGCCGGCGGCAAAAACAGAAGTGCTGTATGCCCGAAAGCATAAGATAGTCGTCTTCAGCATACATGAGGATGTTCTTTAAGCCCTCGGCCAAAGGTGCAAGACTTCAACCCCATCGGGAATTGCAGACTCGTCAACCATGATTGGCTCATAGTCATTAATCGACCGCGGCGCGGTGATGCCGTCGCGCTTCTTCGTCGTGACCGCATCAAACAGCTCATATGACGGAGCATTTCCGAGGATAGAATCATGCTTGAATGCGATCAGCGATCTCACTGCCATCTTTCCTCGCGCAGCAGAATGATCATCTTCGAACATATTGATGAGTGCATCCCAGAAAAGTGCCAGATCTTCCTCAGAGAAGCCAGTGGATTTCCTTGCAAGGTTCGCTGAGATGTAGCCCTCACATCTATACAGCGCATACGGGACAATGTATTTGCGCCCCATCTCATTGCCCTTTTTCTCCGCATCCGCCTCGGTCGTGATTGCCATACGAGTAATCGTGACTTCCTGCTGGATGATTGGATCGACACTCCTTGAGAAAGTGAGCTGCACCGGTCCGCGAACCTGTCCGCAGTTGAGCTTGTACTTCACGAAAGTGGTCAGCACTGCGCCGAAAGTACGGATGTCGTAATACATTTTGCACATGCAATCACGGATTTTGTTATCAAGATCGGGATCGCTCTTTTTGCTAGCAGCTATGTCATTCGCATCGATGCCAAGCTCTTTCAGAGCTTTAGCGTCGCTTGCATTCAGCGTCGTTCCCTGCTTGATGTAGATATCGAATCCAGGAACGCCTTCCTTCACGGTCTGAACGTAATTGCGAATCTTCCGCTTGAGACATACATCAGTGACCAGACCAAGGCCGGTTTCAGGGTCGATGCGCGGCATATTGCCAGCATCCGGATCTCCATTTGGATTGCCATTCTCGACATCGTAATAAAGCACGAAGTCATAGCGATTCTTGATTGGCTCAGACATGGTTACTGCTCCTTCGCTTCAGGATTGTTATTTGTGCTGTTGGAGAATTGGTGATAGTAGCCCAAGAAGAATTCACCCTGCTCGGACAGCGTAAACCTGCTTGGGAATGTCTGGACACGGTCTTCTCCCAACAATGCGGCAATCTGCTTCTTGTACCATCCAGCAAGGCCCGGAGCATCATGGCTGATTTTATTGAGATGCGCATTTGCAAGGCGGAGAAGAACCGGAAACACCACTCCCGGTGTCGTGCTAGCTGAATCCATGTAACGATTTGCAAGATTCGTTGTCCCATTGGCTCGCTTCTGCAATGCCTCCAGAAGCGCGAAGACCCTGCCTAAGCTATAGGCGACGCTTGTCCCTTCCTCATTGAGGTCCACAGTGATCTCCTCTCTTGATAAGCCTTCATTCTTGATAAGGTAAGCACGGATAATTGATGCCATGCCCCTGCTTACTTTCCTGGAACCAGTATCTTTGTCATTCTGCGAAGAATGTATCCGTACAATTGCAGACTGATAGAGCCCTTCCGGATACCGGGCATTTGAAAATATCGCTCGCATCAGCGGGGCGCATAGCGGTGATTCGTAGATAGGCTTCTTGGTGTTCGGATTCTCCACCTCATGAAGCAAGGCAAACGGAGAAAGATATTCTCGTGATGTTGGCGAATGGACAATTTCGGTTCTGCTGTAGTGCTCTGCAATATTCGCCACAAACTTGCCAAAGGTCCCGACCATGAAGAAGCGAACCGAGACACGCGCTGCATTAGGCGCAAGGCCTGCTATATAGAATGGTGATTGAAGATCTAGATCCTCTTCATCCTGGTAGCGTCCCGAAACAGCTGTCTTAACAATCTGGTCGAGACGCAGCTGCTCATTTGCAAGCTCATCGCCCTTGAAACTACCGGTACTTGGAAAAAGGAGATCCTTCAAGAATCTGGAATTTGCCTCATCATTCTCGCGTGACCAATAGACGATATTGGTATCGCCTATGCGCGTATGATGGATTGGGCTGCTCAGCAGATAATTGAGTGCAGCACCATAAGCCTGGGCTGCTTCTTTGCTTACGGGCGCATTCAGCCCTTGCTCCTTGACATGCCCATAGCTTTCGCCCGAGCGCGTATTGAAGCTCACCAGCGAAGAACCAGCTGACTGGGCAACCTTGCCGGAAGCATCCAGAACTCCTTTGATAGCAGGATGCAGAACAGCAATAGGCTTCTTCTCGCCTGTTACCAGGCAGCGCATGACCGTGTCATCGGGACTGGGAGCATAATAGTACCTCATCCAAGAGGTCTTAATTGCTTCATCCTCCGTAGCAAGGCTAAGCATCCCACTGTCTGCAAATCCAAAAACAAGGAATCGGCCCGAGAGCAGGGAGTCAGCATACTCCTGCACTACAGGGTCCCGCTCGGCTGAAGTTGGATCCCATTGATCGTAAAATCTGAGAATCGCTTGGGCTGCAGGAGATTTCACTCCATCAAGAACGGCATCATGCAGCTCTTTCGATGCTTCGAAAGCCTTGAGCGCTCTGTCAGGCTTTCCCTTCTTGTCGATGCCCAAAAGATATGTGCTGTTATCGCAGAGAAAGTCTGCTTTGATTCCAGCTGCACGCTTAGCCTGCTCAGGCACCATCATGCTTTTGCCATGCGCATCTTCGTACGGAATGACATTCGCTAGCTTACCAGTCGAATCTATTGCCAAGATTGCATCGACCTTACAGCTGCTCCATCCAGGATGCACGACTTCATCGGGATGACTGTCCAATAGCTGATAGTAATAATCATTGAGTGCCTGTAGGAGCATTACCTGTACACCTCGCTTCCCACAACATCGATGGTTCCGTCAATCATTCGTGCCCTGAAGAACATCGGGGTGATGTTCTCCCGATCGCTATAGTCCATATCGAAAAGCATGAAGCCCAGATCCCGCTCGCCTGGCTGTACATCAGAGTAGTAACCATGTATTTTCTCGCCAGCAGGCCATGGTCTGAAATTAGCAGCGAACTCTCTCGTGCCAAAGTAAGGCTGCGAATAGTACTGCCCCTTTGCAATACGTCTGCGGAATATGTCAGCAAACTTGCCTGGATTGTCTCCAGAAGCAGCCTTCTGAGTCATTTCAAAATGAAACTCAAGCACGTATCGAACGTTGGTCAGTATCAGAGAAGCGCGTTGCTGAATGCTTTCAGCCCGATTGATGGATGGAAGCACAATCTTTTCGCTCTTGACCGAGTTGGTAATGGCCGTCTTCATGGAGCTGGCCAGAGCCTTGTCCTTCAGCTCATTCCGGCGTACGCTCGTGTATTCAATAGGATTGAGGACATGAATCCTATCAATCACCACTCGCAGGCCAGGATGCCAATAGATGCTCTCGACAAGCCCACGAGCGGCGCTTGGCGTTATGACATCATATGTAACACGTTCAACAGACATTTCGGGGCGTGTGAAGAGCGCATAGTCACCCCACACCTCCAATGCGAATCCATAGGACATCCTTCTTACCCCCTTTCCTTGATTCAGTGCTTCTACGTCTTGAAGTATAGCACGTTTTATATTTCATGTTTACTTATGTGATTAACGACATTCAAACATCCGTAAACGGCAATTGCATCAAAGCGAGATGCTTTATAGTTGGTATGTCGCACGCTCTTTACATGTGTGAGAGTGCGTGGATTGAAATATGTTCACTTACGTGTTGGCTGGAAATCCAGACTGCCGAGCGCAGTCTGGATCACCAGAACATTCCTTCGCCCTGAACATTGCTGCAGTCAAGGCCAAATTCTTCTGTATACCAGCGCAAATCGGTCAGTACGTAAAGCTGCTCGACTCGTTCCACCTTTCCCGCATCCAGCATGTCCTTCAGCGTCTGCTCATATATTGGGACCGAATACCTACCTATCCTTCGCATATCATTTCGTGTCGCCACTCCGCACGCGACCCGCTTGACCTCTTCAGCGATGGCTTTGTCGGGTATTGCTACTGGTGTAGATGAATCATCAATGAACTTGAATTCCTCTTCGGCTGTCCTGAATGAAATCGAAGGGCACATCATCTCTCCGCCCATTCCAAGACGCACTTTGAAAACCGTCGCTATCCCCAAATCATTGAGAACCTTCTCTGTCTTGTTCTTGTCAAGTTTCAGAGACAGTGCCATCAAATTCCTGAAATACCTGCGGATATACTGGAGGGAGCCAAAGTCTGATCTTTGTCCTACCACTTGCAGCTCAGGCACAGCTATCTCGGCAATTCCTTTGTTCTTCTCAGTGATAGCCGGTATGCGGTATCGCCTTCCTGTCTCTGGGTTCCCTACAGGCTCAAACAGATACACCATGCTCTCGCTATAGGGGTGCCTGTTTTCACGGTTGCATCTTCCGGCCGCCTGAACTATGGAATCTAGACCAGCCATTGCCCGATATACAGTCGGGAAATCGAGATCGACTCCCGCTTCAATCAAGCTCGTCGATACCACTCGACAAGGCAACTCATTCTTCAGACGTTCAACGATTGCTTCCAATACCTGTTCCCGGTGGGCGGGATACATCAATGTCGAAAGATGATAGACGCTCTCGCTCTCGCATAGCTCCTTAAGCGCTATTGCCACGTTACGAGCCTGAGCACGGCTATTGACGATGCAGAGCACCTGATCATGGCGAGACAAGCGATCAGCAAGCTCTTGATCTGACAGCCTTCCGACGTTCTCATAACTTACCCGTCTGAGCTTTTCAAACAGTTCGTCTCTATTCGCCGCAATCTCATGAGCCTTGATGCCGTAATCTTGAAAAAGCATATCAAGGGCTGGCTGAGTCGCAGTGCAGAGAACAACCGAGCAATGATAGTTAGCAATAAGTTCCGATAGAGCACGCACGCATGCTTTCATCTCATCCAAGGGAATGGCCTGCGCCTCGTCGAGCACAATCACGCTATTTGCGATGTTGTGTAACTTTCGGCATCTTGATGTACGTGCCGCGAACAGCGATTCAAACAGGCGCACATTCGTTGTCACCACAATGGGCATATCCCAGTTTTCAGATGCAAGTCGGAGATTCTTTCGTAGCGGATCTTCGTCAAATGCATCAAGGTCAAAATTGGAATGATGCTCAAGAACATTCTCTGTGTCTTCGCCATCGAGATACTGACGATACTTCTCTGCATTCTGTTCGATAATCGAAGTAAACGGTTCTGCGACAATGATCCTGTTCATGCCGAATTTGCAGGCATGCTGTAGCGCAAAACGCATGACTGCTAGCGTCTTGCCTCCGCCAGTAGGTACGGTAAGAGTAAATAGTCCCGGCTGCAGATTTCTTCCAGCACTAGCACACTCATCGGAAACCGTGCACCTGAGCGCATCAAGTGCTGTTTTTGGAGGGTAGAAAGCAGAGATACGTTCCTCATAACGCCGTGCAATGACGTCTAGGCCCTCCGTTGGAACTGGTTCTCTTGACTCTCCTTGCATGAAGCTTTCCGTGCAGAGAAAGTCTGCATCTACCAGACAGCTAAAGCACATCCTGATGAAAAAGCTTGCAGAGAATGCACTGGCTTGTTGCCCTGCCGCATAGAATGTCTTTGTCTTCTTCTCAAATTCCTGTACGCACTTTTCGGCATCGATGTAGGATTCCAGCACCTTTTCGGATGCTTCATTTCTATATGTCGGAATCTTTCCGGCTGCAGCCTTTCGGAGCCTGTCCCGTTGGGTGGAGTCAGTATAAGGAGATTCCCCATCAAGCAAACCTCCATGATGGCCGGCGACGCAATATGATAGCCACCACATATTCTTCTTCGCCAGTTCGAAAGCTCCAGCAGTGGAATGATCGACTTTTGGGCCTTCATCGCGAATACGACGTTGAAATTCTTGAGAGTATTTCCCGATATCATGGAGGCAGCCAATAGCACGTGTGGATTCAGCAGCATCGAATGAGCTGCCGAATCCAGAAGCCATCTTGGCAACCTCAGAGAGATGCACGGCTACCTTTTCTTCAGCTCCATCTTCACGTATATGAGCAATATAGTTGCTATCGTCCACGTGCCGTTCGCTGCTCATGCCTGAACCTCCAACGACATAGAAATAGTTTTATCTGTTTTCAGCTTATAGCACAGCAGGAATGGATGCTCTGTACCACAAATGGGACAATGCATCACTGAGCCCGAAATCAGGTCTCCAGCGCATGCCATTTCGCCGTAGACAGCAAGACGGAGTCTCCGCAAACGTATCCATGTGACTGCCTCCAAAGAGCCAAAACCTGCTGGATCAATTGCCCGCGATACTACCTTAGCAGGTCTCTTCGACAAGAATGGATATGTGAGCTGGCAGCAAACTGCCTGTCCTTATCGGAGCCATTCTGGCAGACGGTACTTGCCAGTCTTCAAAGCATGCCAGCGCTCCCAAATCCGGCATCTCCATGCCTGTATAATGCTCGAAGCTGCAACACATATCCTCTCGAGCGAGGTCCCCCCATGTCCCCAGTCTTTCGCCACTACGGCTACACCCTTCGCCCTCCCCTGCCAGAGGAGGCCGAGGAGTATGCGCGGCTCCTTGTGACACCTGATCCAGAGGTGGACCGTCTGACCGGCACGACCGAGACCTTCACGCACGATGCAATCATCTCTTACTTCATGCGCAGTTTCGAGGGCGATACCCGCCAGGATTTCCTGATCCTCGATGCTGCCAATCGCATCATTGGCGAGTCCGTGATCAATGAGATCGATGCGGAGATGCGCAGCGCCAACTTCAGGATTGCGCTGTTCAACTCAAAGGACTGCTCTCATGGCATAGGCTCCTGGGCAGTGCAGCAGACGGTCGACTATGCCTTCTCCGAGCTCCATCTGCATCGGCTCTCGCTCGATGTCTTCTCCTTCAATCCCCGGGCCAAGCATGTCTACGAGAAGGCAGGCTTCGTTCAGGAGGGAATCCTGCGCGATGCCGTTATCGACCCAGCGGATGGCAGTTATGCTGACATTGTCCTGATGGCCATCCTCGAAGACGATTGGAACAGCAGGCAGGCATAGATACGGCCCCCATATATGAGAAAAGGCTCCTGCAGATCGTCTGACCTGCAGGAGCCTTCATTGTGCTTGCTGGATGCCGCTACCTGTGACGACGGGCCTTGCGGTTGCCGCCACGGCCACCGCCCATGCCTCCCATGCCAGGCATGCCACCCATGCCGGGCATCTGTGCCTGCCTCATCATTGCCTGCAGCTGCCTCTGGCTGACCTTGCCATTCTTGCCGACGCTGTTTGTCATCTGCCGCATCTTGCCCATCATCTTGTTCATCTCGCCCCACTGCTTGATGAGCTGGTTGACTTCCTGGACCGTGCGGCCAGAGCCTGCTGCGATGCGCTTCCTGCGCTGGCCATTGATGATCTTGGGCCGTGCCCTCTCCTCTTTTGTCATCGACCTGATGATGGCCTCGATGCGCTTGAGCTGGGCCTCGTCCTCGATGTTGCCAGCCTGCTTGAGCATGCGCTCGCCACCAGGGAGCGAGCTGATGATCTTCTTGACGCCGCCCATCTTGCGGATCTGCTGCATCTGGGCGAGCATGTCGTCCATCGTGAAGCCTTCGCGCAGCATGCGCTCCGCATCGGCGATGGACTGCTCGTCTGCGGTCTTCTGGGCCTGCTCGATGATGCCGACCACGTCGCCCATGCCGAGGATGCGCTTCGCCATGCGGTCCGGATGGAAGACCTCGAGGGAGTCAGGCTTCTCGCCCATCGAGACGAACTTGATGGGCTTGCCGGTGACCGCGCGCACCGAGAGGGCGCCGCCGCCACGGGCATCGCCGTCGAGCTTCGACATGATCACGCCGTCGAAGTCGACGCGCTCGGCGAAGGTCGACACGACGTTCACGATGTCCTGGCCCGTCATCGCATCGACGACCATGAGGATCTGGTCAGGCTTGACCGCGTTCTTGATATCGACGGCCTCCTGCATCATCTCCTCGTCGATCTGCAGGCGGCCTGCGGTATCGACGATCACGATGTCATTCATGCCATCGACAGCGGCCTTGATGGACTCGGATGCGACCTTGACGGCGTCCTTGCCATCCCCGCGGTAGACCGGCACGCCGATCTCCTTGCCGAGCGTCTCGAGCTGGTCAGCTGCAGCAGGACGATGGGTGTCGCAGGCAGCGAGAAGGGGGCTGTGCTTCTGGCCCTTGAGGAGATAGGCAAGCTTCGCCGCTGCGGTCGTCTTGCCGGAGCCCTGAAGTCCTACGAGCATGATCACGTTCGGCGTGCGGTTCTGGGCAAGGACGAGCTTGGACTCGGTGGAGCCCAGAAGCTCGGTCAGCTGGTCGAGGACGATGCGGACGACGTTCTGCGACGGCGTGAGCGAATCCAGGACCTCGGAGGTCAGGCACTTCTCCTTGCAGGAGGAGACGAAGTCCTTCACGACGCGGTAGTTGACATCCGCCTCGAGCAGGGCCATGCGGATCTCGCGCATGGCGACATTGATGTCCTCTTCGGTCAGGCGGCCCTTGCCGCGCAGCTTGTCGAGGGTATCCTGCAGGCGGTCTGAGAGGCTGTTGAACATTTAGGCAATCCCTTCGTTCTCGCCCACGAGGGCACGGCAGAAGTCCAGGGCATCGAAGGACTGGAAGTCCTCCGCGCCCTCGCCGACGCCGATGCGGTAGATGGGCAGATTGAGCTGATGTGAGATGGCGACAGCGATGCCGCCCTTGGCGGTGCCGTCGAGCTTCGTGACGATGAGGCCATCGACGTCGAGCGCGTCATTGAACTCCTTGGCCTGGAGAAGCCCGTTCTGGCCCGTCGTGGCATCGATCACGAGGACGACCGAGACCGGCGCCTGGCTCCGCTTGCGGGTGACATTCACGATCTTCGCAAGCTCGCGCATGAGCTCGGGGCTCGTATGGAGGCGCCCTGCGGTATCGATGAGGACAAGGTCGACCCCCATCTTCTCCGCCTGGTCGACGACGTCGTAGCAGACAGAAGCCGGATCGGCGCCGCGCTCACGGGTGATGACGGGGACCTTCACGCGGTCGCCCCAGACCTCGAGCTGCTCGATCGCAGCGGCGCGGAAGGTATCGGCGCCTCCGATGAGGCAGGGGATGCCCTCGCGCTTGGCGGCTCCTGCAAGCTTGCCCACGGTCGTGGTCTTGCCGGCGCCATTGATGCCGACGAAGATGACCGTCGAAGGAAGTTCCGTGAAGGGGTCGCGCTCCGGCTTCGCGAACTCCGCGGCAAGCCGGCGTGCCAGCGCCTCACGCAGCTGCGGGGCCGTCTTGAGGTTCTTCTTCGCAGCCTCTTCCCTCAGGTCATCCGTGACCTGCATGGCGACCTCTGCGCCCATGTCGCCCATCACGAGGGTATCCTCGAGGTTCTCCCAGAACTCCTCGTCGACCTCGCCGCCCATGTAGAAGAGCTCGTTCATTGCTTCACGCGAGCGGGAGAGGCCATGCTTCAGTCTGTCAAACAAGCCCATCTCAGGCATCAACCACCTTTCCTGTGGTCCGGTCCAGACGCTGTGATACGACGTGGCTCACACCATCGGCCTGCATGGATACACCATACAGCACATCAGCCTGCTCCATCGTACGACGCTGATGGGAGATGACGATGAGCTGCGTCGATTCCTTCAGAATATCGATAGCCATAAGCAGCTTACCCAGATTCGACTCATCGAGTGCAGCCTCGACCTCGTCGAACACATAGAACGGCACGGTGCGGGTCTTGTAGACCGCGAAGAGCAGGGCAAGCGCCGTGAGGGACTTCTCGCCACCGGACATGAGCGTCATCTTCGTGATGCGCTTGCCGACCGGCTGCGCCACGACCTCGATGCCGGTCTCGGAGAGATGGTCCGGGTCCGTCATCTCTATGTGGGCATGGCCTCCCGGGAAGAGCATCGCGAAGATGTCCTGGAAGTTCGTGTTCACCTGGTCGAAGACCGTGAGGAACCGGTTCTTCATCTTCCGCTCGATCGCCGCCGTGATCTTGGCCAAAGAGCCCCGCGCCTTTTCGAGGTCCTCCACCTGCTCGTGGATGTAGTCAGAGCGCTCCTTGAGCTTCGTGTACTCATCCATCGCGACCTCGTTCACAGGGCCGATCTTGGCAAGCTGGGTCTTGAGGCTCGCCTGCTCACGCTCGAGGGCATCCCGGTCCTCAGGCTCGGGGAGCGTGAGCGCCTCCTCGAGGATGGCGCCCGTCGCTGTGATGGCACCGATGGCATTCTCGACCTGGACCTCGAGCTTGCCCGTCTCGACCTTGATGTCAGACACCGTGGCCTTGGCGCGCTCGAGCTCCTGCGAGGCGGCATCCACCGCTGCCTTCGCATCGCGGATCGTCTTCTTCAGGGATTCCGAGTCCGCCTCTGCGAGGCTTGCCTGGTCCATGAGGCGCTTTGCCCACATGTCGGCTGCCTCCTCGAGCGCCCGGTAGCGCTCGTGGAGAGGGTCGACCCGGAGGCGCAGAACATC
>OMTG01000037.1 GCA_900313905.1 uncultured Actinomycetes bacterium | reverse complement strand
CCGCCCTTCGACCACGGCACTATGTGGTCGGCCTGCATCTCGTCTATGGCCCAGATTCTCGCCTTGTCCTTGCCGCCCGCCTCGGCGCACATGGGGCAGTTGGAGACGTGGCGGCGCCTTGCCTCCTTGGTCTGCCGCGCGTAGATGGTCTCCCTCACGTCATCCCCGAACGTCCTGAGCGACAGGTGCCGCTCGTCTCCCGTGAGGACGTACTCGTATATCCCGGCCTTGCGCTTCACCTCGGCGTCGGCGAACAGGTCCTCGACCTTGGCTGCTATCGCCACGGAGTCGAGGTCTCCCCTCGTTCCGTAGCGGTTGTACCAGAGGCCCCACGGGAGGCCCCTCATCTGGCTGTGGTAGGCCGTGAAAACGCGCTCCGCCCAGTCTATGGCGTCGGTGAAGTAGCGCCAGAGCGACCGGGCGTCGCGGTCGTGCTGGTGGGCAGACATGTAGCCGTCCACGTCGGTCCCGTCGCGGTCGGCAATCCACGATATGGCCGTCTCTAGCAGCTCCTGCCTGAGCGAGTTCCCGGCCATGTAGCCCTTGCACCCCGGAAGGCTCCCGTAGCGCGATGCCGGGGAGTCCGTCTTCGAGAAGTAGCGCTTGGCGTCGGACACCCACGGGCCGGAATAGACGGCGTTCCTCAGCTCCTGGTCCGTGAGCCTCTCGCCCGCTATGTTGATGGTCCTGAACCACGCCAGCTTCTCGGAGTCCGTGCCCTCGCAGGTGTACACGTAGAGCTGGTAGCCCATGACGCATGCTCGCAGGTCGGCGGGCAGGTTCGAGAAGTACATGGCGTGCCCCCCGACCTCGACGGAGAACCCGCCGTCGATGTACTCCATGAGCGAGAGGGTGCGCTGCTGGCCGTCCAGCACCTCCCACTCCGCGCCCTCGCCGGGGGCGTTCCCGGTCCTCGCCCAGTACATGACGTTCAGGGGCAGGCCGTTGAGGACCGATTCCACCACGGCGGCGCGCTTCTCGGGTCCGTAGACGAACTCGCGCTGGTAGCGCGGCCGTATGTCCAGCCTGCCGCCGTAGCCGGAGACGCCCTCCTCATCGTCGTTCACGTATCCGTCGTACACCTCGCCCACTGTGACGTGGCGCTGTTCTACCTTCATCGTCATAGGAGCACCCCCTGTCCCCTCTCCGGGTGACGGTTGCGAATGACGATGCGGTCGTACATCCGCGTGTAGTTGTTTCCGCGTCCGTCTGGCTTCGGCAGGTAGAAGTTGAGCCTGCGCGCCGTGACGTTGTTCCTGCGTATGTCATCAGAAAGCGTGGCGTCTGCCAGGACCGACCAGTTCATGCCCACAAGCTCGAACTGGTCCGGGTTGTACTTGTCGAGGAACGTTATCGGGACGCCCATCTGGCCCGGGTAGTCGTAGGGTATATCCGCGACCTTCGACACCTCTATCGCGTCGTAGTTCGCGTATTATTGTTGGAGCCAGCATGTGCTGCATGAGAACTTGCTTCTTGCCGAGCGATAGCCTCTGCAGCCTGGCATTCTGCCGAGACCGAAAGCGCGTCTGCACCATAAGGCCACATCTGGCATCGCGTATGAGGGCAAAAGACGGCACTGTTGCCGCCAAGATCCGGAAGGTCGTGTTCTGCATGGACAATACAGGAAATCGCAGCAGAAAGGCTGCCGTCACATCGGTGGTGTTTGCAGGCCTGCTCTTTGCAGCTCCCCAGCTTGCTATCGCAGAGGAGGTTCCAGCATCCCAGCAGGCAGCATCTGTCTCTTCTGGCCAGCCAGCGGTGACAGAGATGGCTGCTCCGGATCAGACCGAGAACAGCGGCTCTGCAGAAGCCCAGACAGCTCTGGCGAACGATTCCGGAAAGCAGGAGAAGGGCTCCGAGGATGAGGCACAGAAGGCTGCCGAGGGCACTGCGGAGCAGGATGGCGCCAAGGAGACAGCAGCACCATCAGAGTCCGGAAAAGCAGTCGAGGCGGCGGGGACATCTCAGAGCCAGTCGGCAGATGCGGCCAGCGAGAAGGCCTCTTCTGCAGTGCCGCAGAACGCTGCAGCTGTGACGGCATCTTCCACTGCCACATCTACGGCTGCATCTCCATCTGCAGAAAAGGCCGAGGCAGCACCCATCACAAGCTATTCGAGCCTTGCCGATGCCATTGCAGCAAGCACTGATGGGCAGACCCTGACCCTTGCAGGCGACATCGACGATCTTTCCGGCCATCTGACAATCTCCGGAAAGTCCATCGTGATCGATGGCGGAGGCCATGCTATCAGGAGGGCATCCGGCTATACAGGCGAGTTCTTCAATGTCGAGAAGGGCGGAGCCCTGACGCTCCGTGATGTCATCCTTGAGGGTGGCGGAGCCGGCTGGTATGTGGATTACGACCACGGCAATATCAAGGACACGACAGGCGGAATCTCGAGCGTGCCGGTGTCGCAGGGAACTGCACAGGTCAACAGCACCGGCAGGATGGTCACGAACAGGGGAACGCTCGTCCTGGACAAGGCGACGCTGAAGGATGCCTACTCGACAAAGGTGAGCGGTGTCCTCGTCTATTCGGCTCCCGGCTCCAAGCTTGAGATAGATGGCGGATCGGTCCTTCAGGACGCATATTCGCCCGATGCACCGGTGCTTGTGGACGGTGGCTGCGACTTTGCCGTTGATGGTGCAACGTTCGACAAGCTCGCTTCTGGCGGCGGCGGACTGCACATCCTCTCTTCCGCTGCAGACACGATGCCTACCATCAAGAATGCGACCTTCAGCAGCTGCTTCAGCGGATTCAATGGCGGCTCGATCTACTGTGCCCGCAACGCGATAGATATAAGCGATTCCACGTTCGAGAACAGCACGACCTGCAATGACGGCGGCTCGATCTGCATGACGCCGGGAGTGAAGAATACGCCTCTTACCGGCGGGACCTCTACCTTCAAGAACGTGAAGTTCCTCAACAGCAGGGGCCTCTCTCCCTACAACCAGTCGCTCGGCTCGGCGATATTCCTCCATGTGACGTATGGCGGAGCATATGTCTTCGAAGACTGCCTATTCAGCGGCAATGAAGGCTGCGCCGGCGTTGTCTGCGACTACGGCTCAGGCAAGCTCGGAGCAGGCGATCTCATGCCGATGACCTTCACACGCTGCACCTTCGAAGGGAACAAGGAGACGGAGATTGCTGCCATAGACGCGCGCACGCTCGATGTGACGCTCGATGACTGCAAGATAGTCAACAATACTGCCGCCAATCAGTGCGGCGCCATCGGTCTCGAGGGCAATTCACGCTGCACCTTGGAGAACGGCACCATCATCACAGGCAACTCGGCCGGGACCTATGGAGGAGCTATCAGGTTCTGGGGCAACAATGTCTTTACGATGGAAGCCGGCAGCAAGCTGTATGGCAACACGGCCGGCAAGGGCGGCGACGACATCTATTCAGGCAACGGCACAGACTATGCTCCGACAATCGTCCTTGTCGATGGCAGCACGATGAATGCAGCGACTGCGGACGGACATGCCATCGATGGCTGGTACTTCGATATGCCTGATGGCATCGAGGAGGGCTCTGGCCGCTACCAGCGCAACGTCTCGGAAGAGCAGAAAGACCTCACCATCCATACCAATGGCATGATCGCCCTCAAGGCCGATGCCTCCACCTTCACCGTCTCCTACGATCCCAATGCATCTGACGCAGAAGGTACAATGGCGGATGAAGAATTTGGTAGAAGCGATGCAGCAGCCCTGGCAAAGAATGCCTTCACGCGCAGCGGCTGGCGCTTTGCAGGCTGGGCACTCACCAAGGATGGCACGGCCTCTCTGGGCGATGGAGATGTGCTTCCTGATTCCGCAAGGCCAGAGCGCGGTGGCAAGGTCACCGTCTATGCTGTGTGGGAGAAGGAGCCGGAAAAGAAGCCGGAAGACAAGCCGTCCAGCAATGTGCCAGGCAATTCCGGAGGCAAGGAATCCGGCCCAGCGCAGGGCGATGACAGCGGCTCTCGTGCGCATATGGTGCCCGTCTCGGATGCCGCACAGAATGTGCCTGAGGCGCAGCAGAGCACGTCGGCGAAAGCCCAGCTCCCCGAGACAGGGGACGTGAGCGGAGCCGGTGCTGCCATCATGGCATTCGTGGGAAGCGTCCTTGCTGCACTTGGTTTCAGCATCAGGAAGACTCAGGAATAGCTGCTGAAAAGGCTGGCCCAGCTGCCAGCATGTAAGGGTGCGTGCATCGCCAGCATGAACCTGTTCGATACAGCACGTCGGGGCCAGATGGACAAGAGCCATCTGGCCCCGGATCTTGTACAGGTTCGCAGAATGCGGGCTCTCTCGATGCCCTTGTCTGGTGTACGTCGTATAGTTGGCCGAAGGATGCAAAGCTGCTGTATGGCAGTGCCTTTGAGAGGAGCCAAGCAGTATGTGCGCCAGCGATTCATCGGGCTGCATGTCAGCTGAACAGGTCATCCAGGAAGTCATGGCCAAGCTCGATGACAGGGAAATTCGTGCAATCAGGCAGAACCCCTCTTCAGCATACATGCATTTCGGTCTTGGGCTCTATATACGGAACACGTATATCCATAGCGGGCGCATGGGCGATTCGCTTCGTGACCCTGACTCGGAGTCATCTGAGATCACAGCCGAGATTGCACGGCGTCTGCTGCCGGAGTACGAAAGCTATCCGCTTGCATTCAATCTCGCCGGAGACGACGGAATCTTCCATTCCGTGCATGCCTATGCATGCTCGCTCGGGCTTGTCCCCCTTCTCATGAGATGCGTCGAAAGACGCTATTCCATCTTGGCCGATGCAGAGAAGAAGATTGACAACAGGGTGGAGGCGGAAGCACGGGCACGCAGATCGGAGAGCGATATCGAGTCATTTCTGGTAGGCCTCCGGGCTGTAGCGCTTGACGAGGATCAGCTCCTCGTGGCGCTTCTTGATGTCGAGGTTCGTGAACCAGGTGCAGTTACGGAAGTGCACGAGTCCTTTCTCGGGGTCGTACACGCCTGCGGAGAAGTCCCGCGCGTTCTCGGGCGGGATGCTGAAGTAGGCGTCGCCCCGCGTGAACCCATAGCCAAGCCACAGCCTGTTCCCCTGAATCAGCGGGAACACCTCCTTGTACTTGATGGCGTTCTGCGGGCCGACGATGACGAAATGCTTTTCATGCTCTACAAGCTGCGCCACGTACTCACGGAACAGCGAGAACGGCGGGTTGGTCACGACTATGTCGGCCTCGTCGAGCAGCGCCTCGCACTCGGCGGAGCGGAAGTCCCCGTCGCCCTCAAGCTCGGAAAGCTCGTTCTCTCCCGTGCGGAACAGCTCGGCCACGTCATCCATGCTGGTGGCCCCGTCCCCCGTGGCGTCCCTCACCGAGGTGACCACGGCCTTGTAGGGCGTCCTTCTCTCCTCCTCGGTCTCGTCCCCGAAGAGGGAGAGCTGCGTCCCCGTTATCGGCGAGCCTGCGTAGCAGGTCGCCACGAGCCTTTTCAGGCCCAGCCTGTTGAAGTTGAGGGCGAAGTACCGGAAGAAGTTCGATTCGAAGGGGTCGTCGCAGTTGCAGAGCACGGACTTCCCCCTGAAGTGCTGCCTGTAGTGCCTCAGCTCGGCCTCTATGTCCGGTAGCTGCGTGTAGAACTCGTCCTGCCGGGCCTCCTTGGCCTTGTTGAGCGACGCGTTGAGCGAGCGGCTAGGCATCCTTGAGCGCCCCCCTCAGGTACTTCCGCCTC
>OMTG01000121.1 GCA_900313905.1 uncultured Actinomycetes bacterium | reverse complement strand
GCTCTGTGGAAGCATCGCGGGGACTGCTGGGGGACTGCTGGAGACGCACATTGCCGAGACAAGGCTTTCTGTCACCGGAGAATCGGATATACTGAATGGCGTACACCCGCCGGCCTCTCGCAGAAGCTCAACTGGCGGGTTTTCTTGTGCAAAGGCGTGGCTGGCCCTGTGGTCGCCCTGCTCTAAGGCGGACGTGTTCGCTCAGCACCCTTAGCCCTCTGGTGCGTTCATGTCGCTTTCTTCATCATTTTTACATGATGGGCTCTCGCAGGGCACTTCGTCCATCGGAGGCCACTTCTGCTTGTCTATAGTTCAGAAATCTAAGGAGCAGCTGACCAGAAGAATCATTCGTCTCCGTCTTCGGCTTCGTTTGGAATGGACGAGCTGCCAGGCTTTCGGACGCTGACGCTATGGGCACGGGAGGTCGATCGTGCATAGATTCCAAGCGGCAAGCCACAAGCCCGTATTCCGGCACTCATGGCAGGTCCTGTCGGGCCACCGCATGGTCGTGCCCCTGGCCAGGATAGGAAACGTGCTCAAGGGACGCCCAGCTGGCTTCCAGCACGTACGCTGCCTCATAAGGGATTCCGCTCTCCAAGACGCACGACTTCGTTTGTGGCATGCGGGATATGGCTGTGTGCAGCCTGCATTGCGCCCTTGGAGATATCCCGGCTCCTGAGCATGACCCGGCAGGGCTTGAGGACGGCTTGTTCATGCAGCGATGAAACGCAGACCCGAAGGGATGAGGCATGTATACGATCGAATGCACCGCCTGTGGTGGCAAGAACGAGGTAGAGGACGGCCAGAAGGAATTCGTCTGCGACTGGTGCGGCTTGAAGGCCCTTGTCCCCAAGGTCTTGAGCAGGGATCAGATCCGGTTCTATAACCGTGGCAACTACTTCCGCCGGCAAGGCGAATTCGACAAGGCCATCACTGCCTTCGAGAACCTCTCTGCACAGAACCCTGATGACTGCGAAGCGAAATGGGAGCTTCTGCTTGCCCGCTATGGCATCGAATACGTGAAGGACCCAGCAACAGGCAAGCAGGTCCCCACCTGCCATCGTGTCCAGCAGGGCTCCATCCTGACCGATGATGACTATGTGGGCGTCCTCGAGACGGCAGCAGACGACTACGAGCGGCACCTGTATGAGGAGAAGGCCAAGCAGATAGACCAGGTGCAGCAGGGCATCCTGTCGATCGTTAAGACCGAGGATCCCTCCGATGTGTTCATCTGCTACAAGGATTCCAATGGTGCAGGATCGCGCACCGAAGACAGCGTGCTTGCCCAGGATATCTATGACCGGCTGACGAAGGAAGGCCTCAGGGTGTTCTTCTCCAGGATCACCCTGGAGGACAAGCTGGGCACCCAGTATGAGCCCTATATCTATGCAGCATTGCAGAGCGCGAAGGTCATGCTCCTCGTTGCTATGAGCATCGACAATGTCAATGCCGTCTGGGTCAAGAACGAATGGAGCCGCTTCCTCCAGTTCAGGCGCGACGATTCCAGCAAGGAGCTCATCCCCTGCTACAAGAGGATCGACCCCTATGATCTCCCTGACGAGCTGGCGAGCTTCCAGGGCATCGATATGGCAAAAGTCGGAGCCATGCAGGACCTGGTGCATGGAGTGAAGAAGATCTGCGCAGCAGCCGCGAAGAGCGTCCCAGAGGCAGGCGGCACCATGGGGCCGGTTGCCGCCTCTGTGGAGCCCCTGCTCGAGCGCACGGCCAATTTCCTGGATGAAGGAAACTTCGCAAAGGCTGAGACCTATGCCAACCGGGTCCTCGATATGCAGCCCAAGAATCCGCGCGGCAATGCCTATCTGGTGATGGCGCAGAACCGGAAGCGCACCATCTCCGAGCTGGAGAGCGTGCCTGATCTTCTCATGAACAACAAGAGCTTCATGCGGGCCCTGGACAATGCATCGGGAGACCTCAAGAGCGAGCTCGAGAAGGTGCGCGATGCGCAGACCAAGCGGCTCTATGAGGAGCTGATTGCAAAAGACAAGGCCAAGCCAGCCACAACCCTGTCGGCGGTACGACAAAGGGCCAGGGAGTTCGAAGCATTCGGCAGCTACCGGGATGCCAAGTCCCACCACTCGAGGCTCAAGGGAAAGGAGCAGACCCTCCTGAAAGAGATCAACAGGGTCACGGCGCAGAAGCAGCAGCTTGATGAAGCCATTGCCTCTCTTGAATCGGATCTGGAAGCAAAGGAAAGAAGCAGAAACCTGGCCCATGGTGAACAAGAGGGCTTGAAGCAGCAGAGATATACCACGCCGGAATCGATGCAAATCAATGATCCAGAAAAGGGTGAATCGCTGTTGCTCCGTGGTGGCTGCGCAGTTCCGAGCATCACGGTAGTGGTGCTCGGCATCGGCAGCTGCTCCATCGAGCGCTCTCAAGGGGATTCCACCCAATTCAAGGTCACCGTCCTGATAATTGCCATCATCATCGGTGTCACATTCGTCGCGCTTGGAATACGGAAGCTGATGGAGGACCACGAAAAGAAGAAGAGCCTGGAAGCACGCAACCAGGATTTGGACCGCCAGATTGAAGAGCACGATGAGGCCATCGCCAAGCTCGATCAAGAGATCCCGGAATTGGAGAAGGAGATAGAGGGGCGGCGCACGGAGTCGAGCATGCTCCAGGCGGACCTGGACCGGCTCATGTGATGCCTGCTCATGGTGTGACCGGCTCTGAAGACCACATGGGAGGCTGATATCCATGAAGCTTGTGGATGTTATCAAATATGAGGGCGACAACGAGACGTTCGTCTGGAAGAGCGACATCGAGGACTTCAATTCGAACAGCATCCTGATCGTCCCTGAGACGCAGGTGGCGATCATCTTCAAGGATGGACAGGCTTCCGATCCCATCGGGGCCGGGCGGCACAAGCTCGACTCCGAGAACATCCCGTTTCTGAGCATCTTCCAGAGGCTGCCGACCGACGGTGTGGCTCCCCACAGCTGCCAGGTCTATTTCATCAATATGATCCAGCAGATGGCAATCAAGTGGGGGACGGACTCGCAGGTGCAGTACATGGACCCCACCTATCAGGTTCCCCTCTCGATTGGTGCTTCGGGCGAGATGAGCTTGCAGGTGACCGACCCGAAGAAGCTCCTCCTGAACCTGGTGGGTGCAGGATATGGGCTGACCCGCGAAGAGCTCGTGAGCTATTTCCGCGGCATCATGATGACCAAGATCAAGTCCTACCTTGCGCAGATCATGTCCAGACCGGATGTCAGCATCTTCGATATCAGCAGCCGCATGGGAGAGATGTCGCGCGTCCTTCTGCAGAGGGTTGGCGAGGACTTCGTCGACTATGGCCTCGCCGTGACGAAATTCGTCGTCACCAACATCAGGCTCCCCGAAGGCGATGAAGCCTACGAGCGTCTCCGTGCCTCCCGTATCGAGGGGACCCTCGGCATCATGGAGGAAAAGACACAGCAGACAAAAGACCTGATTCATGCGAACACGAGGGCAGGGGAGACGGTCATCCAGGCACAGGCGGAAGCAGAGCGCCGCAGGATCGAAGGCATCGATGCGGTAACCGACAGGATGCTCGATATTGCCGAGATCGCTGCCCAGAACTCAGCGGCGGGAGGCTTCGGAGGCGGCATGTGGCCAGGCATGGCTGGAGGAACCGCAGGGACGATCGGGGCGATGCTGTCTGCTGCTGTAGCGCCAGCCCAGCAGGGCCTCCCGCAGGGCAGCAGGTTCACGGGCATCCCCGGATACGGTGCAGGGGGCCCTGCCAGCCTTCCTGTCCCCACTGCAGGCACGGGCATCCCAGGATTGATCGGGCTGAAGGAAGAGCCTGGGGCAAGCCTTCCGGGCGCACCCACAGTGCCACAGGCTCAGATCGGGCCAGGCATGCCACAGGTTCCCAGCATGCCCTCGCCGGCAGGCGGAGCGCCCGCAGGCCCAGCTCCTGTCCAGCCACAGGCGGCCGCGTCTGCACCTGCGGCTGCTCCCAGCGCACCTCCGCAGCAGGGTGCAGCATCTGCAGACGATCTTGGCAAGCAGCTGATGGATCTCGAGATGTCCCATTATCGGGGAGCCATCAGCGATGAGGAATATACGGCAAGGAAAGACGAGCTGATGCGCAAGGCGTCCGGCATCTATTGATAGGATTCTTCCCTTGCAATGCACAGCGCTGCCCGCAGCTGGGGATGGGATGGTTCATTCTTGATTGCATCCATCTATGAGCTCAATGACAACCGATTCCTTGGATGTGCCATTGCTGAAATCACGGGATTCCCGCCGGAAGATTCAGAGGATGGCACGAAGGAGCATGCCGTGCAGCAGAATGCTGCAGCATTCCAGCAGGCCATCCAGGAGTTCTATCAGCTCGGGAGCGATGCCAGCTCCTGTGCAGAGCTGCTGTGGATTCCCGTCCCGGCTGAGCAGCAGGTCATACGGTCACGCATCCGCCTGTTCCTGGTCCTGAGGAAGATCGGGCCTGTCCAGGAGAGCGTACGTGCCGATCTCGAATCCATGCAGAGCAGCTTTAGGACCATCCTCACCTCCCAGCACTACGAGATGGCCGATGTGTCCATTGAGGATGGCATGCAGGAGCTGATAGCCGGCATCGATACCTCATGCACCTATGCCCTCATCAAGAGGGACAACGTCGTGGCAGGGGTCGGCTCGCCCTTCCCGTACTACTATTGCGATGTGCTTCCCAGCAAGAGCGCAGACAGCTTCTCTGCCCTCATAGCCATACTGTGCCAGTCGGAGCATTGCGCCCTCTCCTTCCAGCTCTTCCCATCCGGCTTCTCGTCCGACGAGAAGGTGTATCTGAACAACCAGGCATCGGCCCTATCGCAGATCGCTTCCGGATTCATGAATGCTGGGCAGATGTTTCGCGACGATACGGCTGCCACCCCTGCCAAGGTGATGAGCTACTATGCGGCCCGGGAGAACTCTGCGCTCTTCCAGTACAACATCCTCGTCTTCGGCGGACAGAGGACCTGCGGCAGCATCGCGGCAAGGACGCTCAGCCTGCTGAAGTCCGGCACAGAGGAAGTGGCGCCCGCAGAGATCGGATGCATCGATCTGACGAACGAGAGGATCGACCTGGCGACCCAGCTTTCCTACTACCCTTGGAGCATCAACACGAAGCTGATGTATGCCTACCGGAACCGGGAGATTCTCCAGAGCTACGGGAATGCTGCGATGCTGCAGAGGATGCCCTATCTCATGACTGCCGAGGAGGCAGTGACATTCTTCCGGCTGCCGCTCAGGGCAGCGGATTCTGCAGCCCTGCCTGAGGTCCATTCCGGGAGGGGACAGGAGCTCTTCCTCTCATCCATCACCAGCGAAGACAGCATACGGTTCGGCACCTTGGTGGGCAGCAGCAATCTGCCGATCGGCGCTCCGGAGAAGCTCTTCACCAAGCATGCGCTGATTGTCGGAACCCCTGGTTCGGGCAAGACCACGTTCGCGGTCAACCTGCTGCTGCAGTTTGCCGAGAAGGGGATCCCGTTCCTCGCAATCGAGCCTACGAAGACCGAGTACCGGGCGATGATAGATGCCATCCCCGATCTGCAGATCTTCACGCCGGGAAACAATGCGGTCTCGCCCTTCATCCTGAATCCGTTCCTGCCGCCCCGCAACATCCGGCTCGAGCAGTACATGCCGAGCCTCATGAGCGCATTCCAGGCAGCATTCTCGATGCCCTCTCCTCTGGATGTCCTGTTCCTGAAGGCGATCCGCTCCTGCTATGTCGAGCACGGATGGAAGGACTACAGCAAGGCAGGGGATGCAGATGTCACGCCGTTCGGCATGTACGAATTCATCCTGTGCTTCCGCCGCCTCATCGCCAGCTCCAATTACAGCAGGGAAGTGAAGGGGAACCTGGAGAGCGGTGGCGTATACCGCCTCATGAACCTCATCGAGCAGAACCGCAACATCTACGACACGGACCAGAGCGTCCCCATCGAGGACCTGCTGGGATCGCCCACCGTCCTCGAGCTGAATGCGATCGAGAATTCCGAGCAGAAGGCCCTGATCATGGCCCTTCTGCTGATCCAGATCTGCCTCTACACGAAGAACAACCAGGCCGGCGATGGAAAGCTCAAGAATGTCATCCTCATCGATGAGGCGCATGTGCTGCTGGGAGGGCAGGCATCTGGCGGTTCCGACAAGGCGAATGCGCAGCAGACCACGGTCAAGGCCCTCCAGGACATGATCGCCGAGATCCGCTCCTATGGAACGAGCATGGTGATAGCGGACCAGGCACCCACCAAGGTGAGCCGCGAGATCGTGGCAAATACGGACATCAAGATCTGCTTCAGGCTCGTGCAGACCACCGAGAAGGAGCTGATTGCTGACAGCACCAATATGGGGCCGAAAGAGGTAGAGAACCTCTCGAGGCTGAGGCCTGGAGAGGCGTATTTCTATAACAGCCTTCTCGAATCGCCCCAGCTGATCCAGACGGATGACATCCGGGCAGACAAGGGCATACGGCTTGCTGTCAGCAACGACGAGGTGGTCTCCAGGATGCACTACTGGGACAGCCGCAAGACCATGCTGAGGCCCTATCGGCTCTGTGCATCATGCCGGGAATGCCAGAAGGGCTGCGATGCCGCCATCAGGGCACAGGCGGACTATTACGCTGCAAAGATATGCGGAGACCGCCTGGGCGGCGAGAAAGACCCCAAGGTCGTCTTCAAGTACATCCTCGAGACGGGCAAGATCCTGAGGGGCGTGGCAGCGAAGATGCCAGCGCATGCTGCGAGGAGGCTTGTGGATTGCTGCCGCATCCAGATTGCAAGGAAGGCTGCTCTGGGCGGGGGACCGGAGATGCCCCAGAGGAGCATGGTGAAGCTTCTGACGAGGG
>OMTG01000139.1 GCA_900313905.1 uncultured Actinomycetes bacterium | reverse complement strand
GAAGATTCTCATTCCCGACCTCTTCGCCTGCATGAATTCCAAGACGATCTTCCATGACTGGAACATGGACTACTACTACAACACCGTCCTGACTGCAGAACATGGCAAGGCAAGCGACTGCATCAAGTGCGGCATGTGCGAGCGGGTCTGCCCGTAGCATCTGCCAATCAGGAAGCTCCTCGAGGAAGTGGCTGCCGAGTTCGAGAAGCAGGCATAGGCGCGAGTCCAGTCTCTTCTGGTGCTCGATTCCTTGCCTGAGGATGCTTCAGGTGCAGGCCAAGATGAAGGGTCCGGTTCCTGCCAGGTGCAGGAGCCGGGCCCTTCAGCGCCTCCATGCTGCTTGGAGATGCGGCTACAGCTTGCCGTGGAGCTTGAGCTCCTCGATCAGCATATGGTCGCGGTATGCAGCCAGGGTCTCGGGCGTATTGCCGATCTCGGGCGAGCGGTGGGAGAGCTCCTCATCCACGCCCTTCTGGGCGATATCGGACCACTCGGCAGGGAACTCCTTCCAGTCTGCCATATCGTGCAGCCAGAGGGTCGTCGAGTCGTGCAGATGGTTCATGAGGCCGGAGACGCCACCCTTGCCGCCACCGAGCTCGAAGACCAAAGACGGTCCCATGATGCCCCAGCGGATGCCTGGGCCGAAGGTCACGGCCTTGTCCGCATCCTCGACCGAGCAGACGCCCGACATCACGAGGTTCGCCACCTCGCGGTAGAGGGCCATCTGGAGGCGGTTGCAGATGAAGCCGAGGGCCTCCTTCTGGAGGACGACTGGCTCCATGCCGATGGACTGGTAGAAGTCCTTGGCGCACTGGACGGTCTCCTCGGCGGTCTTCTCGCCGCGGGTGATCTCGACGAGCGGGATCAGATGGGGCGGATTGTACGGATGTCCGCCGCAGAAGCGCTCAGGATGCTTCGCGTTCTTCGCGATCTCGGTCACGAGGAGTCCTGAGGTCGAGCTCGCGATGATGGCATCGGGAGCGGCAGCTGCCTCGATCTGGTCCACGATCTCCCACTTGACCTCGTAGTGCTCAGCTGAGCTCTCCTGGATGAACTGGGCATCCTTCACCGCCTCGGCGACGGAGGTCGTGTAGTGGATGCGGGAGGCGATCTCTTCTGCCTCGTCTTCGGTGTAGACGCCGTTCTTCACGAGCGAATCGAGGCTCGTGCGCACACGGGCCTTGGCCCCTGCACTTGATTCAGGGGTGCGGTTCTGTGCCCACACCTCGAGCCCTGCCATAGCGAACTTGAGCGCATAGCTGTAGCCGATGACGCCAGCGCAGATGGATGCTGCCACCTTGATGTCTTTGGCTTCCACGGATGCTCCTCCTTGTGACGGATGCCTCATTGCGATGCCCAGTATAGGCCAGGCACCTTTTTCACGGGAGCTATGCTCCGGCAAAGGGAAAGGCCAGCCACTGCAGGAACAGCGGCTGGCCTTTATGGGCAGGTGGCGGGACTTCTCAGGCAGTCTTGGCAGGGCGGTTCACGATCACGACGCCGAGGCTCACGAGGATGAGGGCGACGACCGTGGCAAGCGGGTCGAGCGTGCTGCCCTCGCCCAGAAGGAGCGCCGAGAGGATCACGCCGAAGACCGGGTTCATGAAGCCGAAGACGGCGACCTTCGAGACCGGATTGCAGGCAAGGGCCAAAGACCAGAGCGAATAGGCAGCTGCCGAGATGAAGGCGAGATAGAGGAGGAGCAGGAGCGCCGGCAGGGGATGGGCGGCATCTGCGGGGGCGGCATGCCCTCCCATCAGGAGGCCGCAGAGGATCATTACGAAGCCACCGATCGCGAACTGCCAGGCGCTCAGGAGCACGGGGTCATGCTCCTTCGAATAGCCCTTCGCCAGGTTGCTCGAGGCGGCAGAGGCGATGGTGGAGATGAGGACGAGGCCTTCTCCTGCAAGCGTGAAGGCGATGCCCGATCCTGTCTGGCCAGAGAGATCGACCAGGGCGACACCAGCAAAGCCTACGAGGCAGCCCAGGAGCTTGCGTCCTGTCATCTTCTCGTTGCGGAAGACGAATGCTGCCAGCAGCACGGTGAAGAAGGAGTTCGTGGCCTCGATGATGGAGCTTGTGACCCCTCTGGCATGGGCAAGGCCGACATAGAAGAAGAGATACTGGAGGATTGTCTGGAAGAGGGCAAGGACGAGGATCGGCTTCATATCGGATCTCTTCGGCAGGAAGGCACGATGCTGGACGATGCTCATGCCAAGAACGACGAGGATGCCGGCGAGCGTGAAGCGCATTCCGGCATAGAGCACGATCGAGGCTGTATCGGCTGCATCGATTGCGAAGAGGCCATAGCCGATCTTCACGCAGGGGAAGGCGGAACCCCAGAGGAGACAGGCGGCAAGGCAGGCGAAGAACATGCCTGGCCGCGATCCGAAGAACCTCTGTGCTGTGGGGCTTATGGCCACCTTGCCGTTATTCGTCTCTGTATCCACGTGCTGCATCCTTGCTGTCGTTGTTGGCTGCTGGAGCCTTCTGGTTTGCTGTGCCAGTCTAGCCCAATGCAGAGGGGCTTCAGAAAACCACAAGGGGAAAGCAGAGATGGGAAGCCCTTTCATGGTAGCAGATCCCCTTCTGGTGCCTTCTGCCCGCCTGCGGATGAGGGGCGCACTATCAAGATGATGCCATGGATGCGGTGAATTTCTGAATGACGCCCCTGCATTTGTTGCGCAAACAATCCTCTGCCCCTCTAGGGATAATCGGTACCAGACAGGACGTCCTGCAGCGACGAAGCCGGAGAGCGGTTCTTCTGCTGGAGGGCGCTGCCACAGCACTATCAAGGCATCATGCCTGACGGCTGAGCATGAAGAAGACCGGCAGGACTGAAGAGAGGGGAACAGCATGAAAGTCTGTCCAAAATGCGGCGCAACCTATGAGGGCGATTACAAGTTCTGCAAGGTATGCGGCACGGGGCTTGTCGACTATAGCCAGCCCATCGAGAACCAAGCTGGCGCTCAGAGCACCCAAGCTCATGGGGCAGCAGCTTCAGGCAGCAAGGCACCTGCGAGCACGGGCGGCACGGGCCCGAAGGACGCCCAGAAGAAAAACGCTGGTTCGGCTGCGGCAGCCGTAGCGGGCAGCTTTATGCGCAACGTTGCCGAAGAGTTTTCCAACGAGCTCAGTGTTGCCGTCGACGAGAAGGCGGTCTATCTGCCCGGGATTGTGCTTACCTTGGACAACATCTCCGAGTTCATGTTCATGGTCGTTCGTCCGAAGTTCACTTGGTGGATGAAGCTTCTTCTGGCATGTGGAATCCTCTTCTGGGTGATGGGAACTCTGGGAGCAGCTTTGGTAGCAGCTTGGGGATCAAATAGCAGTGGGACGGCATATATTTCTTGTGGAATGTTTTTCTTCATTATCGTTGCTATCGCCTATTTCGTCAGACGTGCACTTGCTGACAAGGCCCTCATCTTTGCTATGAACTCTGGGGACAAGGCGAAGATCATCTCGAAGGATGAGAAGCTCTTGCAGCAGTACTACGGCATCCTGTCCTCTGCAGTCATCAACCATAAGCCCTGCACGGTCACATTCCCTGATGCAAAGCTGGTCGTGAATACAAACGATCCCAATGAATCGTTTGGGTTCAATTCGTAGGGATCCGCTCGCATGAACTGCTGGTTGAGCATGCTCGCCTGGAAATAGGAGGAAAAGGCAGCCTGATGGAAGGTCTGCCCTGAGCTTTCCGGAGCAGGATTAACAAGCGGCGCGGAAGGGGCCCGCTCTGGTAGCATGCCGGAGCGGGCCCTTCGTGGTTGGGGCTGTTATGTAGCCTCACTATGCCCTGAGGGCGAGCAGATCCTGGCCAGAAGAGACTGTGCCTTTTGCCACGGTCGTGACGGTGGCGAAGCTGTCCGTGTTCGTGACAATCACCGGCGTCACGGTGGAGAGGCCTGCAGCCTCGATCTGGGCGAGGTCGACCTCCATCAGAAGGTCTCCCTGCTTCACCTGGCTGCCCTGCTTCACGTGGGGCGTGAAGGGCTTGCCGGCAAGATTGACCGTGTCGATGCCGATGTGGATCAAGATCTCGGCGCCGGTATCAGCTACGAGGCCTATGGCATGGCCGGTATCGGCAAGTGCCGTGACGGTGCCGTTGCAAGGGGCATAGATGCTGCCGGAAGCAGGCTTGATGGCGCAGCCATTGCCCATCGCCTTGGTGGAGAAGAGGGGGTCGGGCACGTCCTCCATCGCGATGAGGGAACCAGAGACGGGGGCGGCGACGATCGTATCGGCTGCCTGGACCGGAGCGGAAGGGGCAGGGCTGGCAGGGGCGCTGGCGGCATCTGCAGCAGGGCTCCCTTCATCACCCTCTGCAGCATCCTTTCCCTCATAGCGCAGGGACAGGAAGAAGGTGAGCACGGCGGTGATGGCGGAGCCGATGAGCATGGCGATGATGATGTTGATCATGTATTGGAGGGTGTCGTCGCCGATGTAGAGGAGCACGGCGGGAAGGCCACCAGAGCCTGTGGCGAAGCGGTGGGTATGGGTGAGGCCAGCATAGAGGCCGCCTGCAGCGCCGCCGATCATCGAGGCGATGAGGGGATAGCGCTTGGGCAGGTTGATGCCGTAGAGGATGGGCTCGGTGACGCCCATGTAGGCAGTGATGGCGCCAGAGAGGGAGATCTGCTTCTCCTTGCTGTCCTTGGTGCGCATCGACACGACGAGGCCAGCGGTTGCCTGGCACATGTTGGAGACAATGTTGCCGGGACCCCAGATCGAGTCATAGCCAAGCTGGGACATCTGCATGACGCCGAGAGGTGCGATGCCGTTGTGCATGCCGAACATGACTAGGACCGGGCAGAGGCCGCCGATCAGGACGGCAGGGGCCCAGGCGGCATTCGTGGCAAGCCAGGTGAAGACTGCAGCCAGGGCATTGCCGATGAGGTAGCCGATCGGCCCCAGGATCGAGAAGGCAAGCGTGCCCATGATGAGGAAGGCGAGCATCGGGACGAAGACGAGGTTCACGGAGGGCGAGATGTGCTTGTTCAGCCACTTCTCGACAAAGGACTGGACGAAGACGACGAGGATGATGGGAATGACGGAGGAGGCGTAGTTCGCCAGGGTGAAGGGGATGACGCCGAAGAAGCTCACCGGGTCGCCTGCAGAGACGAACGAGAGCCACGTCGGATGCACCATCATCGCTGCGACGCCCGCTGCGAGGATCGGGTTGCACTTGAGCTTCTGCGCCTCGCAGAAGGCAAGCAGGATGGGGAGGAAGTAGAAGACGCCGTCAGAGAAGATGTTGAGCATCGCATAGGTCTGGGAGCTGCGGTCGATCAGGTTGAAGACCACGAGCAGCGCCATGACGGCCTTGACCATGCCAGCGCCGGAAAGGGCGGGGATGATGGGCTGGAAGGTGCCGGAGACGAAGTCGATGATCGCATCGCCCACACCCTTCTTCTCGGCCGGAACGGCATCTGCACCGGAGAGGTCGACGAGCTTCTCGACCTCCTCGAAGACATCGGCGACGTGCGGGCCGATGCAGACCTGGAACTGGCCGGATCCCTCGACGACCGTGATGACGCCGTCAAGCTGCTCGACTGCCTCCTTGTCGGCCTTCGATCCATCCTTCAGGTTGAAGCGCAGGCGGGTCTGGCAATGGAAGGCATTGCTCACGTTCTCCTTCCCGCCGACGAGCCTCACGATGTCCTTCGCGAGGCCTTCGTACTTCTGGCTCATGGCCACATCCTCTCTTCTTTGTAGGAGCTCTCAGCTCCTCTTCCGCTGACAGGACAAACCATAAAGGCGCAGGCAGGAGGCCTCAATGGATTTGCGGGAAGGCGAGACAAGGTTTCATTCGGACTGGCCGGGAAGGCCTGCTCCGATGAAACTTCCTGATGCTTTGCCGTCTTCCGGCATCTCGAGGAGGGCCTCTGCCGATGGCGGAGCGGAAGGTACAGGACATACCGACGATGCGCCCGGTGGTGCAGCAAACCGGTACCATGGGAAGAGAGAGGGGGAGCGGCAGGCTTCCCATCCAGGCGAAAGGATGCACCCATGGGCATCTTCGGCAGGCTCATCCATCGGCATGGCCCCCGCCGGGGCTTCAACAAAGGCAATATCGCGATCGAGACCGGCACGAATGTGCGCGAGCTGGGCGGCTTCGAGACGCCGCAGGGAAAGACCGTGAATCACCGCTTCCTGCGTTCGGGATCGACGGGCAAGATCAGCCCTGAAGATGCACGGGTCCTCTGGAACTACGGCGTGAGGAGCGTGCTCGACCTGCGCGGCACCGATGAGGTCAAGGCATGCCCGGAGCGGCTCTGCGAGCTTCTCAAGGTGTCCTACCTCAATGTGCCGTTCTTCGATTTCGACCTGTCGGCACAGGAGCTGGCCTCAGGCGACGGGGCAGGGGGATACCTGGCTGAAGGCTACTTCCAGATGCTCGCGAACAAGGATGCGGTCCGGCAGATCTTCCTCTTCCTGAGCGAAGCTGAGTCAGGGACCTGCACGCTCTTCCATTGTGGCGGAGGAAGCGACCGCACCGGCATCCTCTCGATGCTGCTTTTGGGGCTGGCAGGGGTCGAACGCGATTCGATCGTCGCCGACTATGCCTACTCCTTCGGCTATATCCCTGAAGTCAATGCTGCCATCTTCGAGAAGTCTGACGGCAAGCGGCAGATCCGGCCGGAGCTCAGGATGAGGATCGATGCGATATCGGTCGTCTACGACCGGCTGATCTCCCGCTATGGGAGCTTCGAGGGATATCTTGCCGTCTGCGGGGTGCCGGAGAGCCAGGTTGAGCGAGTGCGGGCCCGCCTTCTGCGTGAGAAGCCCTCGAGCGCCTTTGCGAGCGAGCGCATCGTCGAGCAGGATGCAAGCGCGGCGGACAAGCGCGACTTCTATGTGCACGCCTACAACAATCCGGACAAGGTGACGGTCGATCTCTACTACTTCGCCGCCCGTGCCCGCGAGCTCACGGCCCGTGCCGACCAGAACCAGTACGTCCGCTCATTCCATGACCACGACTACATTGTGCTCGACGAGGATCCGGAAGAGCGGGGGAAGATCTTCGCGCCGGCCGCAGGCCAGATCGTGACCGATGCCACCTCGGTCAACTACAACGATGATTCCGCGGGGCCCTATGGGGTGGGCGTGGCGATCGTCCCGCAGGGCAATACGGTCTATGCGCCCTGCACCTGCCGCATCACGGCGCAGCTGCCGAGCAGGAATGCCCTGGGGCTCCTCACGCAGGATGGGGTGGAGCTCCTGATTGCAGTCGGCACGAGCGTCGAGCGCTACCGTGGATCGGGATTCCGTCAGCATGCCTGGCAGAACGATACCGTGAGACGGGGCACGCCCCTCATCTCTTGGGATGCCGGGCAGCTTGCCGATGCGGGGGAGCGCAACATCGTGACCCTGAGCATCACCAATGCGGACGATCTGGCATCGGTCGTGCTGACGGATGCGGAGACGGTCTCGGTCGGTGACCTGATCGCGACCGTGAGATGGAATGAAGGGGAGGACCGCTGATGGATACACACGACTTCGATGAAGCGGCAGCGTTCTGGACGAAGAAGGACGAGGCATCGGCACCGATGCCCGAGGAGAAGCTCAGAGCCTGGATCGATGGCTTCCTCGCAGATCACAACACCTTGGCGCTTGCCACCGCGTCGCCTTCCGGCGTGCGCTGCACGCCGCTCGAATACCGGTGGAAGCAGCATGCTTTCGTTATCGTCTCCGAGGGCGGCGAGAAGTTCCAGCATCTGAAGAGCAGCTCTTCTGTCGCAGTGGCGGTCTTCGAGCCGTATGCGGGATTCGGGAAGCTTGCCTCGGTGCAGGCCGAAGGTACCGCCATGATCGACCGTCTCGACGCCGAGAGCTATGGGAAGCTGTCTGAGTGGGTGGACTATCCTGCTGCGGTCTTCCAGAAGCTGGACCATCCGATGTACCTGATCCGGGTCATGCCTGTGCGCATGGATGTCCTCTGCTCCGCCTTCAGGGAACAGGGCTTCGGCACAAGGCAGCATCTTGCCTGCAGCAAGTGATCCCTGCCAGGAAAGGGATGGAGCCGCTTCATCTGCCCTCTGCGAAGGCGGCGGCCTCCTCGATCCACGAGAGCAGCTCGTCGTCGATCTCGGCCACATCCCCGATCATCACATGGTGCGTCCAGCGGTTCGGATAGGGCTCTATGGCCACATCGATGCGAGGGGATTCCTTCCGGTACGCAAGCCCGAAGGTGATGGTCAGGAATGGATGGGGGCGCTCCTTCGCCCGGCGCACGGGCGTGAAGGAGACAGCAGCGAACATCCTTCTGAGGAAGAAGGAGATCTGCGTCTTCTTGGCCTCGATGCGGACGTGTGGGATCCTGGCCGTGACCGCATCCCGGAAGGCTGCATAGAGCGGAAGCGACCCCTCCCTTCCCTCGAAGAAGGCGATCTCCTCAGGTGGCAGATCTGCTGCCGGCACTTTTCCGGCAGCGCCTCCATCGGGACATTCGGGCAGGGCGCTCATGCGTGATTGCCAGTCTCTTGGCACCATGTGGCAATCCTTTCGACCAGATCGAGCGGGAGCGCATACGAGTACGGGATGCGGATGGAGCCTTTGCTGTGCGCAAGGCCCCGCTGGTCCAGCTCTTCCGAGAAATGCGCGACGGCCTCAGGTCCGGGATAGAGCCCGATGTGCTTCTTGTTCGCGGCGAAGTGGATGATGTTGCGTCCCTGCCAATAGGTTGGCATCGACCATGAGATGCGCTCCTCGCAATCAGGCAGCGCGCCGCAGCGTCTCCCTGACGCTCTGAAGCTGCCCGCGCACATCCTCGTCCTGTGCAAGGATATAGTCGTCGACAGTCTGCGGAGCGTCTCCGCAGAAATGGCTCTGGCCCTCTCTTTGGAATGTGCGTCCGCACGTGGGGCATGTCCACATGGGCGAAGCCTCCCTCTTCCAGGCTGCGAGACAGATGCAGCATTGCACCGATTATCGCATGCCAGGCAGGGTCGCTTCCATGGCATGGCTGGTCCGTCTGCCAGCGGCCTGGGGATGGCGGCAGGATGGGCGAGCATCGGGCCTGAAGCGGCCATCGGCAGCTGGCTGCTGGGGAAATTGGTATCAGAGAATCGTGATTTGGTGCGAGCATATGCCGTTCGCGGAAGATACGTAGCCGTCCATGGTTGTGGCGTGTGGCAGCTTCCGTGAAGGGTAGGTAGCAAGACGGCAAGAGGAACCGCGACAGATGCGGCCTCTATGTGCCAGCCCGGACGATACATAGGAAGCACACCTGCGCGTGGCTATCCTCCGCATTCTGGATATTCCAGCCATCATGGGAGATAGCTATGTCATTCACCAAAGAGTCCATCGGGACCATCAAGGATTCGTACCAGCTCTATATCGGCGGCAAGTGGGTGCCGTCGAAGGGCGAGAAGATCGAGGTCACCTGCCCGGCAGACGGCCAGCAGCTCTCCGAGATCGCAGACGCCACGCCTGAAGAGGTCGATGCAGCGGTCGATGCGGCATGGAAGGCCTTCGAGACCTGGGGCACGTCCAAGCGCTCGGAGCGTGTGCACGTGCTGCGTGCTGTTGCCGATCGTCTGGAAGAGCATGCCGAAGAGCTCGCAGAGATCGAGACGCTGGACAACGGCAAGCCGATCCGTGAGACCCGTGCCATCGATGTCGCCTATGGCATCGAGCAGTTCCGCTACTTCGCATCGCTCCTCGAAGCCGATGAGGGCGAGGTCAACAATATCGACGGGAACCTGCTGTCGCTCGTCGTGCGCGAGCCGATCGGCGTCGTCGGCCAGATCGTGCCCTGGAATTTCCCGTTCCTGATGGCAGCCTGGAAGATCGCACCGGTGCTTGCCGCAGGCGACTGCACGGTCTTCAAGCCGTCCTCCACGACGAGCCTCTCGGTCCTGCGCTTTGCCGAGCTCACCCAGGACATCATCCCGGCAGGCGTCTTCAATGTGATCACCGGCCGGGGCGGCACTTCTGGCCAGGCACTGCTCGACAATCCCCGCATCTCCAAGCTCGCCTTCACGGGCTCCACGGCAGTGGGCGAGAGCGTTGCCCAGGCAGCAGCGAACAAGATCATCCCTGCCACCCTCGAGCTGGGCGGCAAGTCTGCCGATATCGTCTTCCCGGATTGCCGCTGGGACCAGATGATCGACGGCGTGCAGCTGGGCATCCTCTTCAACCAGGGCCAGGTCTGCTGCGCAGGCTCGCGTCTCTTCGTGCATGAGGACATCTACGACCGCTTCGTCCAGGATATCGTGCCGGCATTCCAGAGCGTGAAGGTCGGGCTGCCGTGGGAGGACGATACCCAGATGGGCGCCCAGATCAACGAGAAGCAGCTGAACAAGATCCTGAACTATGTGAAGATCGGCGAGGATGAGGGCTGCAAGGTCCTCACTGGTGGCCACCGCATCACGGAAGGCGCGCTCGGCAAGGGTGCCTTCATGGAGCCGACCATCCTCGAAGCGCCGAACAACAAGGTCCGTGTCGCGCAGGAGGAGATCTTCGGCCCGGTCGTCGTGCTGCAGAAGTTCCACGACGAGCAGGAGGTCATCGACCTGGCGAACGACTCCAAGTACGGCCTTGCCGGTGCTGTGTGGACGACCGATATCAACCGTGCCCTGCGTGTCGCCTCTGGCGTCCATACGGGCCGCATGTGGGTCAACACCTACAACATGATCCCGGCAGGCGCGCCGTTCGGCGGCTACAAGCAGTCCGGCATCGGCCGTGAGACCGACCACCGCATCCTCGATGCCTATAGCCAGGTGAAGAACATCATGATCAACCTGAGCGAGGCGCCGTCGGGCTTCTATCCGAAGCAGGCCTAAGGATTCGCTGATTCTGGAGCAGGGGAGCTGGCTCTGTGCTGGCGCCCCTGCTTTCTTCTGTTGGCGAGGCCATGGCACCCTTTTGCTTCAAGAAAGGGTTCCTGATCGTCTCTGTACCGAAACGGGGACGTGCGCTGAGGTGTGGCGAGGCTCCGGTCTGCTATCGTGGATGCACGCAAGGTCCACCTGACCAGATAGGAGCCAGATATGGGACTCATCGTTCTTCTTGTCGTAATCCTCGTGATCGTCCTCTTCACGGGCTATGTGGTGCGCCAGCAGCACCTCGCCGTGATCGAGCGGCTGGGGCGCTTCCATGGCTTTGCCGGCCCCGGCTTCCATGTGAAGATCCCTTTCCTCGATATCACGCATGACATATCGCTCATGACTGAAGACGAGCACATGACGTTCGATGCGAAGACGAAGGACAACGTGACGATCGAGCTCGATGTCTCGATACAGTACCATGTGGACTTCTCCGATATGGAGAAGGGCAAGGACTCGGGCGCCTACCGGAGCTTCTATACGCTGCAGGACCCGGTGGGGCAGATGCAGGACTATCTGGCCGATGCCCTGCGCTCCCAGATCCCGGCACGCACCTTGGACGAGGTGTTCTCCGAGAAGGATGCCATCGCCCATGCGATCGACGAGGTCGTCGCCGCGAAGATGCTCGATTATGGCTATGTGCTCGTGACGACGCTGATCACCCGCATCAAGCTCCCCAAGGAGGTCCAGGAGTCGATGAACCACATCATCGCCTCGAAGAACAACCTCGAGAGCGCGACGAACGATGCAAATGCCGCAAAGGCCAAGACTGTGATCGCTGCCCAGGCAAAGGCTGAGGCCATGGCGGCCGAGGGCAAGGGCATCGCCGACCAGCGTGTCGCAATCGCCCGCGGCATCAAGGATTCGATCGACACGATCCGGGAGTCGGGCGTGACCGAGGAGGAGGCAAACCGCCTCTTCGAGTTCACCCAGTGGACCGATATGATGAACAACTACGCCGCATCTGGCAGGAGCTCGACGGTGCTCCTGCCTGAGGACTTCGACCAGTCCGGCGTCTTCAAGAGCATGGTGGCTGGCAAGAAGACAGAATAGCTGGCATTGCACGCCACAAGGAAAGCCTCCCGCACCGGCAATGGATGCGGGAGGCTTCTTTCGTATTGAAGATATATATCAGGCAGGCCTCAGATCTCGATTGCGTCCGTGCCGGCTGCTGCGAAGCGCTGGCGGAACTCCTCCATGATGGGGACGCCGGCAGAGCAGCCTATGCGTGTGGCGCCAGCCTTGATCATCGCGATGAAGGTGTCGGCATCGCGGATGCCGCCTGCAGCCTTCACCTGCACATCCTCGGGCACATTGGCACGCATGAGCTCCACGTCCTCGACGGTGGCGCCCCACTTCGAGAAGCCGGTCGAGGTCTTCACGAAGGTGGGATGGACCTTCGAGGCGACGCGGCAGAGCCCGAGCTTCTCCTCCTCGGTGAGAAGGCAGCACTCGAAGATGGCCTTCGAGGGGATATGGGCCTCGTTGCAGATCGAGACGATTGCCTGCATCTCCTCCTCGAGGTAGTCCCATCTGCCTGCCTTCACTTGGGTCAGGTTCACGACGTAGTCGATCTCGTTTGCGCCCTGGGAGATGGCATCCTTGGTCTCGAAGGCCTTGGCTGCGATCGAGGTCTGGCCGAGCGGGAAGGCGATGGCGGCGCCGGTGTCGATATCGGTGCCGCGCAGGAGCTCGGAGCAGAGCTTCGACTGCACCTGGTTGATGGCGACCATCTTGAAGTGGTAGCACTTCGCTTCGTCGCAGAGCTTCCGCATGTCCGCTTCGGTGGCATCGGGATGCAGGTTGGTATGGTCGACGAGCCGTGCCAGATCGTCCAAGGTATAGCGCTTTCCCATGAGATGTCCTTTCTCTCTGTCCGCTGCTGCTGATTGTACGGCTTTCCCTGTTTCTGCCTCAATAAGTAATGACAAATAAACCGACAGATTCCTTTATATGTAGTATATAAGTAAAGCATCAGAGCAGAGGAGGGAATCGATGGCGCGCTACGAGGAGATACGGGACGACCTGTTCGCCAAGATCTCGGACGGGACCTATCCGGAAGGCATGCTCATCCCCTCCGAGATGGAGCTTGCAGCCGCCTATGGGGTGAGCAGGCCGACCGTGCACCAGGCCATACGGCTCCTCTCCGATGCCGGCTATCTCGAGAGCAGGAGGAGGCGGGGCACCATCGTCACACGGCCGAAGATCGACCAGTCCTTCACGATGGGAGTGAAGAGCTTCCAGGACCAGGCCGGGATGGCAGGGCACAAGGTGACGACCGCGGTGCTCCTCTTCCGCCGCGAGGAGGCTGAAGCCCAGGTGGCTGAGGCCTTGGAGCTCAAGGCAGGGGAGGAGGCCTACAAGCTCGTGCGTCTCCGCTCGGTCGATGGCGTGCCCAATGTCTTCGTGGAGAGCCATATCCCCTGCCGCCTCTATCCGGGGCTCGATGGGTTCGACTTCACCACTACGAGGCTCTACGAGGCGATGGGGAAGGTGGGCGATCCTGTCGTTAAGGCCCACCGGAGGCTCGAGGTGGCCTCTGCCGATGAGACGGAGGCAGCGCTTCTCGATGTGGCGCCGCACGATCCGCTCTTCCTCTTCCATTCGGTGGGAAGGGATGGCCGCGGCAGGGCTTCAGAGTATTCCATCGCCACCTACCGGGGGAAGGGCAACGTCTTCGAATTCGAGGTGGAAGGGCGATAGCGTTCTCTTCCCAGGACTAGAACCCATGCCAGCCAGCAGCACCTTCTGCGCGCTATCGGGCAACGCTCACGACGTGGCGGGGGCGCTTGTCCCATTCCCGGTGCAGGAGGAGCTTTTCGTGTGGTTCAATAGATGATGAAAGGCGGGATGGAGGCAACAGAAGCCCCCATTGGAAGAATTAAGACAACATCGCAAGCAGGTGGTAAAGGAGCGTTAACAGAAAGCTGCAATACTCTGCATCTATGTTTAAGTTGACCCAAAGCTGACCAAGAAGCGAAAGGCGGCAGACATGGCCGAATTGCTGAGGATGGAGAACATCAGCAAGCGCTTCGGTTCGTTCTATGCGAACCGCGACGTCTCCTTCGATGTCCAGGAGGGCGAGGTCCACACGCTTCTCGGCGAGAACGGTGCGGGCAAGTCCACCCTGATGAATGTCCTCGTAGGGCTCTATCAGCCGACGGAGGGCAAGATCTTCATCCGGGGCGAGGAGGTCAGCATCTCCTCTCCGCGCGTCGCCGTCGAGCACGGCATCGGCATGGTCCATCAGCACTTCATGCTGATCGAGGACATGACGGGCCTCGAGAACATCATCCTGGGCGACAAGCGCCACTCATCGCCGCTGCTCCAGGAGGCGGATGACCGCAAGGCGATCGAAGAGCTGATGGACCGCTACGGGCTCGAGATCGACCTCGACGAGCGGGTCGCCGACATGTCCATCGGCATGCAGCAGCGCGTCGAGATCATGAAGGTGCTCTTCCGCGGCGCCGACCTCCTCGTCCTCGACGAGCCGACCGCCGTCCTCACCGACCTCGAGGTCGAGGGCCTCTTCGATATCATGCATTCCCTCACGGCCGAGGGGAAGGCCATCATCTTCATCTCCCACAAGATGCGCGAGGTCATGCGCATCTCCGACCGTGTCACGGTCCTGCGCCGTGGCGAGACGGTCAGCACCGTGCGGGTGGCCGACACGACCGAGCAGGAGCTTGCCGACCTCATGATCGG
>OMTG01000098.1 GCA_900313905.1 uncultured Actinomycetes bacterium | reverse complement strand
GCGCGGGGAATGCCGGAGACGCGGAGCTCTATCCGCACACTGGTTGACTATTCAATCGTTTTTAACTCTCAGAGGTCGGAGAAAATTATATGTAGGAATTGTGAATATGGCTTCAGTGGATGGGGTCCAAGGCAGCCCGGGCTAGGATATTAACCACCTTTTGACTCAACTGAGCTCTATTATGCACTGTGCACCTTACCTATAGAGGGATTGAGACTCATCATCGAACTTACCGTCGCGAGCGTCGTTCATCATGGCAGTGCACCTTACCTATAGAGGGATTGAGACCTCATGGCTGGACTGATGCTGTTTACGATTATGTCCATCTAGTGCACCTTACCTATAGAGGGATTGAGACCCATCTCACAGATGGCGGTTCCGATTTCCGCCGGGCTAAGCCTGTGCACCTTACCTATAGAGGGATTGAGACCTCCCGCCGCAAATCCAGCAGCAGCCAAGCCGCAGCCAAGCAGTGCACCTTACCTATAGAGGGATCGAGAATAAGCCTGTGGATCATCCCCGCTGCGATTAGCTTGCGCACCTTACCCCTATCGCGGACGTGTACCGGACGGTCGAAGATACCGGATTTGGTCACGGAAGTGACACCTTGCCCATTGGGAGGAATAAGCCATGTTCCCCTATGATCATGCTCACTATCGAGGATGTCATATCAGCGGAGAACGTGCAGAAGGCGCTCAACCATTTCGCTGGCAAGCGTGACGGCGAGGGCCCTGATGGCATGCGGGTGTCCGATCTGCCCACCTATTGGAAGGCGAATGGGCAGCGCATCTGCCAGCAGCTCCGGAGCTGCGAATATCGCTTCGGCGTTGTGAGCAAGTATGAGATCGTGGGCGTCAAGGGGAAGCATAGGTTCATCTCATCCATCGATGTATCTGGCAGCTGCGTTGAATATCTTTTGCGGCTGCGAGATGGCTGCAGCCAAGGTCTGGGACAAGCAGCAGCTGATGCCATCTGAATGGATTGGCGATGCCGCTGCTCGGATTCAGTGGCCCAAAGCGAGGTCGTTTTCTATAGGTCTGAACCTATCCCGGATTGTCCATGCTATGTAGAAAGTGCTATGTAGAAAGCCCCAGGCAGAGCCTGAGGCTTCGCATATGCACGTGCTTGTCTGCATCTGCTATGAGCAGATGGTCTTGCCAATCATGATGTTCAGGATCTCGACGTCAGTCGGATGCATGCCGACCCTGCCGACGTATCCCATGGAACGGATCGTCTCTTCGGTCGTCTCGCCGATGAGGCCCTCGCCGGGGCGGAAGTCGACATTCGCGAGTGCCATGTCGCAGCCGAGGATTGCGGCATCGACCGCTGCAGCGATCTTTGCAGCGCAGCTCGGCTTGGCGCCGTCACAGACGATGCCACCGACATTGGCCAAAGTATTCGCGATGGTGGCCTGGTACTGGCCGAAGGTGCCGCCCCTGAGGTAGCAGATGGCAGCGCCGGCGCCAGTCGCTGCGGTGACTGCGCCGCAGAAGGCAGAGAGCTCGCCGATGAAGCGCTTTGCATGGATGGCGGTGAGATCGGAGAGCGCTACGGCTCTGAGCATCTCGTCGTGCGAGATGCGGAGGTATTGGGCGTATTCGTAGACAGGGAGCGAGCAGGTGATGCCTTGGTTGCCGCTTCCGCAGTTGATCACGACCGGCATGGCGCAGCCGCTCATGCGGGCATCGGAGCCTGCTGCAGCAGCTGCACGGGCGCGGCAGGTGATATCGTCGGGGCGGGTGAGGAGCAAGGTCTTGCCGATGCGGGCGCCCCAGTCGCCTGAGAGCCCCTCATCCGAGATGGCCTTGTTGAGGGAGATCTGGCGCTCGATCATCTCGCGGATGTCTTCGATATCCACTTCGTGGATGAACTCCCAGATGCCTTCGAGGGAGAGGGAGGAGAGGCCTGGCTCTTCCGGCTCTGCGCCCTGGGCGCAGGTATCCTGCTCATTTGGCGTGATGCCATCCACAGTGATGCTCTCGCCGTCACGGGTGAGCTCGACGACATTCGTGTGCCTGCCTGCCACACAGGCGCATGCCTCGTGCCCGGCTCCGGTGGCGATCACACGGACATAGAGGTTGGGCACATCCTGGGCAAGCGATACCGTGCAGAAGTTCTCCTCGACGAGCTCACGGGTCCGTGTGCGGTCCCCATCTGTGATGCTCTCGAGCACCTCGAGGGCACGGGTGGCATCTCCGCCGACGCAGCCCAGAGTGGCTGCTGCCTCGATGCCGCGCTGGCCATCGGAGTTGGGGACGGTCACGCTCTTCACGTTCTTGATGATGTTGCCAGAGCAGGCGACCTCGAGATGGTCGGGCATCGTGGCCAAGGCATCGCGGGCAAGGGCTGCTACGTAGGCGACAGCGATGGGCTCGGTGCAGCCGAGGGCACAGACAAGCTCGCGCTGGAGCACATCGATATAGGTGTCATAGGTGCTTCGATCCATGGATGGATTCCTCCGTGTCCTGCTCTGACGGGTGCTGGAGAAACGGTAGCGCGCACAGGCCCTGCGCTGCAGCAGAGTTAACTTCTTTGCCATGAACCACAGAGCATATCCACAGCGCTGATAAGGAGGGCAGAGAAGAGCGAGGCTCTGCTCCGCATGCCATCAGGCATCCCGACGGGGATGGCGTGCTGTGCCTGTGCTCCTGCCTGAGCGCACAGAACGCAGGACGGGGCCAATGGCTATCCTAGGTGGATGGAATGTTTGGAAAGGTACTGCGTTCCAGAGAGGAAGCAACGCTATGGAACCAAACGAATCGGATTGTCAGGCTTTTGGACCCCAGAGCACTCATATCGGCTTCATCGGCCTCGGCACCATGGGAAAGCCGATGGCGATGAACCTGGTGCATGCCGGCTACAGCCTGATGGTGGGGGACCTCAAGGAAGATGCTGTGAAGGAGGTCGTGGCAGCGGGCGCCCAAGCAGGCTCGAACAAGGAGATCTGCTCCTTTGCCGATGTGCTGATCTTGATGCTGCCGGCCGGCCCCATCGTCCAGAGCGTGCTTTTCGGCACCAAGGCAGCAGGAGGGAGCATCAGCCACAGCTGTGCAGCAGCGCGCCTGCATCCGGGTGCCATGGTCTGCGACATGAGCTCCGTGAAGCCTTCTGAATCACGGGCCTGCCGCGACCTTCTGGCCCAAGAGGGCGTCTCCTTCATGGATGCACCGGTCTCGGGTGGCGAGAAGGGTGCCATCGAGGGGAAGCTTGCTATCATGTGTGGCGGCAAGGAAGCAGACTTCGAGAAGATGCAGCCCATCTTCCAGGTGCTTGGATCGTCTGCGGTGAGGATCGGGGACTGCGGGGCAGGCAGCGTCTGCAAGCTCACGAACCAGATGATCGTGGCCGATACGACGGCTGCCATCTGCGAGGCCTTCATCTTCGCGGTGAAGGCAGGCGCCGACCCCGAGTGTGTCTATCAGGCGATACGGGGCGGGGCAGCAGGCTCTGTCGTCCTCGATATGAAGCTGCCACAGATGCTTGCCCATGACTTCACGCCGCCCAGCGCTGCTGCTGCCATCCTCCACAAGGATGTCGCGAACTGCCTCGATGCGGCGCATGAGGTGGCATCTCCGGTACCCTATACGGCACAGACCTTCGAGATCCTCCAGAGCATGAAGGCCGAGGGAATGCTCGATGAGGACTTCGCAGCGATGATCAGGCATTTCGAGCAGCTCGGGAACTGCCGGCTGTAGGCTTGGTCTTGCCTTGTGGCGGGAGGAGATGCGATGCGGATACTGATGCTCGGGAACAGCTTCACCACGTCCCAGGGATTGCCTGAGAGGCTGGGGGAGCTGCTCGGCGCCGAGGCCGTGGTCCACGCCCGGGGTGGGGCACGTCTGGCTGAGCAGCTGAACCCCAAGACGAAGATGGGCGCCCGCACGCTCACGGCGCTGGATGAGGAGAGGTGGGACTATCTCATCTTGCAGGAGATGAGCACAGGTCCACTGGTCTCGCCTGCAAGCTTTGAGAGAAGCGTGCACGGCCTCTGCAGCCTTGCCCGGGAGCATGGGATCCAGCCGGTGCTCTTCGAGACCTGGGCATGTCGTCCGGGGTCGAAGCGGATGGAGGCGCTTCCCTGGAGCTATGAGGAGATGCATGAGGGGCTCGTGCGCGCCTACAGGGACTGCGCCTCCCAGAATGGAGCTCTTCTGGCAGAGGTGGGGGAGGCCTTCTTCCAGTCACCGGATCCAGATGCGCTCTATGCTGCAGATGGCAGGCATCCATCTGCAGCGGGTGCTGCGCTTGCGGCTGAGGTCTTGGCCCAGACGATCAGGGAACATGAGGCATCCTGAGGCACCGCTTGAGAGTCGAGAGAAGAAAAGGCGGCCCGCACATCGATGCGGGCCGCCTTGCTGTGACGCTGTGGTTCTGGCCTACAGGGCGTGGAGGTCGCCTTTCGTGAACTGCACGAAGGCATCGTCCCCGACCTCGTAGATCTTGTGCATCTTCGGGTTGAAGTCCTGGATCTTCACGAGGGTGGAGCCGACCATCACCTGGTAGTTCTGGTAGGAGCCCATGAAGCGGGAGAGCGTGACCTTGCAGCGGAGCACGCCCTCATCGGCGAGGATGGCGCCTTCAGGACGCAGGACCAGGGTGATGTTGTCGCCGATCTTGTGGGCGCTGACGCCGTCGACCTCGACCTTGTGGCCCTCGATCGTGGCGATGCCGGTATCCCCATCCTTCTCGTCGAGGGTGCCCCTCAGGAAGTTGGACTCGCCGATGAAGTCGGCGACGAACTCGTCCACCGGGTGGTAGTAGACCGTGCGGGGGTCGCCGACCTGGTCGATGACGCCTTTCTTCATAACGATGATGCGGTCTGCGATGGCCATGGCCTCGCTCTGGTCATGGGTGACATAGACGGCGGTGATGCCTGCCTCCTGCTGGATGCGGCGCACCTCGTTGCGCATATCGACGCGGAGCTTCGCATCGAGGTTCGAGAGCGGCTCATCGAAGAGCAGGACCGACGGCTCGATAACAAGGGCGCGGGCCAGAGCGACGCGCTGCTGCTGGCCGCCAGAGAGCTGGTTCGTCATCCTGTCTTCCATGCCCTCGAGGCCGACCATGCCGAGGATGCGGGTGACCTTCTCCTTGATCTCGTCGGCAGGCATCTTGCGGATCTTCAGGCCGTAGGCGACGTTGTCGAAGATGTTGTAGTGGGGGAGCAGTGCATAGCTCTGGAACACCATGGCCGTGTCGCGCTTGTTCGGGGTGAGATCGTTGATGGGCTCGCCACCCAGATAGATCTGGCCCTCATCAGGGCTCTCGAAGCCTGCGATCATGCGCAGGATCGTGGTCTTGCCGCAGCCTGAAGGGCCGAGGAGCGTCACGAACTCGCCCGGTGCGATATCGATGTTCGCATCATGGACGGCGTAGAAATCCTTGCCGGTCTTCGGGTCCTGGTAGATCTTGGAGATGTGCTCGAGGCGCACACCCTTCTTCTCTTTTGCCATTGCCTTATTCCTCCTCTTCGGATGCTGCGTTGATCTTGGCGCTGGTGCCGAAGTGCTTGATGAAGAGGTTCATCAAGAGGACGGCTGCGTAGGTGATTGCGATAAGGATCGTCGCGAAGGCACAGGCGATGCCGTAGGCGCCCTTCTCGGCGTACTCGTTGATCTGCACCGTGATCATCAGGGTCTGCG